>JBGSLM010000197.1:0-68364 GCA_041740755.1 Parvularculaceae bacterium | reverse complement strand
TCTCCGGCGCTGGCGCAGGATGCGCCGGCCGCTCGCGAAGGCCTCGACGAAATCACGGTCACGGCCCAGCGCCGAGAAGAAAATCAGCAGGAAGTGCCGATTTCGGTGACGACGATGCCGCCAGACCGGCTCGCGGCGATTTTGGCGGGCGCGGAAGATATCCGCGCGCTCGCGACCCGCGTCCCCGGCCTTTACGCCGAATCGTCGAACGGCCGCATCGCGCCGCGTTTCTATATTCGCGGCCTTGGCAACACCGATTTCGACCTCGCGGCCTCGCAGCCCGTGTCGATCATCATGGACGACGTGGTGATGGAAAACGTCACGCTGAAATCCTTCCCGCTGTTTGACCTTGCCGCCGTCGAAGTTCTGCGCGGACCGCAAGGAACGCTGTTCGGCCGCAACACGCCGGCCGGCATCGTGAAATTCGACTCGGCCAAGCCGACCGACGAAACCGAAGGCTTCATTTCAGGCGTTTATGGAAATCTTGGAACCGCGAAGGTCGAAGGCGCCGTCGGCGGCCCGTTGACCGACGATCTCGGCTACCGCGTTTCGATCCTCTACCAGAACCGCAGCAAGTGGATCGACAATGGCGGCGTCATCCAAAACGGCTTTGATGCGCGCGAGGATGTCTATGGCGACTTTGAAGATCTCGCTGGCCGCATTCAGCTGAACTGGACGCCGGGCGAGGTGTTCTCGGCGCTCCTCAACGTTCACGCCCGCGATCTCGACGCGACGTCGGAAATGTTCCGCGCGAACATCTTTTCGCCGGGCAGCAACGATCTCAACGGCAATTTCGATCGCGGCACTGTCTGGTATGACGGCGGCGCCGGCAACCGCCAGCACTACACAAATTACGGCGGATCGGCGAAACTCGCGCTCGACTTCGGCGGCGCGGTGCTGACCTCGATCACCGCTTTTGAAACCGCCAACGGCTCGGGCCGGGGCGATATCGACGGCGGCTCGGGCGCGCTCTTCCTGCCGGACAGCTCGTTCCCCGGACCGATCCCCTTCCCGTCCGACACGCTCGACTCGGTCGACAACCTCGACCAGTTCACGCAGGAAATTCGCCTCGCCAGCGACTATGACGGCGCCTTCAACTGGCAGACCGGGTTCTTCTATTTCGACAGCGACCTGACGATCACGACCAACCCGTTCTTCGTCGCAGCGACCACCGTTCGCCACGACAACCAGAGCTGGGCGGTCTTTGCGCAGGGCAGCTTCGATCTTTCGGAAAGCGTCATCCTCACCGGCGGCGTTCGCTACACCGAAGACGACAAGGACTTCACCGGCGTCGTGACGAACTTCCCCGTCGCGCCGGTTTCAGTTTCGGATGAAAAAGTCAGCTGGGACGCAGCGCTGACATTCAAAGCCTCGGATTCGGTCAATTTCTACGCCCGCGTCGCGCGCGGCTTCCGGGCGCCGACCATTCAGGGACGGGACGTCGCGTTTTTCGGCTCACCGACAACAGCGACATCGGAAACGATCCAGTCCTTTGAAGCCGGCATCAAGTCCGAACTCTTCAACAACCGGATGCGCTTCAACGCGACTGGCTTCTACTACGATGCGAACAATCTCCAGTTCTCGGCGATCGGCGGACTTGGCAACTTCAACCAGCTCGTCAACGCAGATGGCGAAGCCTGGGGCTTTGAAGCCGACCTCGAATGGCTGCTGTCCGACAATTTCCTCGTCACCGGCGGCCTCAGCTACAACGACACCGAGATCACCGAACCCGGCCTTGCCGTCGCGCCGTGCGGCGGCGGATGCACCGTCACCGACCCGATCGACATGATGGGCAACGCGGTCATCACCGGCAATCCCTTCCCGCAGGCTCCAAAATGGACGTGGAACGTCACCACGCGCCTTGCAATGCCGGTCGGCGGCGACAGCGATGAACTCTACTTCTTCACCGATTGGGCGGGACAGGGCAAAACCAACCTCTTCCTCTATGAGTCGGCCGAATTCAACACGAGCGGCAACATCGAAGGCGGCGCGCGCTTCGGCTACATGTTCAACGACGGCAAGGTCGACGTCGCCCTCTTCGCCCGCAACATTCTCGATGCGGAAAACGTCAAGGGCGCAATCGACTTCAATAACCTGACCGGCTTCGTCAACGAGCCGCGCATCTGGGGCGTTTCAGCTTCGATGAAGTTCTAACCGGTTAATTTCGATTAACGAATGAAAGCCCCGCAGGCATCCTGCGGGGCTTTTTCTTTGCCGGCGCGGGCTGTCCCCGGGGATTTAACCGAAAAGGAAATCTTCACCATGAAGGTCGCGATTGCGGGCGGCTATTCAGGGGGCCCGCAAACAGGCGCATGGTATTTAGTTCCTATTCCTTTTTGCTGGTTTTTCTCCCGCTTACGCTCCTGGGATTTTACGCCCTGCGCGCTGCGGGGCTGCGTCGTCTTTCCGTCACCTTCCTGCTTGTTGCGTCGTTCGCATTCTATGGCGCGTGGAGCATCGCCCATCTCACACTGCTGGTCGCCTCGATCGCGGCCAATTACGCGTGCGGGCGGTATGCAGCGTCCTCTGCGCCGGACGGAGCAAGGCGCGCCGCGATGATCGCCGGCGTCATCGGAAATCTCGCGCTGATTTTCGGGTTCAAATATCTCGACTTTGCAGGATCAAACATCGCCGCACTCGCGGGCGCCGGCTGGACGATGCAAAATATCATTCTGCCGCTCGGAATTTCGTTCTTCACCTTCCAGCAAATCGCCTATCTCGTCGATTGCTACAAAACGAAGGATGGCGAAAAGAGTTTTCGCGACTTCACTTTGTTTGTGAGCTTCTTCCCGCAATTGATTGCAGGTCCGATCGTTCACCACCGCTACACGCGCCCGCAATTTGCTTCGCTGGCGGAGCGCGGCGTCAATGCCAGCTATATTCCTTATGGCGTTATGATCTTCGCGATGGGGCTCGCCAAGAAAACGCTGATCGCGGATCCTATCGCGCGGGCGATCGACCCTATCTGGGCGTCAGCCGCCGCCGGCGATCCGCTCAGCGCAGCGGCTGCGTGGATGGCGATGGTCGGCTACACGCTACAGATCTATTTCGACTTTTCCGGCTATTGCGACATGGCGATCGGGCTTGGCCTGATGCTCGGCGTCCGCCTGCCCGTCAACTTCAACTCGCCCTACCGGTCGAAGTCGATCATCGAGTTCTGGCGGCGCTGGCACATGACGCTTTCCGCATTCTTGCGCGATTATGTGTACATTCCGCTTGGCGGCAACAAGGGCGGCGAGTTCTTCCGTCTCAGGAACATATTTCTCACCATGCTGATCGGCGGGGTCTGGCACGGCGCTGCGTGGACATTCGTCATATGGGGCGCAATCCACGCGTCGCTGATCACAGCAAATCATGCAGCTCGGTTGTGGGCGCCGCAGCTCGACCGGATGCAGGGACCGGTTTCATCCGCCATCAAACAGGCCGCCCTGCTCGGCGCCGTGATGATCGCCTGGGTTTATTTCCGAGCCGACAGCGTCAGTACGGCCCATGCAATCTTTGGCGGCCTTGCCGAGCCTGTCGGAGTTTTTTCGCCCGATCCCTATGTTGTCGCGCTGATGGCGTTCGCCTCTGCGCTGGCGCTTTTTGCGCCGAACAGTCTTGAAGTCGCAGGTTATGTCGACGCGCTGGACAAGCCGTTCCCCAAGGAGGCTTCCGCCAGCGCACGCATTCTTAAACCAACGCCGATGGCGGCGGCTGCGACCGCGATCATGCTCGCGGCGGGAATAGCTGTCGCGTGGCGGCCCGCCATTTTCATCTACTTCAATTTCTGAGGCGGCGATGGAAAAGAGCTTATCGCCGTCCGCATTCGCCTTTGCAGCGTTCATCTTTACGCTAAGCCTTCTTGGCGTCAGCATCGTCGCGCCGCAGAACCCCTATTACCGCTGGCAGGAACACAATTCCGGAACAACGCGGAAGGCCGACTGGATCTTTGAGCGCCTGCACTTCGATCCGGCGCGCATCGACGTTGCGCTGATCGGCACGTCGCGCATGGCGGGCGGACTTTCCGGCCCTGAGATTGAAGCCGCCTATTGCAGGGCGACGGGCCGCCGGATTCGCGTCGCAAACCTTGCCCTCCCCGTCACGGGCCGCAACATGCATTACGTCATCGCGAAAGAAGCGATGCGGACGAAAGCGCCGGCCATTACGATCATCGAACTCAATGAAGTCGAGACGCGGCTTCCGCACTACGCCTTTATCGAACTCGCCGACGCAAGCGACGTTTTGACCGCGCCTTTGCTTATAAACCTCAACTACTTCTCCGATCTCGCGCGCCTTCCCGGGCGCCAGGCGCTGCTCTGGTTCAAGACGCTGACCGGTCGCGCCGCAGTCCGCACGACATTCGATCCAGCCCTCTATCAGGGCCATGACCTCGATCGCACCCTTACGCTTCCCCTGCTCGACGGCCGTGTGGTCTTCCGTGACGTGAAGTTGTCAGAAAGCGATCTCGATGCCGCGCTCGGCGCCCGCGAAGATGACACATCCTCGTTGAGGCTTCCTAAGGCGCTGCGCCCGCTCGAATATCGCTTCTCGCGTACCTATCTGAAGAAGATCGAAATGCTTGCCGCAGAACGCGAACGAGACGTCGCCTATGTTTATCTCCCCGCCTGGCGCGCGCCTGTTATGCCGGACGCGATCAAAACGGATCTCGGTCTCGAAGCGCCTTTCATCGATCTTGGGGGCGCCATCGCCAACGACCATTCGAAATGGCTTGACGCGACGCACGCCAATGCCGCCGGCGCAGCCGACCTGTCCTTGCGGTTCGCGGATGAACTGGGGCGTCTCAATCCTGGCCTTGGCGAAGCGGGTTGCTGACCGGAGGGCTGCGATTTCGCCTTCCCCGCAAGCTACGCTAGGATAGAAGCGGGAGTTTATTTCGATGGCGCGGCACAGTTTTTCGCTACGGGTGATCGCCGCGCGCATCGCAACGTCGCTCGTCGGCTTCGTGCTGTTCGCCTATGGCATGATTGCAGCTTTTTCGCCCCTTCCCGCCGGCGCCCCGCTCGTCATTATGGGCGTATTGTTGATCGCCGCTGCAAACCCGGCAGCACGCCCGGCCATCCGTCGGATGCGCAAACGCTGGCGCTGGTTCGATCAGCTGGTTAGGCTGGTGGGCAAACGCGGGCCGCAGAGCGTCCGCTCAGTCGAAGCGGAAACCGCGCCGGCAAAATCACAGGAAGCTGTAAAATGATCGTGTTTCGTATCGCCGTCACGGCATTCGCGCTGCTTTTGATCGGCTTCGGTCTTATCGTCACAATATCCCCGATCCCGTTCGGCTTCGTAATCGTCGCAGTTGGATTTTTGCTGTTCGCATCGGTGGCTCCCGCGGAGGTCAGATGGCTGCGCAAGCGCTGGCGCTGGTTCGACAAAGCGATGCACGGACTCGAAAAGCGGCTGCCTGAGTGGATTGCAAAGCGGCTGCGCGTTTCAGATTACGACCATTCCGGGGATGAAGAAGCGCCGGCGCCGCAAAAGCGTGCAAACGCGCGCTGACTCTCATTCGCCAAATGAGCGAATTTCGCTTCGCATTTTCTCCAAAATGAACGCTTGAACGGCCGCGCTGCGCGCCCATATCCGGTCGGTCGCGCAGATCGTCAGGTTTGCGCGGCGCGGCTCTTTGACAAGTGAATATTTTTTTCTCCGCGTGGATGCCGCAGGCCTTCACGCGCGAGCGTTTGCGCCGGTAATCGCCTGGCCCGCGCCAACTGCGGAAAAAGCTGCGCCCGTCACGACTTGGAGACTACGCCTTCAAACACGACGCGCCCCGCCGCAAAGCGGCCGCCCTTCGCCAGCAATTTCATGACCGACCGGTCGATCTTCGAAGCCAGCGGAATGCGGTCTGGAATCACACGGCCGACAAAGGCGTTAAACCAGTCGGTCTCGAATTCGGCGCAAGCAGATTCAATGTTTGCAAATTCCGCTTCGTCGATCTTGTGCTCGTCCGCCGTGATGTATGGTTTGTCGTCGCCATAGATGAATTTCTTCATCGCGCCATACAGGAACTTTTCGACCAACCAGCTCTCCCGAATGTGTTTCTGGACGAAACCGTGGGTATAAAGTTCATTGCCGACAATGCGCCCGCCGGGTTTCAGCACGCGCACAATCTCGGCGACCGATTTTGGGATATCGACGTGGTGCAAAATGTCGATGTAGAAGACGAGATCGAAGGAATTATCCGGAAAATTCAGCGCCTCGCACGGCATAACGCTGAAATTGACGCCGCTATAGCCGAACTCGGCGCAGCGGCGGCGCGCCACTTCGAGAACATCGGGTGAAATGTCGAAGGCCTCTACTTTGGCGCCGAGGCGCGCAAGCCGGATCGCATCTTCGCCAAAGCCGCAACCCGGCACGAGGACGCGGCTGCCTTTGATGTCGCGCGCAAGAATGCGGTCATAGGCGGACCAGAAGGCGTTCTGCGGGCGGCGCTTACCGTCCTCGATCACATCGAAATTGACAGGACTGAGCCGCTCCGCCCCTTTTCGCGCCGCGTAGTCGCGATGATAATCCATTTCGCGCAACTGGCGCGGCGTTAGGGTTTTGTCGGTCTGCGTCACGGTACGGTGCAAGACGCCCATATTTGGCGGCCCGGCCGGGTGCGCAGCGCATACCACGCGCCTTTCCCTGAAAATCGGCTTCCTGAAGGACACGCCGCCGCAAGCGCGCCCTCATCCGCCGATCCTTGATAGAGGATGACGTTTGTCACCGCATTCCGCGACTGCGCCTGACAAACAAGCACAATATCCTGCCTTGGACATTTGCCCGGAGAATAAACCCCGCCGCGCGCTGCGCATGCCGCTTTGAGACTGTCCCGGCCCGCATCGCTGAGGTCAGTCGTCACGTATATCTTGTTACGCGGCTCCGATTGGGGCGGCTTGCTCCAGACCTCCGTGCAGTGGCGATCGCCTAGCTGAATCGGCGACACTTCCAGTGTCGCAGCGTTCGCCGGCGCAGCGAGCGCCATGATCGCGGCGAACATCAGCGAAAGACGCATGCTTGGTTTCTGCTTCATGACATCCCTGCTCCTTATAGCAGCATCGACGCCGGTTCCTCGATAAACTGCTTGAATGCGCCAAGGAATTCCGCGCCGACCGCGCCGTCGACGACGCGGTGATCGCAGGTCAACGTCACCGTCATCATGGTGCGAATGACAATCTGTCCGCCGCGAACGACCGCGCGTTCTTCGCCCGCGCCGACCGACATGATCGCCCCATGCGGCTGGTTGACGATCGAGGCGAAGGACGTGATCCCGAACATTCCGAGGTTGGAGACAGAAAACGTGCCGCCCTGATATTCCTCGGGCTTTAGCTTTTTCGCGCGGGCGCGCGCCGCCATGTCCTTCACTTCGGCGGAAATCTGTTTCAGGCCCTTCGTTTCCGCCTTCCAGACGATCGGCGTGATAAGCCCGCCGTCGATTGAAACCGCGACGCCGATATCGGCGTGCTTGTGCAGCAAGATCGCCTCATCCGTATAGGTTGCATTGGCGTTTGGAACCTTCTTCAGCGCCATCGCCGAAGCCTTGAGGACAAAATCATTGACGGAAAGCTTGTAGGCGCCCTCGCCATCCTTTGGCGACGCAGCGTTCAGCGCCGCGCGCGCTTCTAGAAGTTTCGTCAGCTCGATGTCGATATTGAGCGGAAAATGCGGGACTTCATTGTTGAAGGATTGCGTCAACCGCCGCGCGATCACTTTGCGCATGCCGTCGAGCTTGACCGCCGTATAGCTGTCGGCCGGATAGAGGCGCGGATCGACCGAGGCGGGCGAAGGCGCAAACGGCGTTGCAGCAGGCGCGGCCTTAGCGACGCTGCTCTTGGGCGCCGCTTCAATATCGCGCTTTACGATGCGCCCATGCGGACCCGTTCCAGCGATCGATGACAGGTCCAGCCCGGAATTTTTTGCGAGGCGCTTTGCAAGCGGCGACGCATGAATGCGGCCGTTCGCCTGCCGCACATCCTTTGAGGTTCGCTCCACTGGCGCCTCAGGATGAGTATCTGCAATTTGCAGCGACAGTTTTTCAGCGCCCTGTAGACCCTCACTCTTTGACTGCGACGCACTCCGTCCCTCATCCTGAGGAGCCGCGCCCTTTGGCGCGGCCTCGAAGGATGAAGCGCTCTCCCCGTCGCCGAGAAGTATCGCAATCGTCGCGTTGACCTTCACATTTTCCGTGCCAGCCGGGATGACGATTTTACCGACAATGCCTTCATCGACCGCTTCGACTTCCATCGTCGCCTTGTCGGTTTCGATTTCAGCGATGATGTCGCCGGAGGTGACCTTGTCCCCCTCCTTTACGTTCCACTTGGCGAGCGTTCCCTCTTCCATCGTCGGAGAAAGCGCAGGCATCAGGATTGGCGTCGGCATGGGCGTTTCCGTTTGTCAGTTGATTTGGCCGCAGCATCATACACGCCGCTCATTCTCGCGAAAGCCGGGAGGTCGCACATGGCTTGCGTCACCCCGGGGCGCGACGCAGTCGCGAACCCGGGGTCCATCTTTCCGCGCGCGAAAGCTGAGCCATGGATTCCGGGTTCCGCCTTCGGCGGCCCCGGAATGACGACCAGGGTGACAGGCGATCGTCCGGTTTTAGCGCAGATGAGCGGATCGAGCAGCAGATTCATTCCCTCAACATTCAATGCGGACCGAAATACGAAGCGGCAAGAGCGGCGTCCGTAAACCGAGTCGGCGTCCATTTGACGGCGCGCCGCGATACTCGCGTTTCGGCAGTCTCCGCGCCGTATTGCATCGGCGCTTCCTCAACCGAGAGAAACTCAACCATACGAAGGCCCGCGACGTTGACGGTCGAGCGGATGTTTGCGCCCTCACCTGTCACCGCTGCGATATAGACCCCGCAATGGCGGCAGATAAGGAAATCGGCTGTGCGCAGCGCGAATCGATAACGCACGACATCGTCAGCTTTTGCGTCAACGACAACCTCACCCTCTTCGTCCGAAATATTGATCGCGCCGACGCGGCGGCAGAAATCGCACTGACAGGTTCTGACGCCAAGCTGCTGCGGCGACTTTCGCGTCTCAAAGGACGCTTTCAGTTTCCCGCAATGGCATTGGCCGGAATAGAGCATCTAATTGGACTCGATTGGATCATGTCCAAATCTATTTGGCCCAATTGTGCCGCGTACGAAAAGTTGTGCGAGCCCAAGAAGCACGCAAACAAAGGCGCAAATCGCCCATCCAATGATGACAGCTTGTTCGACGAGGGATTTATTGAAGTACGCGGTGAAATCAGGCAGCCAATAAAGCGGAATCATCAGCGCCGCCCACCAGCCCGTCATGTTGAGATCATGAAATCGCCGAATCGAAGTAGCTATGCTTGGCCATGCGACTAGAGCGGTGACGACCGCGCTGATTGGCGAATACACCTGACCAAGAAAAATCAGCTCCGACTTTGAGAAGAAAAGAGAGTCTGCGATACCAGTCGCCGCCGTCACGAGAACCAATGGCAAAATCACCGCAAGCCAATTCGCCTTTCGCGAAATCCTGCCATTTGTTGTCAAATAGAAACGCAATGCCATCCCCCCCCTCTTGATCATTCCCTATACATCACGGCCTTCACCGCGCGCACGATCTTCTCCGCGTTCGGAAGGCTCAGCACTTCCAGGTTCGCCGCATAGGGAAGCGGCACGTCTTCCTGCGTCACGCGCGCAGGCGGCGCGTCGAGATAATCGAAGGCGTGCTGCGTCACCTGCCAGCCGATCTCGGCGCCGACGCCGCAGGGGGCCCATCCTTCTTCGACGGTCACGACACGGTTGGTCTTCTTCACCGACGCGATGACCGTCGCCGTATCCATCGGGCGCAGCGTTCTAAGGTCGATGACCTCCGCCGAGATTCCTTCGTCGGCGAGTTTGCCGGCGGCTTCGAGCGCGAATTTAACGCCGCGCGAATAGGAGACGATGGTGACATCGGCGCCCTCGCGCGCGACCCGCGCTTTGCCGATCGGCACGATCCAGTCGTCGACCTTCGGCACGTCCATCATATCGCCGTAGAGAAGTTCGTGTTCGAGAAAGACGACGGGATTTGGATCGCGGATTGCAGCTTTTAAGAGCCCTTTGGCATCCGCCGCCGTAAAGGGCGCGATGACGATGAGGCCCGGAATATTCGAATACCAGCCGGCGTAATCCTGACTGTGCTGGGCGGCGACGCGGCTTGCTGCGGCGTTGGGCCCGCGAAATACGATCTGCGAACCCATCTGGCCGCCCGACATATAGCGCGTCTTGGCCGCCGAATTAATGATGTGGTCGATCGCCTGCATCGCGAAGTTCCACGTCATGAATTCGACGATCGGTTTCAATCCGGCGAACGCAGCGCCGACGCCAAGGCCTGCAAATCCATATTCCGTGATCGGCGTATCGATGACGCGGTCTGGTCCGAATTCGTCGAGAAGGCCGCGCGACACTTTGTATGCGCCTTGATACTGGGCGACTTCCTCGCCCATCAAAAACACATCCGGATCACGCCGCATTTCTTCCGCCATCGCATCGCGAAGCGCGTCGCGGATCGTCGTCGGAATCATTTCGACGCCGGCGGGGAGATCTGGGTCGTTCGCCGCCCGAGCTTGCGGCCGATCATTCGAGGCGCCCTGCGGGCGCACCTCAGGATGAGGGATCTCCTGTTGCGGTAAGCCCCGGTCCTCAGCTTGAGGAACCCGCGCAGCGGGCGTCTTCAAGGATGTCTTGCCGTTCGGCTTCGTATCGCCGACGCTTTCGCCATCGGCGAGAAGGATCGCAATCGTTTCGTTGACCTTTACGTTCTCGGTGCCGGCGGGAATGAGGATCTTTCCGAGAATCCCCTCGTCGACCGCCTCGACTTCCATCGTCGCCTTGTCGGTTTCAATTTCGGCGATCACATCCCCGGAGGAGACTTTGTCTCCCTCTTTCACTTTCCATTTTGCGAGCGTCCCCTCTTCCATGGTGGGGGACAATGCGGGCATCAGGATCGGGGTCGGCATTGAAAATCCTTGCAAAATCTTCGGCCGGGGGAAGGTCGGACCGCCGCTGGCTAACTAGCCGCAATCAGGGCGCAGGAACAAGGCCCGGACCCTAATCCGGCAGGCGGGCCCGGCCCCCTTTTGAAGCCGTGGCGAGGGGCGCGCTGAGCAAGGTGTGGGTTAATGATCTCGCGCCTGTCCTGCGCCGCGCACTATCCGAACAACTTTCCAGGCGAGCCGGGCTTCATTCTGATCAGGCGCGATGTTTTCACCGCCGCCTGCCGATGATGCACGATCGCCTGATAGCCCGGATTTTTGACCATTTCGATGAAGGCCGCAGCGCTCGGATATTCGGCGATGAACGCCAGATCCCAGTGCTCGTCGTCCGGTCCGATCAGCACGGCCTGCGGCTTTCCCGACCAGACGATCTTGCCGCCGACGCCCTTGAAGAAGGGTTCGCTCATTCGACCGTACTCCGCATATGCTTCAGCGCCGGTCGCTTCACGGCCATCCTCGTATTTCGCATTCTTCCGTAGGCGAATGAGATTGAGCATTAAGATCGGACTTTCGTCCGGCAATTTGGCGAAGGCGGCGAATTGGTCGCGGCGCGGGTCGATATGTTTACTCATGGTCGCTCCTGCTAAAGTCTGTCGAGACCCGTCACGCGTTCGAACACGCGATCGGTGACGAATGAAGGCATGGTGTTGCGCATAATGATCGCCCCGATATAGCGCATCGGCGCCGTGTAACGCGAGTGGGGTCTTGACGCGGTAAGCGCATGAAAAACAATATCCGCCGCTTCGTTCGGCGATGCGCCGGACGGATGACCCTCCGCATGCCAGGCTTTGAAGGCGGCGGCCATTTTCGCATACGGCCCGCCGCCTTCAGCGACGCGCCCAAATCCTTCCTGTTCCTGCTCTCCGAAGGGCGTGTTGATGAACCCCGGACGAACAAGGCTGACCTTTATTCCAAATTGGCGCGTTTCACGGCGGAGCGCATCGTTCAATCCCTCAAGCGCATGTTTTGAGGCGCCATACGCGCCCATGAACGGCGCGACAATGCGCCCGGCGACAGAACCGATATTGACGATGCGCCCTTCGCCAGCCGCACGCATTTGCGGCAACACCGCCTGCGCCATGGCGACGGCGCCGAAAACATTCGTCTCGAACTGCCTCCGCCATTCGGTCAATTTCACTTCTTCAACGGGGCCCGTCACTGAAATCCCCGCATTGTTGACCAGCCCAAAGAGCGGCGCGCCAGATCTTGAAATTTCCGCCATCGCCGACGCAATCGACGCCCCATCGGTCACATCAAGTAGTATGGGCGAAATGCGATCGCCGCCCAATGCGGCCAGCGTCGTCAGTTTGTCGAGACGCCGCGCGCCGGCGAAAACTTTGAAACCCTTGTGCGCCAGATGAAGCGCCGTAGCTTCGCCGATGCCGCTCGATGCGCCGGTGACAAGCACCGATTTATACATTGTGGTCTCTCTTTCTCAGTAGGACGCGAAAGCGACGCCGCCGCTTGCCGGGAGCATCACCGCCAAACCATCTTCAGCCATTCGAACGTTGGATTTTCTCACCTTCGAAACGCCACGCATGAAAATGCGCTTTGCGATTGCATTATCGGGCGCCGGCGTCAGATGCGACAGAAGAAGCCAGTCAGCGCCCGCCTCGTTCGCCGCGCGCGCCGCTTCTTCCGGACTCGTATGATAATCTGGAATATCGCCAAAAATTTTGGCGACACGGGCGTTCCCGGCCTTTGCCGACGCGGCCTGCATTTTCGCAAGCATATGGTTCGCCTGCGCTTCGTGAATGAGGAGATCGGCATCCCTTGCAGCCTCGATAAGGCCCGGCGAATAGGTCGTATCGCCAGAAATAACGACGCTTCGCCCCTGATAATCGAACCGGTATCCGACCGCAGGCGTGACCGGCTTATGCAGCACAGGAAAAGCCGTCACCTTCAGCCCGCCTTCGTCGAGAACGACAGTCGGCGCCGAACCGTCAAAGACGACAGCCGCAAGACCGGCGGTGCGCGGTTCAGCGACACCTTTGCCATGGTGTGCCGTCCGATAGGTGTGATCGAGTGCGAACTCCTCGTTGAGCCCGCCGACGATGCGCTCGACGCCCGTCGGCCCGTATATCGCCAACGGCGCGGCGCGCCCGCCAACCCATGAGCCAAGGTCCGCCTCGCCGATATCGCCGATATGATCAGAGTGAAGATGAGTGAGCAAAACGCCGGCAAGAAGTTCGCCCGGAATCCCTGCGCCCTGCACATTCTCCCAGCTGCCGGTGCCGGAATCGACGAGAAAATATCGTCCGCCCGCAAAAACCGCTGTGCAGTTTTGCGCCCTTTTCTTCGACGGCAATGGCGATCCGGTGCCGCAAAAAAATACGTTGAGACCGTCGCTTTCCCAGAGTGCGGCGGAACGCTTGGAAAAGCCGATATCGAGAGCTCTTTCGAAGAGACGGTCTTCGACGGCTGGAATCCGCATGGCGATCGCACTCAGCGCAATCGCCGCGAACGCGCCAGCGCCAATCCATTTAAGAATTCCTGCCATTTCGGTCTCCTTCGAAGTCCGCGGCACTATCGGCGCAATGGGCTCCCGCTTTCAATCATTCAACGCAGTGTATCGATTTCCGTCGGCCGTTCCGGCGACGACTTGCCCGGTTCACGGCGAAAGCGGTAATTTGCATGACGGCAATGGAGAAATTTTATGCGGTTTGCGTGGGTCGCCGGCATAGTCCACGGAATGGTCGGGGCGACGATTTTGTTCCTTACGCTCCACCCGCTGCGCGACGCGCTCGACGCCCATGCGCTTGATCTCGCCAAGGTCGGCGGCGCCTGGCAGGCGATTCAGGGATTGGCGCTCATGATCTTGGCCTTCGCGACCCGCGCGCGGATCTGCGCAAGCTTGATCGCCGCAGGGACCGCGATTGCCTGTGCAATGCTTTATTTCATCATTTTTACGGGCCTTAGACCGCCGATTATCATTCTGGTGCCGATCGGCGGCGCAGTGTCAATAATCGGCTGGATCGGCCTCTTCTCTGCAAAGCTTAATGATCGCGGTTGATCGGTCAATCTCGAACACGGTGAAACTGACACGGGCCACGGCGCGCAAAAAAGCGCGGAGAGGTTTGCTCTCCGCGCTTTGAATTTTCCAGGTTTGAATTTCTCAGGCGCTCATCGCCGACAGAAGCTCGTTTAAGGAATCCTCAAGCGAATCAAGTTCGGTGCGAAGCACGTCGATTGCGCCTTGCGTCTCCACCCGCTCTTCTTCGCTTACTTCTGCGGTCCTCAGATCGCGTTCTGCTCTGTCGATTTCAGTGCGCGCGTCAGTGAGCGCTTCTTCGACTGCTGTCGTGGCGCCTGCGCGCGCCGACGCAAATGCGATTCGAAGAATAAGGCGGCCGCCCGGAATTCCCTTGACCTCCTGGCGCGCGTCCTCAATGTCCCCGATCGCTTCGGCGACGTCTGCACGCGCTTCGGCCATTTCCGCGCGCATGTCAGCGATGTCTTCGGCATCCATTTCAATGAGCTGTTTCAGGAGGTCGCCGTCCTTGCCGATATTGATGACGACGTCGCGGTCGGATGAATCGCGCGCCATTGCAGGGGTCGCGAGCGCCATGCCGCAAACAGCGGCGCCGGCGATCGTAAGGCGGACGATCTGGTCGAATCTAATTGGGCCTAGAGCTTGGGTCTTCATCGGATCACTTCCTTTGGCTGTTTTTAAAGGCTCGATGCGCACTCAACAGCGGGCGATTGTCGCCAAGCCCGAATTTATTGGATTCGCCGCCCGCAAGGCGAAATTGTGGCGTCGCGGCGGCCCGGGCACTAGTCTTTGCGTCGGAGCGTTTGCCAGACGCGCCAGTGCGCCGTCAGAGCAAGTTTCGCGAGCGGCAGAGCGCTCGCGGTATTGCTGGCAAGAGATACAGACAAAGATGAATTCCTTCCCCGCTCATCCCGGCGAAAGCCGGGATCCAGTCTTTAGCCGCGCGTTCAGAGTCTTTTGTTTGCGCGATTTCAGCGCGCGCTGGATCCCGGCTTTCGCCGGGATGAGCGGTTGGGGGGGGCGAAAAACGTCATTCATTCAATTGCGCCTCCGCGACGTCAAACGAGGCGCGACCGCTCGACGCTCGCCTTGATGAACGAGGCAAATAGCGGATGCGGCTCAAACGGCCGCGATTTCAGTTCCGGATGATACTGGACGCCGATGAACCAGGGGTGATCGGCGATTTCCATGATTTCCGGCAGCGTCCCGTCGGGAGAAGTTCCGGAGAATGTAACGCCAACAGCCGCAAGACGTTCAGCCCACGACATATCGACCTCAAAGCGATGACGATGACGCTCTGAGATTTCCGTTGTTCCGTAAATCTCCGCGACGCGGCTGCCCGCTTTCAGGGTCGCGGGATAAGCGCCAAGCCGCATCGTCCCGCCAAGATCGCCCTTCGCTGACCGGCGCTCTGTGTCGTTGCCCTTCACCCACTCGGTCATCAGTCCGACAATCGGCTTGCCGCCCGGCCCAAATTCGGATGACGTCGCATTCTTTTCATTCAGCAGCGTGCGCGCGGCTTCGATGACGGCCATCTGCATGCCGAAACAAATGCCGAAATAAGGTATCTCGCGTTCGCGAGCAAAGCGCGCGGCCTTGATCTTTCCTTCAGCGCCGCTCTCGCCGAAGCCGCCCGGCACCAGAATGCCGTGGACATCTTCAAGCTCCGAAATCGCCTTGTCCTCTTCGTCAAAGACGCGGGCGTCGACCCATTTGATCTCAACACGGACATTGTTCGCGATGCCGCCATGATTGATCGCTTCAATGAGCGATTTGTAGGCGTCTTTGAGCACCGTATATTTGCCGACGACTGCAATGCGCGTTTCGCCGTCCGGCTTGGTGATGCGCTGAACCACTTCTTCCCAGCGCGAAAGATTGAGCGCCGGCGGCTCGTTTATTCCGAACGCGGCAAGGACTTCATCGTCAAATCGCTCGTTGTGATACGCGAGCGGCACTTCGTAGATCGTCCGGCAATCGAGCGCCTGCACCACCGCTGACGCCCGCACATTGCAAAACAGCGCAATCTTGCGCCGCTCGCCTTCCGGTATCGGCCGATCGGCGCGCACCAGCAATATGTGAGGTTGGATGCCGATCTCGCGGAGGTCTCGCACCGAATGTTGGGTCGGCTTGGTCTTCAACTCGCCCGCAGACGGAATATACGGCATCAACGTAAGGTGAACGTACACTGCGTCGCCGCGCGGCAATTCATTGCCGAGTTGCCGGATCGCTTCGAAGAACGGCAGACCCTCGATATCGCCGACCGTGCCGCCGATTTCACAAATTACGAAATCGGCGTCTCCCGCCGGAGACGTGACGAAGGATTTTATCGCGTCGGTGACGTGCGGAATTACCTGAACGGTGGCGCCGAGATAATCGCCCCGCCGTTCGCGCTCGATAATCCCCTGATAGATCTTGCCGGTTGTAATGTTGTCGCCTTGCGACGCGGAAACGCCGGTGAACCGCTCATAATGGCCAAGATCGAGGTCGGTCTCCGCGCCATCGTCGGTCACAAAGACTTCCCCATGCTGATAGGGCGACATCGTGCCCGGATCGACATTGAGATAGGGGTCGAGTTTCCTCAGGCGGACCTTGTAGCCGCGCGCCTGAAGGAGGGCTCCAAGAGCCGCCGCCGCAACGCCTTTTCCAAGGGAGGAAACCACGCCGCCGGTGATGAAGATGTACCGCGCCATGGAAGGCCGTCTTAGCGCCGCGTTTGAAAAGGGCAAACAGCTTTCTCGCCCGTGACCGTCTTCCGCGACAATCAATCGCTCAGGACACACCTGTAAGCGCCTGTTTGCCGGAAGAAATTATCTATTGCTGGGGTTCTTCAGAAGCCGGCGTTTCGGCCGACGCTTCGGCTTCGGGCGTGACGGTTTCGGCGCCAGGAACCGGGGCGGCTTCCAAAGTCGGCGGCGCCGCTGATTCGGCAGGAGGCTCTGCAGCCGGGCTGGTCGAGCCCGAACCCAGCGTATTCAGAAGGTCTTCGGTCGAAATCGGGGCGCTCGGGTCCGTTACCGCTTCGCCAGTCAGATCCTCGATGATGTCGGTGTCGCGCTCTGTCCCGCCTGCCGTAATTGCGAGGAGTATCGACGTCGCAAAGAAAAGCGCCGCCAGAATTGAGGTTGTGCGGGTCAGCACATTCGCCGCGCCCCGGCTCGTCATGAAGCCGCCCCCGCCGCCGCCCATTCCAAGCGCGCCGCCTTCCGATCGTTGCAGAAGGACAAAGCCAATCAGCGCTAAAACAATCAGGGCATGAACGGTTAACAGGACTGCGTGCATGGTCGGATCCGTTTGGGGTCACGCCGCAGATGGCTATCGACCCAGAGGAATTGAAGGGGCGCTCTGTACGCCGGGCCCGGGCGGAGGTCAAATGCCGCCAAGACCGCCCATTCATAGACCGGTCGAATCCGGTGAAGGTCGCGCCTAAAGGTCCTGTTCATGACGCGCCTCGCGCTAAAACTTCACCCGCAATCGCCGAACCGTCCGATTGGCCAGATTGAGGCGGACGTCCGCCTTGACCGGTCGGACGTATTCTCCGTCCGCTACGAAGTCGCTGGCGATATTGCTGCGGCCAGCATCCCCTCTGCATTGGCTCCTGCTCGAACCGACGGACTTTGGCGGCAAACCTGTTTTGAAGCATTCATCGCGCCCGCCGCTGGCGGGGCGTATTTCGAGTTCAATTTCTCACCTTCGACGCAATGGGCCGCTTACGGCTTTGCCGCCTATCGAGAAGGCATGAGCGCCGCGCTCGAATGTCCCCCGCCCGAAATAAAATGGGAAAAAAGCGGCGCTCTGTTTGTAATGCGCGTCACGCTCGATCTCGGCTGGATTGGCACGCTGACGCCGTGGAGAATGGGACTGTCGGCGATCATTGTTGATGCGAGCGGCGAGAAATCCTACTGGGCGCTCGCCCATCCGGATGCAAAACCTGACTTTCACCATCCAGACTGTTTCGTCCATTCGCTAACGAAAGACTGATCCTGATGAAATTCGGCATTGATCGTCTATTAGCGGAGCCGGCATTGCGTGCGCCCCTCTCCGGCAGGCGCATTGCGTTGCTTGCTCATCCTGCGTCTGTAACGAAGGATCTCACACATTCGCTCGACGCGCTTGCGGCGTGCAGCGACATCAAATTGACCGCAGCGTTCGGTCCGCAGCACGGCCTGCGCGGCGACAAGCAGGATAACATGGTCGAATCTCCGGATTTCAACGATCCGGTCCATGGCATTCCGATATTCAGTCTCTACGGCGAGGTCCGCCGGCCGACTGACGCCATGATGGCGACATTCGATGTGATGCTTGTCGATCTCCAGGACCTTGGATGCCGCATCTACACATTTGTGACGACGCTGCTCTACGTTCTTGAAGCCGCCTCGAAACACAAGAAGGCGGTCTGGGTGCTCGATCGCCCCAATCCTGTAGGACGTCCTATCGAGGGATTGACGCTGCGCAGGGGTTGGGAAAGTTTCGTCGGCGCGGGTCCGATACCCATGCGGCACGGAATGACGCTCGGCGAAATGGGGCGCTGGTTCATCAAGTCATTCAATCTCGATGTCGATTATCGCGTCATTGAGATGGAGGGCTGGCGACCAGATGCGGCTCCCGGATTTGGATGGCCGCTTGGCGAGCGCACATGGATCAATCCGAGCCCCAATGCGCCCAATCTCTTCATGGCCCGCGCCTACGCCGGAACGGTGATGCTTGAAGGGACGACGCTCTCCGAAGGGCGCGGCACGACCCGTCCGCTTGAACTCTTCGGGGCGCCCGACATAGACGCGAAGGATGTCTTCGCTAAAATGCAGGCGATTGCGCCGCATTGGTTGAACGGCTGCATCCTTCGCGATTGCTGGTTCGAACCGACGTTCCACAAACATGTCGGAAAATTATGCCAGGGCGTCCAGATTCATACAGAAACGAACTATGAACACGCGGCGTTCCAGCCATGGCGTATTCAGGCGCTGGCCTTCAAGGCGATCCGGTCGCTTTATCCCGGTTATCCGCTTTGGCGAGACTTTCCTTATGAATATGAAATCGGAAAACTCGCGATCGATGTCATCAACGGTTCGCCGGTTTTGCGCGAGTGGGTCGATGACCAAACGGCTGCTCCCGCTGACCTCGATGCGCTGACGATTAAGGATGAAATGGAATGGGCGGAGAATCGCCGCCCATTCCTGTTTTATTAAGTCGAGTTAGGCCGACTTCTTTTGTTCAATCCACTCATCGACCGTTTTGTCGAGAATGCCGAGCGGCATCGCGCCGTTCCCGAGAACGAGCTCATGGAACTCTTTCAGCACGAAGGCGTCGCCAAGTTCCGCTTCCGCCCGCGCGCGCATTCTCAAGATCGCAAGCTGTCCGGTCTTGTAGGCGGTCGCCTGACCAGGCCACACGACATAGCGCTCAATCTCACGCGTCACTTCATCTTCGGTGTTGCCGGTCTTCTCTAACATGTAGGCGATAGCCTGTTCCCGCGACCAGCGTTTGGCGTGCATGCCGGTATCGACAACAAGCCGCACCGCGCGGAACATTTCCGCCTGCAGACGGCCGAGATCGCCGAGCGGATCGGTCGCGTACATGTTCATGTCGGTCTTCGCGATCCGTTCGGAATAAAGCGCCCATCCTTCTGAATAAGCGCTGAATGGCGAGACTTTGCGAAGGAGCGGCACGTTCTTGATCAGCTGCGACGCCGAGAGCTGGAAATGGTGTCCCGGCGCGCCTTCATGATAGAGCAAAGTCGGAAGCGTCCAGCGCGGATTGTCTGCCGTGTTCTTCTGGTTGATGTAAAACCGGCCGGGACGCGACCCGTCGAGCGCCGGAGGGTTGTAATAGCCGCCCGGCGATGAATCCTGCGAATATTCCGGCACGCGGACAATTTCGAGCGGCTGCGGCGGCAGGGTGATGAAATAATCCCCGGCCTTCGCCATCACGTCAGTGTTCAGCTGCACGAGGTAGTCGAGCATCTGTTGGCGGCCCTCATCCGTATTTGGAAAGACATGCTGCGGGTCGGCCATCAATTGCTTTACGCGGTCGGAAACTGCGCCTTCGGTTAGGCCCTGAGAGACCAAAATCGCTTCCATTTCGCCTTCGATGCGGGCGACTTCGGACACCCCGATTTCGTGAATTTCGTCGGCGGAAAGATCGGTGGTCGTATTCGAATGCAGCGCAGCGGCGTAAATCTTGTCGCCGTCCGGAATGCGCCAGATGCCGGCGTCATGCGTCGCTGACGCCGCCAGCTCCGTGAAGAGGGCGATCATCGCTTCGTAACCGGGAATGACTTCATCATTCACGGCTTTGGTCGCTTGCGCGACATAGTCGGCCTTTGCTTGCGCCGACAATCCTTCGATCTTGTCGAGCTTGGCGGGAAGCGTCGTCACCAGCGGATTTTTCTCCGCGCCGCCTTCAATGAAGTTCTGCATTCCGTTGATCGCCTTGGCGATGACGAAATCAGGCGGCGTCACGCCATGGTCGCGATCATCTTCGACGCGCGCCTTCGTTTCACGGAGCACGCGGCCGAATTCTTTTACGCGCGAGATATAGCGCTTGACGCTTTTCTCGTTCTTGATGACGTGCGTGTCGGTAATAAACTGGGGCAGATCGACAAGCGGTCCGGAAATCTGGTTCACGCGGTAGCCGCTATACTCAAACTCCGCCTGTGCGATGATGTCGTCGAGGAACCAGGTTGAAATTTCCCAGCTGAGCTTTTCTTGTCCTTTGAGCTTTTCAGGATCGAACCGGTTCATCATCTCCCGCGCCTTTTTCAACCGGGCGATGTTTTTGTCATCCTGCTCTTTTGTATAAGCGCTCAGCTTTCCGCTGTGAAAATCGAGCGGCGTATTGTCGATCATGCCAAGCCCGGTCAGGAGCTCTGGCGTCTCCATCGCGAATTCCGCCGTGAACTTGTTGACGGCGTTGTTGACGGTGACAGGATAAAACCAAAACCACACTGAAGCGCCGGCCAGCGCCACTATGACCAAAGCCAGCAACCCGCCCAAAATTTTGCCGATGATACGCATGAGCCGCCCTTTTCGTTTTTCTGATTTTACTCGATCATAGCGCTATCGGGTCCGCAGGAAAGCTCCATCCGCCGTTATTGAGCGGCGGTCCGGCTTATTTCTTCTGCTTGCGCTCGCCTGGCCACAAGATTGATCGCCTCGATAATTCTTGCCGATTGAGAGTGATGCAGAGCGTGGCCCGTGTCGGGAATCACCTCGAAATAGGCGCCGGATATTTCCCTCGCGAGCGAGGCCGAATGAATAGTCGGACTGACCGTTCCGTCATCCGCGCCCGTGACGATCGCCGTTGGAACCTTGATGCTCGGATAGCGGCCCGACATCTCGATAATCTGCGGCTTGAGGTTCCTCAGATCAGCGGCGTTGTTCCGGAAATCCTTCGCTCTGAACAAAAGCGTCAATCCGGAATTCTCATAATACCCTTCCGGCGCTTCATCCGGCAGAAAAGATTTGAGCACGCCGCCTTTTGCGGCGATTGGCGCGTAAATCGGGATCACGATCCTTCGCAGCAATTCGCCAATCACGGGCCAGCCTGACGCTTTATTGTACCACGCGACGCCGCCCGGCCATTCGTGGCTGACGGACGCAAGCAGTACGAGGCCAGAAATATCCTGCTGATGGTCAAGCGCGTATCTGAGGGCTACGGCGCCGCCAAAGCTTTGGCCGACGACAATCGGCTTTTCCGCCCCGAGCATTTCAACGGCGTCATGAATGAGCTGCGCCTGTCTTTCCAGACGCCAGCCGTCATCGGGCCGGGTAGAATATCCGCGTCCCGGCCGGTCGAAGATAAGCACTCTTCTCGTTCGTGAAAGTTGATCGCCAAGCGCCAATTTCATGTCGCGCAGGTTAGCGCTAGCGCCATGGATCAGGACCACCGGCGTCTCCGCCGAGTTCTTTGGTCCAAGATCAAGAACGTGCAGTCGCTGGCCTTCGACGGTCACAAATGCGCCAATCGGCGGCGACATCTTTTCCGCCCGCCATGTCGAACATCCGCCGATTGCGACCAATGCGGCGATGACGGCTACAACTGCAAAGAGCCCCGTCATGCGCATCGCCCCTCGCCTAAGCCGCCTGGATGATCGCGAAAAAGTCTTCCGCTTTCAGGCTTGCGCCGCCGACGAGCGCGCCATGAACATGAGCGATTGAGAGAATTTCCTTTGCGTTCGAAGGCTTGACCGAACCGCCGTAAAGAATCCTGACGCCGTCCCTGACATTCGTCCGAATGAACGCGTGCATTTCGGCGATATCTTTGGGGGTCGGCGTCACCCCCGTGCCAATCGCCCAGACCGGTTCATAGGCGATGACGTAGTCGTCCGCGCCATGCGGTATCGATCCCGCGAGCTGGCCGCTCACAATTTCCTTTTCGCGTCCGGCGCGACGCTCGTCTGCGGTTTCGCCGACGCAAATGATGGGTGTCAACCCGGCCCGCCACGCGGCCTCCGCTTTCGAGCGAACCAATTCGTTGGTCTCGTGGTGATCGGCGCGGCGTTCCGAATGCCCGACAATAATATAGGCCGCCCCGGCGTCGGCGAGCATCTCTGCGCTGACATCGCCAGTGTGGGCGCCGAATGCTTTCGGGTGGCAGTCCTGGCCGCCGATTGCGAC
Source organism: Parvularculaceae bacterium (assembly GCA_041740755.1). GTDB lineage: Bacteria > Pseudomonadota > Alphaproteobacteria > Caulobacterales > Parvularculaceae > Amphiplicatus. Next base: position 45,771 of record JBGSLM010000197.1, on the reverse strand, counting down.
GCCTTCATCGCTGAATTCGGCTGCGAACAACCCAACAAGCGTGGCGGGAGGGCAGACCAGTATCTCGCGGTCGTCGGGCATCGCCCCGGCAAAGAGGCCGATCAGTTTTTCGATTTCCCTGGCGGAATCCGAACGGCCGTTCATTTTCCAGTTGCCGGCGATCAGCGGCTTCATCTTGGCTCTCCAAGCCTGCACATCGGTTTCGGGTAGGCGAAAGTCGCGTTTTTGTCCAGAAAATCGGCAGGTTAGCCGCCGCTTGTCCTAATTGAGCGACGCCACTAGGTTGACGCCGATTTTTCGGACGGCGCGGCGACCCGCCAGCCTCCCCAAACGGAACTGGACCGACCAATGCTGAAGCAAATTCGCGGGACGATGAAGAGTGTCGTCGCGTCGCTCATCGCCGTACCTCTGGTTATCGCATTCGCGGCATGGGGAGTCCCCGAAGTCCGGCAGTTCTCGCAGAACCACGCGGTCAAGGTGGGGAACCAGGGCGTTTCCATTCTGGAGGTTCAAAAGGAATTCGACAGGTTCGTCACCAACAGGCGGCTTGCGAATGAAGGCGAGTTCGACCGCGAAGCCGCGATCGCTGCCGGGGCTTATAACCAGATCGTTCAGTCGCTCGCGGCGCGGTCGGCGCTCGATCAGGAATCCTACAAGATGGGCCTTTCGATGCCGCGCGAAATGGTTCGCGAGTTCCTTCAGACCAATGAGCAGTTCAAAAATCCGCGAACCGGCAAGTTCGACAATGAAGCCCTGACCGGCATCATGCGCGAATACAATTACACCATCCGTGAGTTCGAGGACCGGCTGCAGTCCGACATGCTTCGCAATCAGCTGATTTCGGCTGTCGGCGCAGGCGGCCCTGCGCCCAAGGCGTTTGTTGACTCGCTCGTCCTGCGGGAAACCGAAATGCGGACGGTGAGCTATCTGACAATCACCGAGGATATGGCGGGCGCAGCGCCGGCGCCGACGCCTGAGGCGCTTAAAGAATATTACGAGAAAAATTCTGCGCAGTTCATGGCGCCGGAGTACCGCACCTTTTCGGCGATTATCCTTCGCAACAGCGATTACGTCGATCTTCAGGCCGTCTCTGAGGAAGACCTCCTCAAAACATACGAGGCGAGCAAATCGAGATATGAAACGCCCGAACGGCGCACAATCTATCAGATTACATTTCAGGACGAGAATGCAGCCAAGGCTGCAAGCGAGGCGCTGAAGGGCGGGCGTCCGTTCGAAGCGATTGCGAGCGAAAACGGCAAGGCATTGGCGGAAATCACCCTGACCGAGCTTCAAAAGCGCGACATTGTCGACCCAAAAGTCGCAGACGCGGTTTTTGGAGCGTCCGAAGCCGGGGTGATCGTTGGGCCGATCAAAGGCGTATTCGGCTTTTCAATCGCCCAGATTGTCTCGGTCACGCCTTCCAGCCTTAAGCCGTTCGAAGAGGTCCGACTCGAAATTGAAGCAGAGGCGCAATCCAGGGATTCAAAAAAGAATCTCTTCGACACGATCGAAGCCATTGAGAACGAGCGCGACACCGGCGCATCGCTTGCCGACGCCGCCTCGAAAGCTGGAACCATCGCAATCGAATATGGGCCTATCGACTCATATAGCTTCGGCTCTGGCGGCGAGATCATTGCCGGCGTTCCAGGCGACGTTCTTCAAGAAGCGTTCAAAATCGAAGAAGGGGAAGAAACCGACGCGATCGAGTTAGCGGACAAGTCCGGATACTTCTTTGTCGCGGTTACGGAAGTGACGCCCCCTGCCCCGATTTCCTATGACCGGGTTGCTGATGAAGTGCTGGCCCGCTGGACAAAATCAGACAGGGACGCACGACTGGACGCCATCGTAAAATCGGTTCGTGACGCAGTTGAAAAAGGAAAGTCGCTTAAAGAAGCAGCGGAGCCGCTGAACCGCGCGCCAATTGTCGAGACCGTTTCCCGTCGAAGCGCCGGGCAGACTTTCTCAGCTGCGGTCCTTGAACAGGTTTTCACCGCCGCAAAAGGGGAAGCGATTTCCGGCCCCGCTTCAATTGGCGACGCTCAAATCGTCGTGACGATCGACGCCATCGCCTATGACACAGCCAAGATCAGCCCTGACGATATCTCTACATTTGCTCAATATGTCGGCGGTCAGCTCGGGCAGGAGCTGGTTGACGCGTTTACCGACACAATCGTTGCGGACGCCGGCGTCAAAATCAATCAAACGCAGATCGATGCGTTGTTCGCGGATGGTCAATGACGCTTGCGCCGCCCTTTGAAGAGTTTGAGTCAAATTATGATCGGCGCAAACCGCAAATTGTCATCAGACGGCTGGTCAGCGATCTGGAAACTCCAGTCTCGGCCTATTTGAAGCTCGCCGGCCGAGGGCGCAACGCATTCTTGCTCGAGTCCGTCGAAGGCGGCGAGAAGCTCGGTCGATATTCAATTATCGGCGTTCGTCCAGATGCGATCTGGCGCGCAACAGGGAGCAAAGCGGAATTGAACTGGCGCGCCGCGTCGGACCCAAGCGCCTTCCATGCCGAGCGGTCGCCGCCGCTGGAAAGCCTGAAGGCTTTCATTGACGGGTCACGCATTGAAATGCCCGCAGACGCGCCGCCAATGGCGGCAGGCGTGTTCGGATTTTTCGGATATGACATGGCGCGGCAGATGGAGCGCCTGCCGCATCGCCCAAAACCTGCCTACGACATTCCGGATGCGATATTCATCCGTCCAACGCTCGTCGCTGTCTTCGACAACATCAAGCAGGAAATCATCCTCGTAGCGCCGATCCGGCCTGATCCCGGCGTTTCAGCGCGCGTCGCATATTCTTCGGCGGCAGAGCTGATAGAAGGCGCGGTCAGGGATCTGTCCGCGCCGCTCGCGGCGCCGCGGATGCTCGCCGCCGCTTGCGATCCCGCCAATATGGATGGCGGCAAATCGAATATTTCGCGCGGCGAATTTTTCAAAATGGTCGCAAAGGCGAAGGAACACATCGCTGCTGGAGACATCTTTCAAGTTGTCCTCAGTCAGCGTTTTGAATCATCCTTTGAATTGCCTCCGCTCGAACTCTACCGCGCATTACGGCGTACAAATCCGTCGCCGTTTCTTTTCTTTCTTGATTTTGAAGGTTTTGCGATTGTCGGATCAAGTCCGGAGATTCTCGTGCGCGTTCGCGACGGCGAAGTGACGATCAGGCCGATAGCAGGAACGCGTCGGCGCGGCGCGACGCAGCAAGAAGACGCTGCGCTCGCAGCGGACCTGCTTGCGGACCCGAAAGAGAGAGCTGAACATCTTATGCTGCTTGACCTTGGCAGAAACGATGTCGGACGCTCGGCTGAAATCGGCACCGTCAACGTGACAGAGCAATTCACGATCGAACGCTATAGTCACGTGATGCATATAGTTTCAAACGTGACCGGAAAGCTGGGCGCGGGAATACATCCAGTTGATGCGCTCGCCGCCGGATTCCCGGCAGGCACCGTCACCGGAGCGCCGAAGATTCGCGCGATGGAAATAATCGACTCCCTGGAGCCAGAAGCGCGCGGTCCTTATGGCGGATGCATCGGCTATTTTTCTGCCGACGGAAATGTCGACACCTGCATCGCGCTGCGCACTGCAATCGTCAAAGACGGCATGATGTTTGTTCAGGCGGGCGCCGGAATCGTTGCCGATTCCGATCCGGCTTGCGAACAGGCCGAGTGCGAGAATAAAGCGCGGGCGCTCTTTGCCGCCGGCGCCGCCGCTCGCGTTTCATCTGGGAACTGACGCCGGAATCCTTCGTTTTTTCGACGAAAGGCCGCAAATGAGCGGCGACCCGTCGAGCGCAAGCGTCGTGATTGACCTAAACATCTGGAACGCGCGTTCGCGACGACCAGAGCAATTCCGCCAATTCAGGGGATATCAATGAGAAAAACCAGCAAATCAATCCTTGCGGCTTCGACGGCTATTATCATGGTCGCGACCGCGATCAACGGTTCAACGGCATTTGCGCAGGCATCGACAGCCGCCGAGACGCAAGCGCAGTCCGAAGATCAGCGTCTATCGGCTTTTTTTGAAGAAATTTTCCAGCGCAATCTGAAGAATAGCCCGCTCTTTCAGTCTCAGCTTGGCATGAAGGGGCCCGACTACGGCAAATGGGATGACTTTTCGGACGCGGAAGCCATACGGCAAAACGAGGAAACGAAGAAAGACCTTGAACGGCTCCGCGCCGAATTCGATGTCGGCAAATTGTCTGAGCAGTCGAAAGTCAGCTATCGGATATTTGAATATCTGCAGGAACGCCAGCTGCGCAATTTCCCGTGGCGCTTTCATGGATATGCGTTTTCCACGCAAAACAATCCTGTGACGTTCCCTGCGACTTTTCTTCAGAACATTCACAGCGTCGACAATGTTTCCGATGCCGAAGCCTATATCTCCCGGATCGCCGGGCTTGAGATCGCCTTCGACCAGTTCATCGAAGGCGTCGATATTGCTGCGTCGAAGGGAATTGTTCCGACCTCTTTTTCTTTCGACCCCGTGATTGCGGACGCGCGAAGCGTCATCAAAGGCGCCCCCTTCGAGGCAGGCGGCGAAGATTCGGCGATCTACGCCGACTTCAAGACGAAAGTTGAAAAACTCGATATCAGCCGGAAGGAAAAAGACCGCCTTATCGGCAGCGCCGCCGCAGCCCTGTCCGGCCCCTATAAAGCGAGCGTCGAAAAATTCATCGCGAAAGTTGAATCGCTCCGGGAGAAGTCAATCGGCGAAAGCGGCGTCTGGGCGCTGCCCGACGGCGACGGTTACTACAAGATGCAGATTGATTTTTGGACCAGCGAAGACGCGCTGACAGCGGATCAGATCCACAAGATCGGACTGGCGGAAGTCAAACGCATCCGCAGCGAAATGAAAACCATTATGAAGCAGGTCGGATTCAAAGGCGACTTTCAGGCTTTCTTCGATCACCTGAGAACGGATCCGAACAACTTTTTCCCAAACACCGACGAGGGCCGCGACGCCTACCTCGCGCAATCAAAGGGTTATATCGACGCCATTTATGCGGACGTTGGAAGCTATTTCAACATCCTTCCAAAAGCCCCGCTCGAAGTTCGCAAAGTCGAGGAGTGGCGCGAAGAGACGGCGCCTATCGCCTTCTATAATCGCCCGACGCCGGATGGATCGCGCCCTGGCATTTATTACGTCAACCTCAAGGATATGACGACGAAGCAAAAGCATGAGATGGAGACGGTCGCCTATCACGAAGGCGCGCCGGGACACCATTTCCAGTTTGCGATCCAGCAGGAGCTTGAAGGCGTGCCGGCCTTCCAGAAGTTCGCATTCTTTGGCGCCTATACGGAAGGCTGGGGCCTTTACGCCGAGCGCCTTGCAAAAGAACAGGGACGCTTCACCGATCCGATGCAGGATTTCGGACGGCTCCAGAATGAGATGCTGCGCGCCTGCCGGCTTGTCGTCGACACGGGTTCGCACGCAAAGAAATGGACCCGCCAGCAGATGATCGACTACATGCTGGAAAACAACCCAATGACTGAGGAGGATGCAGTCAAGGAAGTCGAGCGCTATATCGACACTCCCGGGCAGGCGCTTTCCTATAAAATCGGCATGATCAAGATTCTCGACCTTCGCGAAAAAGCGAAGAAGAAACTCGGATCAAAATTTGATCTGCGCGAGTTCCATGACGCCGTCCTGAAGAACGGCGCAGTCGCTCTGCCGATTCTTGAAGAACTCGTCGATGACTATATCGCGAGGAAAGCAGCGGCCTGAGTGAAAGAAAACCCAGGCGCCGCGCTCTAGGGCGCGGCGCTTGCCGTCGCAATCGGCCGGATATCCTTCAGCAATGAGACGGTCGCAAGCTCAAACCCTCGCGCCGGCGCCGTCGTCAGCCAGGGGCCGATCACATCAAGCGTTTCCCGGCGCGGATGGCAGATGACGATCGCATATCCCGTTTTCTCTGCGATCCTTTCAGCAAGAGCGAGCTGACGCCGGATGTTAGTCCTGCCGGGTTCGGAATCGAGAAAGACATCCCTTACGTAAACATCGGCGCCGACCGCGGCGCCCGCGTCGAGAGCAACGCTTGAACCGGTGGTCAAAGAGTCGATGAAAAACAGATCGCGCTGAGCCAGATAGGAAAGAACCCGCTTCATCGCCTGTTCGTTCCGGGTGAATTTTGAACCCATGTGGTTATTGACGCCGGCGTAGCCGTCAAACCTTCCAAGGTTCCACACAAGCGCCTCGAAAAGCTCATCAGCGTTCATTTCCGAACTCAGGCTGTGCGGCCCGGGGTCGGCCCTGCCTGATGGCTCCATCGGCAGGTGCAGCAGGATATCATCGCCCCGCAAACGCGCCTTCTCGACCAATGGCTGAAGCGCCCGCGCATAAGGAAGGAATGAAAGAGTGACTGGACCGGGCAGCGACATTATTTCGTCAAACGCCAAAGGGTCGAGGCCCATGTCGTCGAATATGATGATCAGCTTTGGCGATCCGCCTGTTGCGCCGCTGCTTGAAACCGCGGGCGCCGAAAGTCGTTCGGGCGTTCCAGCCGCTGCGATCATGGCGATCAGATCAGCTCTGGCGCCGGAAGCGCCCGCAAGCGGCGCGTCCCTCAAATCTAACGTCGCGGCATAAGCGGCGGCGGCATCAACCGCGCGGCCGGAAAATACGGCGGCGGCGATCCCGGCGGCAGTGCCGATGACGGCCGCAAATATCGCCGCCTGGAAGCGATTTGCCCGCCCAGCTTTTTTGGTCGCTCTGGAATTTGGCGGCGGGATGAGTTCGATCACGGCGGAACGCTTCCGTTTTAGTGCATTAAAGAATATGCGACGAACGGACGCGATCACAGACTGTTGGCTCCTCGATACCCATCCTGGCGACTCAATCGGGGAGTCGCATATTGCAGGGTTATCCCTCCCTGACGCATTGTGCCTGCTATGATTCTCCTTATCGACAATTACGATAGCTTCACCTGGAACCTTGCCCATCTGATCGGCGGGCTTGGGCCGAAGGTGGAAGTCGTCCGAAATGATGCGATTTCGGCAAAAGAGGCGGTCGCCGCGGGGGCTGAAGCAATCGTTCTCTCCCCAGGACCTGGCGAGCCGAAGGACGCCGGGATCTGCGTCGACGTCATCCGGCTAGCGGCGGAAAGCGGCGCTCCGGTATTCGGCGTCTGTTTGGGCCTTCAATCAATCGCGGAGGCGTTCGGCGGACGCGTTGTCCGCGCCGGACGCCAGATGCACGGAAAAACCAGCCAGATACGGCATCAAGCCGAAGGACTATTCGCTGGGATTCCCTCCCCATTCACCGCAACGCGCTATCATTCGCTGGTCGCGGAGCGCGGCAGCCTTCCAAATTCACTTCGCGTCTCGGCCGAGACCGCCGAAGACAATGAAATAATGGCGCTTGAACACGCCTCATCGCCGATCGCCGGCGTCCAGTTCCATCCAGAGAGCATCGCTTCGGAACATGGCGCCCATATATTCAGGAATTTTCTCGCGACTGCCCGTTCTTCAAGGCAGCAGAGATGACTGGATTTAGCCAATTGCTCCTGATCGCCAGGAGCGGTCGCGCGCTGACGCGTTCCGAAATGCGGCGCGCCATTGATCTGTTGCTCGAAAACGCGGCCAAAGAGGATGAGATCGGCGAGTTTCTCCTGTCTCTCAAAACGCGCGGGGAAACAGTCGATGAAATTGTCGCCGCCGCAGAAGCGATGCGCGCGAAGGCGGTTCGCATCAACGCGCCGCCTGAAGCCGTCGATACGTGCGGCACCGGCGGCGACGGCGCTGATACTTTCAATATATCGACCGCAGCCGCGATGATCGTCGCAGGATGCGGATTGCCGGTCGCAAAACATGGAAACCGCTCGGCGAGTTCAAGATCAGGATCGTCAGACGTTCTTGCGGCTCTGGGCGTCAACCTCGACGCGGATGTCATCGCGATTGAAAAGTGCATTCGCGAGGCGAATGTCGGCTTCATGTTCGCGGCCAATCACCATCGCTCCGTCGCTCATGTCGCTGCGGCACGCAAACGCCTCGGGGTCCGCACGATTTTCAATGTTCTCGGCCCCCTCGCCAATCCGGCGGGCGCCAAAAGGCAGTTGATGGGCGTTTACGATCGGTCCTTGACCGCCCCTCTTGCAGAAGCGCTCGGCGCGCTCGGCACGAAGCGGGCATGGGTCGTCGCAGGCGCGGACGGCCTGGACGAGCTGACGACCACTGCGGAATCATTTGTCAGCGAGATCGACAACGGCGTTATTCGTCACTTTCAGATTGTTCCGGAGGACGCGGGATTGCCCCGGGCGTCTGCTTTGGACCTCAAAGGCGGCGATCCGCGCGAGAACGCCCTTGCATTGCGCCAGTTGCTGGACGGAAAGAAAGGGCCTTATCGCGACATCGCAATCCTCAATGCGGCGGCGACCCTGATTGTCGGCGGCCGCGCATCCAATCTGCGCGACGGCGCAAGACTTGCCGCAGAGTCAATTGATAACGGTCTTGCGAAAGCCGCGCTTGAAAAGCTCGTCGCTATCTCGAATGAGAAACAGCAATGACCATACTCGACGACATCATCGCGTATAAGCGCACGGAAGTCGCACGAGCGAAATCCAGCACGCCGATCGACGCATTGGAGCGCCTTGCCGCATCAGCGCCCGCCCCGCGCGGATTCGAGAAAGCGCTCAGGCACGCCGGTGAAAATGGCTTTGCGCTAATTGCGGAGATCAAGAAAGCGAGTCCCTCGAAAGGGCTGATACGGTCCGATTTCGATCCGCAAGCTCTAGCGCGCGCCTATGCGGAGGGCGGCGCCGCCTGCCTTTCGGTTTTGACGGATGGCCCGAGCTTTCAGGGCTCCGCGGAATACCTCCGCATGGCGCGCGACGCCGTATCCCTGCCGATCATTCGCAAGGACTTTATGATTGATCCCTACCAGGTCGTCGAAGCGCGCGCGTGGGGTGCGGATTGCATTCTTCTCATCATGGCCTGCCTGTCTGACGCGCAGGCCCTCGAACTTTCGTCCGCCGCCCAACAAGCAGGACTGGACGTACTGATTGAGACCCACGATGAAGCCGAGCTTGACCGCGCGCTTGCGCTTGGCCCTGGAATGATCGGCGTGAACAACCGCAATCTCAAAACCTTCGTCACGGACCTTTCGACGACCGAACGTCTTTCGAACCGGATTCCTGAGGGTCGCCTGCTGGTAAGCGAAAGCGGGATCAATTCTTATGAAGATCTCGTTCGGCTGCACGCGGCGGGAGCCGGAGCGTTCCTGGTCGGCGAAAGCCTGATGCGGCAGGAGGATGTCGCCGCAGCGACGCGCGGGTTGCTCGGGCGCCGCTAAAACGCCTGATCGGCGTTTCGAATCAGGCGGATAGCAAATCCCGGCTATTGACCCCAAAAAAGAACATCCATAGAACGTTGATGTTTTGTTCTATCGTCGTTTCGGGCCTGCAAAGACGGCGCGGCGGTGGAAGTCATTCGAATCAGGAGCGGAGGCCTGCCCCATGCTCACTCAAAAGCAGCACGAACTGCTTCAGTTCATCAACGACCGGATCATGGAAACGGGCGTTTCCCCCTCGTTTGATGAAATGAAGGAGGCGCTTAACCTGAGATCGAAATCGGGGATCCACCGCCTGATCACAGCGCTTGAAGAGCGCGGCTTCCTGCGCCGGCTGCCCAACCGGGCGCGCGCGTTGGAGGTTATCCGGCTTCCCGACGACGCCTCCGCCGCACGCAGGCAATCCCAGAAATTTGCGCCGTCCGTGGTTACCGGGAATTTCGCCGCCCGGAGCCGGGCCGGGAAGCCCCGCCCGCCTTTGTCGGGATCGACCACCAATGAATTGCCGGTTCTCGGGCGCATCGCCGCCGGAACGCCAATCGACGCGATCCAGCACGAAGTCGATCGCATAGGCGCCCCCCAAGCCTTCCTGCGCACCGGCGAGCACTTTGTTCTGGAAGTTCAGGGGGAGTCGATGATTGACGCCGGCATATTCGACGGCGACTTCGCGATCATCCAGCGCGCTGACGATGCGACGAATGGCGAGATCGTTGTCGCCCTTGTCGACCGGGAAGAAGCGACATTGAAGCGGCTGCGCAAAAAGGGCGCGTCGGTCGCGCTTGAAGTGGCGAACCCGGCGTTTGAAACGCGGATTTACGGCGCAGACCGCGTCTCCATTCAGGGCCGTCTCGTCGGTCTGATGCGGAAATATTAGCGAGCGTCAGAAGCCTCCGCGCCAGTCCATGGCCGTGCGCCGCGGATTGCAGCGGACGAGACCGCCCTTATTCCGCTATTCGAAATATAGACTGCGTGCGCGCCGGACTTCCATGCGTCCCGGCGATCGATCAGCGCGGCCTTGCAGCCCTGCCGGTCCCATTTTGCGACCGGATAAAGCGCGATGACGAAATCGGCGCGACCGCAATCGTCCTTCAGTCCTGACTGACGATTTGAAATCGCAATCATGCGGCCGTCGAACGAGGTGACGCAGCCGCGTATGTCGCAGGCCGCAAATTCATCAAGGCGAGACGCCTTTACCCTCAATGTGTCAATGCCGCCCTGTTCCATCCAGACCTCCGTGTCGAACCGCCCTTTTCGCGCGTCGAACACGGCGAAGACGCGTTCACCCTTCGGAGCATCAAATAATACGCCGACATTGTCGCCTTCCTCGCTGACATAAATTCGCAGGTGCGGCTGTGCCGCGATCAACGCAATTGAAACCGGCAACGCAGCAATGCCGCAAAGTCTCCACGGCGCCGACATCAGGCAGAGCCAAAGTCCGCCAATCGTCAGGACGCCGAGCGCCGAGGAAGGCCAGTGCGGAAAGACTGTCACGGCGCCGGGAAGGCTCGCCGTCCACTGCGCCATCGAAAGCATGATGCCGACGCCAGAAGCAGCAAGGCGCCAGAACGCGCCGTCTGCATCAAGGGGTATGAATAAGATCGCTGCGATGGCCGCCGGCATCACCCAAAAACCCATGAGCGGAATTGAAATCATGTTCGCGGCGAGACCAAAATTTGAGGTTCGGCTGAAATGAAAAAGACTGTAAGGGGCGGTCGCCGCCGCGGAAATCGTATCCGTCGCGACAATTCCCAGAAAATAACGCCGCAGACGAGCAAAGACGGAAAATGACCGCGATGGGTCCGATCGCGCTGACGCCCATTCGTAAAAGGCGATCAACGCAGTGACTGCGCCAAATGACATCTGAAATCCGGGATGAAGCACCGCCTCTGGCGTTAGAAGGATGATTGCGAAGGCGGCGATGGCGACGTTGCGCAAGGATAGCGCGCGCCGGTCCGCCATAATCGCTATGAAAAATATCGACGACATCAGGAACGAACGCTGCGCGGGCCACTCTGCGCCGGAAATGAGCAGATATCCAAAGGCCGACACCAGCGCCGAAGCGGCAGCCCATTTCTTGATCGGCTGCGTCAATGCGACAGGTTCAATCAGCGCAAGCGCCGCCCGCACAGCAAAAAATATCAGGCCCGTCGCAAGGCCCATATGCAATCCGGAGATGGATAGAAGGTGGGCGAGGCCCGAATCGCGAAACGCCGCTTCAGCGTCTTCGCTGATTGCGCCGCGTTTCCCCGTGACGACCGCTGCGACGATCGCTCCGCTGTCGCCGGGCGCCTTCATCAGTATGCGCCGCGACAACTCAACCCGCAGCGTTTCAATCGCCGCCATCGCCTTCACGGTCGCGCTCCGGTGTTGTTCCGGAATCACTTCAGGCGGCGCAACCGCAAATCCGACAGCTCCGATTTTCTTGAAGTAAAGTTGCCGCGCAAAATCGAAACCGCCTGGCGCTGCGGGACGCGGCGGCGGCGAAAGGCTTGCCCGCAACTGGATGAAATCGCCGGGCTTTGCATTAAATTCCTTGCCGCGCCACGAAACGCGAATGCGTTCCGGCGTCGCCTCAACTGGCAAATCGGCGAGCGTGTCGATTTCTATCAACAGCCGCCTGTTCTTCGGCGCCTCGTCGATTGAAATGAGCCGCCCTTTTACTTCTGCGAAATCGATCTCCCGCTCAATCGCCGGCGCATCGACGATCGAGGTCCGCAAATCCGCCGCAGCAAATCCAAAGGCCGCAATCCCTGCGAGCAACGCCGTCGTCCGCAATTGCGGATGTCGTAAACCGATGAGCAACGCCGCGACGAACACCGTCGGCGCGATGAAGAGCGACGGCTCGGCGCCGAGAAGGAAATAGGCGATCGCGCCGGCGCCAAGCGCTACCGGCGCCCACAGCCCGACGCGCCCGGCTTCCGCCCCGGCCCAAACGGCGAGCCTTGCCCGGGTCGAGACGATCATCCTTTGAATTTCTGGAAGAACCCGTGAGGATTTGAGCGGCGCCGCCGCAGCTTCAACCATATGCCCCCGGCGCCGGCTATGCTAATGGCGGGCCGCCCCTACCCGCCTGCACGACAGAAAACCTCAAAGGAACGCCCGTCGCAACCATGTCGTCTCCCGTTGTCACACGATTTGCGCCTTCGCCAACCGGCTACCTTCATATCGGCGGGGCTCGCACAGCTCTATTTAACTGGCTTTATGCGCGCGGGCGCGGCGGAAAGTTCCTCTTGAGAATCGAAGACACCGATCGCGCCCGTCACAATGAAGCAGCGGTCGAGGCGATCATTGAAGGGCTGTCGTGGCTTGGCCTTGATTGGGACGGCGAGCCGGTTTCACAGTATTCAAGACGCGAGCGGCATGCGGCAGTTGCGCACGAATTGCTTGCAAAGGGCGCGGCATATCGTTGTTTCATGACGACGGAGGAAATCGAGGCGCGGCGCCTTGCCGCCATCGAAACGAAGTCGAGGTTCGAAAGCCCCTGGCGCGACGCTGATCCGGCGACCGCTCCGGCCGGGAGCCCTCACACAATCAGGTTTCGGGCGCCGCGGGACGGAGAGACTGTCGTTTCCGACGTCGTGCAGGGCGAGGTCAGGTTTCCAAACGGCGCGCTCGATGATCTGATCATTTTGCGCAGCGACGGCGCGCCGACCTACAATCTCGCCGTTGTTGTCGATGACCATGACATGGGCGTCACCCATGTCATTCGCGGCGACGATCACCTCAACAATGCCGCACGCCAGCAGCAGATTTACGCAGCGATGGGATGGGCAATCCCCTCGTTCTCGCACGTCCCGCTCATTCACGGATCGGACGGCGCAAAGCTTTCAAAGCGCCATGGCGCGCTCGGCGTCGACGCTTACAGGGATCTGGGTTTCCTGCCAGAAGGCCTTGGCAATTACCTGTTGCGTCTTGGCTGGTCGCATGGCGACGAAGAGATTATTCCGCGCGACCTGGCGCTTCAATGGTTTGACATCAAAGGCATCAATCGGGCGCCGGCGCGGCTCGACCTCGCCAAGCTCGAACATACGAACGCGCATTACATGAAGGCGCTGGACGAAAAGGCGCTGGTCGAAAAGGCGGCGCCGTTCTTTGAGCGGGCGGGAATCTCCATCGATGATGCGCGCCGTTCGCAATTATCGAGGGCGGCGCCATTTCTGAAGGAGCGCGCTTCAACGCTTGCGGGCGTCGTCGAGGCGGCGGCCTTCATTTTTTTAGAGCGGCCTCTCGACCTTTCGGGCAAGACCGGCAAGCCTCTCGAAAAAGAAGGCGCGAAGGCGCTGCTGGCGCAAACCGTGAAAGCGCTCACGTCGGCCGATTGGTCGAGCGACGCCGCGCTTGAACAGACGCTCAAGCAGTTCGCTGAATCGCAATCAATCGGTTTCGGCCAGATCGGCCAACCGTTGCGGGCCGTTCTGACGGCGGGATTGGCCTCGCCATCGCTCGGCGAAGTGCTTTACGCGCTCGGAAGGGATGAATCCCTCGCCCGCATTTCGGATGGCGTTTCAAGCTGAAATCAATCGGTTACGTGCTCAGGACGCCAAAAATTCAGCAACTGTAGATTGCAAAATGCGGTCTGGAAACTGCGGCGTTTCTGACTATGATCGCGCCGCAACAATTTATGCCGCAACGCACAAACGGAGCTCCCCCGCGATGGACAGCAAAATCAAGCCGGCAGGCAAGATGACCCTTACCTATAACGGCAAGACGACGGACCTGCCCGTGTTCAGCGGCACGCATGGCCCGAACGTGGTCGACTTCCGGCGCTTCTATACGGATACGGGACTTTTCACCTTCGACCCCGGCTTCACCTCGACCGCGAGTTGCGAAAGCCAGATCACGTTCATCGACGGCGACGAAGGCATCCTACTCTATCGCGGCGTTCCGATAGAACAGCTCGCCGAGGAGTCGAACTTCCTCGAGGTCGCCTATCTGTTGCTGCACGGAGAACTTCCAACTGCGGAGCAATCGAAGGCGTTCAACTATTCGATCACCATGCACACGATGGTGCATGAGCAGCTGAAGAGCTTCTTCAACGGCTTCCGCCGCGACGCGCACCCGATGGCGATTATGGTCGGCGTCGTCGGCGCGCTGTCCGCATTCTATCACGACTCAACGGACATCAACGACCCCAAACAACGCCAGATCGCCAGCCATCGCATGATCGCGAAAATGCCGACGATTGCGGCGATGGCCTATAAATACTCGATCGGCCAGCCCTTCGTCTTTCCGCGCAATGATCTCGATTACACCGAGAATTTCATGCGCATGTGCTTTGCGGTCCCCGCAGAAGAATATGTCGTCAATCCGGTGCTCGCGGACGCGCTCGACAAGATCTTCATCCTGCATATGGACCACGAACAGAACGCATCTACGTCGACTGTTCGGCTCGCCGGGTCTTCCGGCGCCAACCCATTCGCCTGTATCGCAGCCGGCATTGCGTCGCTTTGGGGGCCAGCGCATGGCGGCGCCAACGAGGCGGCGCTCAATATGCTTGAAGAAATCGCGACGCCGGACCGCATTCCGCACTTCATCGCGCGCGCCAAGGACAAGGACGATCCATTCCGGCTGATGGGCTTTGGGCACCGCGTCTACAAAAACTACGATCCGCGCGCCAAAGTCATGCAGAAGGCGTGTCACGACGTATTGAAGGCGCTCGGCATCAAGGATGACCCGCTCTTCGAAGTCGCCAAGGAACTAGAGCGCATCGCGCTTTCAGATCCCTATTTCGTCGAGAAAAAACTCTATCCGAATATCGACTTCTATTCAGGGATCACGCTGAAGGCGCTCGGTTTCCCGACCGACATGTTCACCGTTTTGTTCGCGCTCGCGCGCACGGTCGGCTGGATCGCGCAGTGGTCGGAGATGGTGGAAGACGACAGCCAGAAAATCGGCCGTCCGCGTCAGATCTACACCGGCGCTGCGACGCGACCCTATAAGCCGGTCGATAAGCGATAACGCCGATCATTACGAATTGATAATTTATCTTGGCGACGCTCGCCGGGTTGAATTCAACCCGGAGGGGGCGGCGCCGGGTGATTTGCAGCCTGCATCAGCATAAAAGAGATGCATGCGGCGCAAGATGGTGGCAGATAAAGCCGGTCGGCGCTTTGGCGCCGCGCTGCATAAACGGGGGAGACCGTAATGCACCTGAAGGATTTGTCTTAATGGACAACAATCGCGTCGCCGCAACTGGATTTTGGATAACCGCGTTGGCGCTTGTTATCGGCTCAACGCCCGCCGCCGCTTACATCGGGCCGGGACTTGGCCTTGGCGTTATCGCATCGATCTTCGGCGCAATCGCCGCTTTCGTCATGATGATCGCGGGGCTGGTTTGGTATCCTGTGAAAGTCATACTCCGCAAGCGCCGTGAGAAGAAAGCCGGCGTAGCTACTTCCGCCCCGGCCTCTGTCACCAATGCCGCCGACGCCAATCCCGACGCCCCGGCGAATTGATGCTTGTCGCGGTCCTGCTCGCCGGCCTCATATTTTATGAGGCGTTCGTCGCGCTGAAATCGCTCGCGAATGTTCAGGCCATGCAGGCGACGGTCAAATCCTCCCTCGCCGTCGTTCAGTCCGCGTCGATGTCGGATGAGGACAAGGCGGCGGCGCTTCAGAAGTCGAGCGGCGCGATGATGGCGGCTGTTGCGATTACAACCGCGAAAATATCGGCTGCAGTCGCCGCTTCGGCGATCTTCCTTTACGTCGTATCTCTTTTCGCCTGGCCGTTCGGCGAGATTATCGAATACAGCATCAGACCTTTGCCGTTGCTGGCGACGATCGGCGGTGTGACTGTTTACGGGATGATCCGGCATGGTCGGCGAAAATAGCAGCGCGGCCAGCGACTATTCTCTTATCGAACGGCTGCTGCACCGGATGGCGTTCGCGCACCCGGTATTGCAGCGCGCGCTCGGCGAAATCGAAAACGATATGTTTGCGGCGAAGTTCGCTTCAAACTCTGCCGCGCGGCCAGTCTTCGTGACCGGACTTCCTCGCGCCGGCACGACTCTGCTCCTTGAGATGCTTTACGGAACCGGCGAGTTCGCGACATTCACCTATCGCGAAATGCCGTTTCCGCTTGCGCCGCTATTTTTGGCTTCGGTGACAGGATCGTCGCGCAAGGCCGGCGAGAGCCGCGAACGCGCCCATGGCGACGGCATGGAAATATCTTTCGACAGTCCCGAAGCATTTGAGGAAGTCGCCTGGCTTTCCTATCTGCGCGGCGCCTATGTGACGGAAAAGAATCTGACGCCGCTCGGGGCCGACAAGCTCAGCGCCGAGTTCAGGGAAGCATTCGCTAAACTCATTCGCAAGCTCAGCGCGCTTCAGTCGGCGCCGGGCGACGCGCGTCGGTATTTGTCGAAGAACAACGCCAATATCAGCCGACTTGCCGCAATCCGCGCGATGTTTCCAGACGCCGCCATATTCGTTTGTCTGCGCGAGCCAAAGTCGCACATCCGCTCGCTGATGGCGCAGCATCATCGCTTCCTTGGCCTGCATGTCAGCGATCCGTTTGCGAGAGACTACATGAAGTGGATCGGTCACTACGATTTCGGCGCCAATTTCAAACCGATCGATTTCGCAGGGCGCGGCGTTTCGGCCGCTGGCGCTGCGACAGAAGATTTCTGGCTGCGTTACTGGATCGACGCATATTCGTTTGCTGAAAAACATGCGGGCGCCGGCGTCAACTTTGTCTGTTACGAAAAATTGTTCACAAACGCTGACGCCGCGCTGACATCGATCGCAAGAGAGGCCTGGTTGATTTCGCCGGACACCTTTCGCGCCAATGCTTCGGTCATCAGAGAACCGACGACGAAAGACGCGCCGCTTGAAAGCGCCGATGCTGGACTTATCGATGAAGCCGCCTCGCTCTACAGGCGCCTTGCCGGGCGGGCGCTCGGCTGAGCCATGGTGCGGGCGGGGGGACTCGAACCCCCACGAGGTTTCCCTCAACGGATTTTTAAGTCCGTTGCGTCTACCGGTTCCGCCACGCCCGCAGCGACAAAGCGGCGATTAGCATTCATCCCGCCCCTCGCAAAGCGCCAGAGCAAGTTTCGCGCGCACCGCCGCGCGAAGTTTGCTCAAAAGCAAATAAATAGGGCGTTTTCTTCGATCAACCGGTTTCCACTTGATCGGAAAACGCCATGGGAAGGCATTTGCCTTGAAAGCGCTGGCGGAGACGCGTATCGCCTCCCCTTCACCCTGATTCGCTGACGCCATGCTCCGCGCCGTTTCCGCCATCCTGCCGCTCCTGCTCGCCGCCGCGATTTTGCTCGCGGGGAACGGTTTGCAGGGAACGCTGCTTGCGGTCAGGGCCAATCTCGAAGGGTTCCCGACGTCGCTCATCGGCGTCCTGATGTCCGCATATTTCGCCGGTTTCGTTCTTGGCTGCCGCTTCAATCCCTCCTTCATCAAGTCAGTCGGACATATCCGGACATTCCTCGCGCTCGCATCGATTGCGTCCGCATCCGCGCTCATCCATCCGCTCTATGTCGACGTCTGGATCTGGGCGATTTTGCGCGCGATCACCGGCTTTTGCTTTGCGGGCCTCATCATGGTGATCGAAAGCTGGATTAACGAGCGGGCGACGAACGCCAATCGCGGGCGCATCCTGTCCGTCTACAGAGTGATCGATCTTACCGCGACGACCTTGGGCAATGCGCTGCTGGCGACAGCAGACCCCGCTGATTTTCATCTCTTCGCGACCGTATCAATCCTGATGTCGATCGCGCTGGTGCCCGTCGCGTTGACAAGAAGCGATGCGCCAAAGCCGATAGAGACGGCGCGGCTCAACATCCCACGGCTATTCAAGCTTTCGCCGGTCGCAGCGGTCGGCGCGCCGATGGTCGGACTTGCAAATTCGTCATTTTGGGCGGTCGGCGCCGTCTATGCGCAGCAGCTTGGGTATGAGACCGCCCTGATCGCCGCCTTTATCAGCGCCGTCATTGTCGGCGCTGCGCTGCTTCAATGGCCGCTCGGATGGCTCTCGGACCGGATCGATCGCCGGCGCGTCATGCTGGGCGCGTCGATATTGGGAATCGCCAGCACGCTCGCCCTGTCGCATTTCGGCGGCAAATCCCCTGAATTGCTGCTTGGTCTAGGCGCGCTATTTGGCGCATTCATCATTCCGATGTTCGGCCTTACCGCCGCGCACGCGAATGACCATGCCGGACCTGGCGAGGCGGTATCGACAAATGGCGGGCTATTATTGCTGCACGGTTGCGGCTCGGTCGTCGGCGCGACGCTTGGCGCAACCGTCATGTCGTTATTCGGACCGCCGTCGCTCTTCGTTTACATCGCGGCGATCTATGTATTCTTTGCAGGGTTCTGTCTTTACCGGATCCTGACGAGCCCGCCCGTGCCCGAAGAAAAGAAATCGCCCTTCACGCCTTTGCCGAAGAACGCGGCGCCGACGACGTTCGAAATCGGCGCCGACGAAAAAGAAGGCGAAGAAAAACGGCCCGCAGCCTGAGCGCTAACACTCAACGACATTGACGGCGAGACCGCCCTCGCTCGTCTCTTTGTACTTGCGCGACATGTCGAGGCCGGTCTGGCGCATGGTTTCGATCACCTGGTCCAATGAGACCTTGTGGCTTTCAGAAGCGCGAAGCGCAAGGCGCGCTGCGTTTACAGCCTTCACCGAGCCGATCGCATTGCGCTCGATGCAGGGGATCTGCACAAGGCCGCCGACAGGGTCGCAGGTAAGTCCGAGATTGTGCTCCATCCCGATTTCGGCGGCGTGTTCCACCTGTTCGGGCGTTCCGCCCCATACGGCTGCAAGACCGCCCGCAGCCATGGAACAGGCGACGCCGACCTCGCCCTGGCAGCCCATTTCCGCGCCGGAAATCGACGCGCGCTGCTTGTAGAGCATGCCGATGCCGGCGGCGGTTACGAGGAACCGCCGCACATGTTCCGTATGCGGTACATTATTCTCTTCGCAATAGTGCTTCAGCACCGCTGGAATTATTCCCGCCGCGCCGTTGGTCGGCGCCGTCACGACACGCCCGCCTGCAGCGTTTTCCTCGTTCACCGCCATGGCATAGACGTTTAGCCAATCGAACAATTGTTCGCGCTCATTGGCGAGCGGCGCATCGACGAGTTTTCGATAGAGCGCCGGCGCGCGCCGCTTCACTTCAAGGCCGCCCGGCAGAACGCCCGACGTCTTCAGGCCGCGTGCGATGCAATCGCGCATCGCCGTCCAGATGCGGTCGAGCCCCGCCAGCGTATCGGCGCGCGGGCGGATCGCATCCTCATTTCGAAGAATGACCTCGTCGATCGGCAGGTTTTCGCGGCGGCAAATCGAGAGCAGCTCCGCCGCCGAACCGAACGTGTAAGGACTTCTGTGCGGATCTTTGATCATGTCGCCGGGCGCAGGCGCCGTGAGCTGCTTTGCGCTGGCGATGAAACCGCCGCCGACCGAATAATAGACTTGCGCGAAAAGTTCGCCCCCGGCGGCGTCAAACAGCGCAAGGCGCATTTCATTCGGATGGACTGTCGGAATGATGTCGCCGCGAAGGTCTAGATCGCGCGCCGGATCAAAGTCGATCTCTGGGCCTTCGTGGAGTTTCAGCCGCTTCGACGACTTCGCACGCAAAAATGCGGCTTCGGCTTCGTCCGGATCGGTTTCATCCGGCGCAAAGCCGAGGAGACCCAGGATCGCCGCCTTGTCGGTGCCGTGTCCGATCCCAGTGAGCGCAAGCGATCCGTGAAGATCGACCTTGACGCGCGCAGCAGGTGCGAGCGCGCCTGCTTCTTTCGCCTCGGCGAGAAAGCGAACGCCGATTCGCATCGGCCCGACGGTGTGCGAGCTTGAGGGGCCAATTCCGATTTTGAATATGTCAAAGACGCTGAGCATTCGATTAAATTCGCCTATTCGCCCTCAAGATGCCGGGCGAGCATTTCCGCATCGTAGAGTGATTGATGTCGCGCCGCCTGAAGGCGCTTGCCGAGCTTCTTCGCACGCCCTTCGATTTCGTCAAGCGCGGCGACAATCGTTGCGGTCTCGCCGCGGAAATTCCGCCACGCGCCTGCCTCAACCGAGAGCTCAGCCAGGCTCTTTCGAAGAACTGGCGCCTTCTGAGCGGGAAATCGATCATCGATGCGGCCAAGCGCCGCCTGTGCGCTGACAAGGAGGAAGTCGACGGTCTCCCGATCTCCTCGTTCAGCGGCCCGGCGCGCAATCGCGAGCGTTCGCTCGACATCACGCATTGCCCGGCGCGGCGAAAAGGCGACCGGCGCTGACGGACACGAAGCCGCATCAAGCGATCCGATATAGGCGACCAATCCGTCGATGACTGCTGAAGGCGTCGCATCGCCCTGAAATTCGTCGGCGACCGCCGATCGGATGAAGGCGCGCAGCGACGGCGCCGGAGACGTCGTTCCGAAGGATTGCTTTTCCGTGATCCCGACAAGCGCCGGAATAGCGACCGGGTTGAAGACGCCGTCGTCGCGCACCTTGCTGAATATCGAAGACGATACGTCAGCAGTTCCGGCGGCGCCCGATAGCCCTTCGAGGAAAAAGCCCGGGTTCGAATGACCATCGGTATGGCATGAGGCGCAGGAGAGCCCGCCGCGCGCCGCTTGCCCGCCGAGGAGGAGCGGACTTGAAAACGCCGCACGCCCGATCTCGGCGAGATACGCCGTTTCCGGATCACGGATGCGTCCCGCACACTCACCGGGCGATTGCGTCAGCGCAGCGACGCGCTGCGCATCCGCCGCAAGCCATTTTGCCTCCTGTAGCGGTTCGGCGCCGGCGCTCGCAGCATGGATCGCCGCCGCAACGCCGAGAAAAATGCTAATTCGCCGCAAGCGCGCCCTCGCGTCGCTCGATCAGCCGCGCGAGATCCTCGCGTTCCGCACAGCCGAAGGTGCAGATCGCGTCGAGCTTTGCAAGTTGCCGCTTTGCTTTTCCGATGTCGCCGATTTCGAGATACAGCTCCCCGAGATATTCGTTGGCGCCCTTGTGGGACGGGTCGATCGCAAGCGCTTGCGCGTAATAATTTCGCGCTTTCTCGATCATCCCAAGTTCCCGGTGTGAATAGCCAAGATAATTGAGGATGTCGGGATGCGGGCCGACAATCGCTGCGGCCTTGTAGAGGTCGTCAATCGCCGCGCGATAATCGCCTTTGTTGATCAAGCGGACCGCCGCCAAATATTGCGACACGCCTTCGTCCCGAGGCGCAAAGAACAATGACGCCTGGTCGTCAGTCGCCTCGCCTCCCGATTCCTGACCCTCTTCTTCGGCGGCGTCGTCCGCCGGCGCAGCGCTTGCCGCCGCCGCAATCGCCTCGTTGATGCGCGCAATCGCGGTGTCGACACGCGCATTATACGCTTCGTCGCAATCGCCGGCGGCGGCGCAATCGGCCTTCAGCCCCTCGATCGCCACAAGCTGTTCTTGCGCAACCGCCGGATTTCCGAGATCAATCGAGACAAGCGCCAGCCGTTCGCGCGCCTCGACAAAATTCGGATGCTCCTTGATCGCTTTTTCAAGATAGCGGACTGCGTTCTTCGGTTTTCCGTTGCCGATTTTCGCGAGCGCCATGAAGTAATTTGCTTCCGGGTTTTTCGGCACGACCGAAAGCACGTCGCCGAACTTCTTTTCCGCCTTTTTGTAATCCTGCGCCTGAAGGGCGGCGACGCCTTCGCGATAGGCCTCTGCGGGATCGACTGCCGGACGGCTCGTCGAGGGAAGGCCGCTCGATGCGCCGCTTCCGGCCGCGAGTGCGGGCGCCGCCGCGATGATTGACGCGGTAACCGTCAGTATAATGATTGCTTTGGCCTTCATGTCACTTTCTCCGCGCATCACGCTTTATGTCACCTTAAGCTATTTCGCCGCCCGGCGTCACCTTCCGGGGCGCTCGCCGATAAGGGGCTGCGCGCCGAGCGCGCGCATTGCGGCGGATACGCTGGCGATTGCAGCATCCGCCGTCGCCGGGTTTTCCGACCGGGCGACGATGGTGACGCCTTTTTCGTCGCCGTCGATCGGATAGGAGCCAAGCGAAACTCCGATCAGCGCTTTTTGGATCGCAAGCAATTGCTCCGCAAGGCGCGATTCAGGCAGGCCGAGCGCCGTCACCGCACGCGAATGAACCTGCACGCCGCGTTCAAGCGCCGTCTCGATTGCGTTCAGCATACCCTTGAAGATGCTGGGGACGCCCGCCATCACAAAGACGTTATCGATTTTGACGCCCGGCGCGCCGGTGACTGGATTGAGGATCAGCTCCGCCCCTTCTGGCATCAACGCCATGCGGCGCCGCGCCGGCGTCACTTCCTCGCCTTTCGCCTGATACCACGCGGAGATCATGGAAATCGCCTGGCTGTGCTCGACGACTTTTCGTCCAAACGCCTTTGCGACAGCTTCATAGGTGATGTCGTCATGCGTCGGCCCGATGCCGCCCGACGTGAAAACGTAATCATGTCGCGCGCGAAGCGCATTCAGGGCGGCGACGATTTCAGCTTCATCGTCGGCGACGATGCGCGCCTCTTTGAGCGCGATTGCACGATCGGTCAGCCATCCCGCGAGGTGGTGAATATTGGCGTCGCGCGTTCGCCCCGAAAGGAGCTCATCGCCTATCGCGAGAATGGCGGCGGATTTGTGCGTCATTTACTGGTTCCTATGCCGGTTACGCCGCCGGGGTCAAAATGCGGTCAACGCCTTTTGATGCCAACGCAGATGATCCTCGATAAACGTCGCGATGAAGAAATAGGAATGATCGTACCCTTCGCGCAAATTGAGCGTCAGCTTTTGACCGGCCTGTTTTGCCGCAGCTGAAAACAATTCTGGCCGCAATTGTTCGGCGAGGAATTGATCCGCCGTTCCCTGATCTATGAGGATGTGCGCCGGGCTTGCGCCCTTGTCTGCAAGAAGACGCGTTGCGTCATACTGCGCCCATTTCGACCGGTCGCTTCCGAGATAGTTCGAAAACGCCTTTTGTCCCCAGGGAACTTCGCCCGGCGCGACGATAGGTGAAAACGCCGAACAGGAGCGGAATTTCTTCGGGTTCTTCAGTTGGATCGTGAGCGCGCCGTGCCCGCCCATCGAATGGCCGGATATGCCGGTGCGCGATGCGTCGGATGGAAAATGCGCAGCGATAAGGGATGGGAGTTCATCGACGACGTAGGAATACATCCGGTAATGTTTCGACCACGGCGCCTGCGTCGCATCGAGATAGAACCCGGCCCCTTTGCCGAAATCATAAGTCTTTGGATCCATGTCCGGCACATCATCGCCGCGCGGAGACGTGTCGGGCGCAACGATGATCAGCCCGAGTTCCGCTGCAACGCGCTGCGCCCCCGCCTTCACGGTGAAATTGTCCTCCGTGCAGGTGAGGCCCGACAACCAGAAAAGCGTCGGATACGGCCCCGGCCCGTGGCCGGCGGCGGGAGGCGTGAAGACGGCGAAACGCATATCGCAGGAAAGCGCGCGGCTTGCGTGTTTCCAGACGGCTTGTTCGCCGCCGAAAGATTTCGAGGCAGAGAGTCGTTCCATCGCTTATCGCAGGTCAAAGGTTGCAGGTGACAGGTTGCAAGGTGCGCTGGAATTCTTCAACCAATTTCTGCGCGCCAAGCTGTAACCTGCCGCCTCCTACTTCTCAGGCCCGCAATGGCGGCGCTAGGAACAATGCCCGTTCGTCGGCGCGGCGGCGTTTGAGAGCGTCAAGAATAACGCGCTCCCCCATGATGTCGGCGGCGACGAGATAGCGAAACGCATCGGCGGCGCCGGCGCGATCTCCGGCGTTGAGACGCCGAAGGACTTCAGTCTTAGCAAATGCGCCCGAACCCATATTGTAGGCAAGCGAGACGAGCGCGGAAAATTCATTCTCATTGACCGGCACAGCGACAAGTTCGCGTACCGCGCGTTCGGCGTCTTTGACATCGTCCTCCAAAAGCCGCTCGGCGTCCTGGTGAGTGATCGCCATGTCCGGCCCTGCCGTTCCCGCATGTCCGTAGCCGATCAGCCACTGCCCGGCGAGATAATAGGATTTGAGCCGCAGGCCTTCGCTTTTCCGGATGACCTCGAGCCCCCGCTCATTGATCACGAGCCAGGCGTTCGCCGTGTGGCGCGCGTCGGGGGCCGGCGGCAAAGGGCGGAAACGCTCCGGCCCGAGGGGCATCAACTCACGGAAATAGCTGACGCGCGGCGCGCCCGGCTCGGACGGAACCGGCCCACGCGTCAACGAAAGCACCGAGAGCGCGAGGACTAGGATTGCAATGATGGTCAGCGGAGGGTTCTGCATCGAAGCCGTATCTAATCAATGCGGCAAGAAATTTACAGGCCCCGCCCTTATTGGCGGAGCAGGACCCGTTCGCCGCGCTATCCGCCTGGAACCGGGACATTCGTGTCGAAATAGTTGGCGTTGAGCACCAGGTTCGCCTGCTGGCTCAATTCAATCGTGTCGGCGATGATCGCCGTATAGGCGGAATCGCCGGAGATTGAGCCGTTCGAGGCGCCGCGGAATTTGCCTTTGGGGAGATATATCGTTCCGACCATCTTTCGGACGTTGTTGCTCATGACGGTAAAGACCTTGGTCCCGTTCTGCGACGGTTCCTGCCAGATAGGCACGCCCGCCATCGGCCCGTTCAACGGTGCGGCAAGGTCAATATCAGCATTGCCGCTGATCGTCAGCCCGCCGCCGGTTCCGCTGAAATAGAAGCCGACATAGTCGCCGGTGGTGGCGCTTTCCCCAGCGATAGTCATGTGGCCGTCCTTGATGACAAAGACGCCGTCAGCAAAATCAACGCGCGACGCGCCGTCGATCGTCAGTCCGCCGCAATAGACGCCCGGCTGCAGCGTTCCGACATAATCTGTTTTGACGACGCCTGAATAATTGCACCCGCTGAATGACGGCGGCGCACGCTCCGCCAGCGGATCATCACGCTTGGGGCAGTCGGTGATTGGCGCCGGATCAAAGTTCGATGACGCTCCGTTGTAGCCGCCTGCGCTGCACGCGAGGATGCTCTTGATTTTTGCCGTATTGGTGGCGGCGAGCCCGGATTCGGAAGTTGAATTCGAGTAGACGGCGCACCGGTCGCCGGAGAGCCTGGCGGAATTGAAGGCTTTCACCGTGCCGGACGCGGTTGCATTAAGGCCGATGACGCAAATGTTCTCGCTGCCGCCCGCCTCGGCGACGGCTATGACATCAACATGGATCGGATTCTTGAAAATGCCGACGAGCAATGAGGGCGTCATCGCGTAAGCGACAGATACCGTCAAGGTTGACGCCTGCGGATCGGCGGTCGCCTCCATCTGCGCGGCGGGGAAATATCCTTTCGACTGAAGGGCGCTCGACGCGGTGGTTTCGGCCAATCCCTTCGCGATCACATAGTCGGTTTTCTTGATCAGGAATTGCCGGGCGCCGGCGATCGCGGCGGCGGCGGCGATCTCTTGCATCTAGGCCTTGATCGCAGCGTGGCGCGCGTAATCGACGCCTGCGCCGGCAAACGCCAACAAGAGCGGCGCAATCAGCGCAAAGGCGAAGGCGACGTTCCCGTCGCAGGTGTGAAACCGCCTGAGCAAATTGTTAGCGCCCGAAGAAAAACTCCCTAATCGAACCAATTTAGCGGGCGGGTCCTTCGAAACGGTAAAAGAAATTTAGGATTTCGATAACGAAAGTTTAAACCAGGCCGCGCGGAGAAAAATCTGTTCCGCAATGCCAATCGCTACTGTGTGGGCCAAAGCGGCGCAGGGCGGCGTTGCTGGCTTCGCTCCAAATGCGCACTATTTGCGCATTGATCTTGCCCGTCGAAAGCGTCAAAAACAGGCTGCGCAAAATGGGACCCCCGCTACATGCAGCACGCCGACGGCGAAATCCGGGATGACGTAAGGACCGGCGAGATCAAGCTCCACGGAGCCGCCGATTTCGAGGGTATGCGCAAAGCTGGCCGCCTCGCCTCCTCGTGCCTCGACATGATCGCCGGCCATGTAAAGCCGGGCGTTGCAACCGCGCACCTCGACGATCTGATCCGCCAGTTCGTGTTCGACCATGGCGGGCTTTCGGCGACGATCGGCTATCGCGGCTATCGCCATGCGAGCTGCATCTCGCTCAATCACGTCATTTGCCACGGCATTCCGTCCGACAAACAGATCAAGGACGGCGACACCATGAATATCGACGTCACCGTCATCGTCGACGGATGGCACGGCGATACGAGCCGCATGTACTGGGCGGGCGAGCCAAAAGTGAAGGCGCGCCGCCTGGTCGATACGACCTATGAAGCGCTGATGATGGGCATCGAAGCCGTAAAGCCCGGAAATACGCTTCGCGACATCGGCCGCGCGATCCAGACCCATGCCGAAGCGCGAGGCTTTTCCGTTGTGCGCGATTTTTGCGGCCACGGATTGGGCCGCGTTTTCCATGATGCGCCGAACGTCGTTCACTACGCCGAATATCGCGACCGCTTCGGCGTTCACCGCGCGCCGGACACTGAATTGAAGCCCGGCATGTTCTTCACGATCGAGCCGATGATCAATGAAGGAAAGCCGGACGTGAAGCTCCTGAAAGACGGCTGGACCGCCGTATCCCGCGATAAATCGCTTTCAGCTCAGTTCGAACATTCATGCGGCGTCACCGATACCGGCGTCGAGATTTTCACCAAATCGCCCGCCGGGCTCGACCGGCCGCCCTACTCCGCCTGATCCGATATTTCCGCGACTGCGGGAATCTATTAGAGCGGCAATAGGGGTATCCGCTTTTGCGGGGGGAGCGGGCGGATGACGAGCAACAGCAAGAGCGACGCGCCTAATCACGCCTCCGGCCATCGCGACCGTTTTCGCCGCGCCGGCGTCGAGGCAGTGCAGGACTATGAACTTCTTGAGCTGATCCTCTTTCGCGCCATTCCGCGCCGCGACGTCAAGCCGCTTGCAAAAGACATCATCAAGACCATCGGCGGTCTGCCGCAGGCGCTTGCGGCGCCGATTGAGCGCCTCACCGAAATCAGGGGCGTATCCGAAAACGTCGCGATCGAGCTGAAGATCATCCACGCAGCATCGATCAAACTGGCGCAGGCGCGCGTGCTCGACCGGCCGGTCATTTCATCGTGGAACGATCTCCTCGCCTATTGCCGCGCAGCGATGGCCGACGAGAAGACCGAGCTGTTTCGCATCCTCTTCCTCGACAAGAAAAACATTTTGATCGCGGACGAGGTGCAGCAGCGCGGCACGGTCGATCACACCCCCGTCTATCCGCGCGAAGTCGTCAAACGCGCGCTGGAACTTGCGGCATCCGCGATCATTCTGGTCCACAATCATCCGTCAGGCGACCCGACGCCGTCGCGCGCCAACATCGAGATGACAAACCAGATCCAGAAGGCCGCAGCGGCGCTCAATATTCGCGTCCATGATCACCTGATCATCGGGCACAAGAGCGAAGCAAGCTTCAAGGGATTGGGGCTTTTGTAGGTTGGAGGTTTCCGGCAGCAAGCCAGCTAGTGACCGGAACGGCTTGCGCGACCCGGCAGCACGCTTCATTCTCCAACCTGCAACCTGCAAACTGCGCCTTCGCAAATGTCCCACATCATCACCCTGACGCCGAACCCAACGTACGACTTCGCCGTCGATGCGCCGAAGGTTGAGCCGAACCGCAAGCTTCGCTGCGTCAATCCGGAAAGCCATCCTGGCGGCGGCGGATTGAATGTCGCCAGAGCTGCGGCAAGGCTCGGCGCTGAGACGCTGGCGATCTTCACTACCGGCGGGCTTTATGGCGAGGCTTTGAAGGAGCTTGTCGCGGACGAACACGTCCCCATGCGGACGATCCCTGTCGCGGGCGAAACGCGCATCGCCTTTCATGTGCGCGACTCAACTACGAATGACGAGTACCGCTTCAATCTTCCGGGCGCCGAGATGGCGCCATCCGAACGCCAGTCGATGCTGGATGCAATCCGCGAAGAGGCTGGCGCGGGCGATTATGTCGTCGGATCGGGCAGCCTTCCCCCGATGCGTGGAGACGGCGCACAGGAAACATTCTGGGCGGACGCTGCGAAGATCGCGAAAGCCAGGGGCGCCCGCTTCGTTCTCGATTCAGTCAGCGGCCTCGACGCTGCGCTGAAAGAAGGCGTCTTTCTGCTTCGCCACAATGAACATGAATATCAGGCGCTGTCCGGCGGTCCGCTCAAATGGCCGGACGAAATCGCCGCCTTTGCCCAGCGCCTCGTCAAAACCGGCGCCGCCGAGCGCGTCGTCATTACGCATGCGGGCGACGGGTCGGTCATGGCGACGAAGGACGCCGCCGTATTCACGCCGGTGTTTCCGGTGCGCGCGCACAGCGCCGTCGGCGCAGGCGACAGTTTCGTCGCGGGCCTCATCGTTGCGACAATGCGAGGATATAAAGACGCAGACGCCCTGCGCTTCGCCGCCGCCTGCGCCGCCGCAACTCGCCTTTCAAGCGGCACGTCGCTGTTCAACGCCGAAGACGTCGAGCGGCTTTATCAATCCAAACGATAATATCTTGCATCCTGCCGGGCGCGCCGGAAAAGGAAATTCGGGAAAATGGCGAAACACAAGATCTACACGACGAGCTTTGCGAGCGTTTACCCCCTCTATGTCGCGAAGGCGGAACGAAAGGGGCGCACGCAATCGGAGGTCGACGCAATCATTTGCTGGCTTACCGGATACGAACCGAGCGAGCTCAAAGCTCAAATCGAGCGGAAGACGGACTTCGAGACTTTCTTTGCGAACGCCCCGCATCTCAACCCTGCACGGTCTTTGATTAAAGGCGTCGTTTGCGGCGTGCGTGTCGAGGAAGTCACGGAGCAGACCATGAGGGAAATCCGCTATCTCGACAAGCTCATCGACGAGCTCGCCAAGGGTAAGGCGATGGAGAAGATATTGCGCAAACCTTGAGCGCTGTTACGAATGCCGCACGGCAGTTCACGATCCGCTGACATTCACATCTTCGGCGCAAAGGATGGCGCATCGACGACGATTTCGCTTTTTTCAATCGCCTCCCTTCGCATGAAACGCTTGATTGTTTCCGTAATTTCCTTCGAGACCATGAAAAGATTGTGCCCGGCATTGACGACAGTGACCGTTTTCAGGCGGCGCAATCCGGCCGTCGCCGCCGATTGCTCCGGCGGATACGTCCGCCCATCGAGAGTGCCGATCAACAACAGAGCTGGTATCGAACTTTGCGGAGCTTTGCGGAACGCATCGCCAAGATCGAGATCGAGCGCGCCGGAAAGCTGCGGCATCGGATAGTTCAGGAGATCGCCGAGGAGCGCCGCATCAGCTTCCCTGCTGACGGTCGACCGCCGCTTCGCGCCGATGCCCGATGCAATGTCCATCGCGAGCGGCATCAACCGGAATGATTCCGGCGCACCCGGCGTGATGAAGCGCCCGATCAACCCAGCGACAGGTTCTGTGATGCCTGCATCGACGGCGAGGTACAGCATCAAAAGTCGCGCGGCGCCTTGCGGATCAGCAATCGACGCGCTCGCCGAGAGCTGCATCACTTCCCGCGTCAAAAGCATGTCGGCGGCGCCGTCCTTTACCGGAACGCTCATCATCACCGGCGAAGCATCGAGCCGTGCGTGAACGCGGCGCATCAGCGCCTTGATATCTGGATAGGCCGCTTTTGCGGAAGGTTCCCGGTCGATCGCCGCCTGGAGACGGTCGAAATAACGATCGGTCTCCGACGGCAGCTTCACGGTCTGGTCGAGCCCTTCGGCGCCGGTGAGCACAAGGCGATCGATACGCGGCGCCATTTCCTTGACTGCCGCAAGAGCGAGATGCGTGCCGTAGGAAATTCCCCAAAGCGAAATTTTCGCGGAGCCGAGATGGGCGCGCAGCGCGTCAAGATCGCGTGCACTCTCGACGGTCGTGTAACCGGCAGGATCGAAGCCTTTTTCCCGCCAGAATGCGCCGCATTGTTCGGCCGCCTTGCGAAGAAGCGCCGTGCGCTCCTCGGGCGCGACGATCCTGTCAGCCGGAATGACGACTTGCGACGTGCATTCAGGCGCCTCCTCCGACCAGCCGGTTCCGCGCTGGTCGAGTGCTATAACGTCGCCGAATTCGCGCATCGCCATAAAGAGCGGGAAGCGTTCGCCCCGCGCTGTGAATACGCCTGACCCGCCGGGGCCGCCGGCGAGATAGACGATCGGGGCGCCTGGCTTTGCGCCCGTCGCTGGAAATCTCACATAATGGATATCGATCTTGCGGCTTGCGGGGTTTGACCGGTTCTCTGGAACCGTGAAGACGCCCCGATATGCGTCAATCTTCTCGCCGCTTTGCGCCTCGAACGCATAGGCGGTCTCGTTTGCCGGCGCTTGCCCGGATTTCATCGAGGAAGGCGCGGTTGCGCAGCCGCCAAGCGCACTCAAGGACAATAGAACGGCGATTTTTTCGAGGCGATTCATGAGGGGAACCAGGTCAGTTGCACCTGGCGGCCTATCGCGCCGCCAGCCATTTTTCACGCCCAATTCTGCCAGCGGCGCCGGATTTCCGTCGAGCGGCGATGCGCGGCGGCGGCATTTCTGCTAGTGGTTCCGTAATGCGCCCTGTCCTTTGCGCGATCGCCGCCATCATTCTCCATTTTCCATGCGCCGCTGCGGCCGAAATTATACACGCGCGGGCGTTTGAATATTGCGGCGCGGGCGACGAGACGCCGCCCTCCAGCGCTGACACATGCGCCGCTACGAAGATCGACGCCATCGACCCGCAGGGGCGCGACATCTGGATCCGAGCGGTAATAGACGCGCCGGGGAAATTGGACGCGAACGGTCCGGCCGGGCTCTACATTGCAGCCAAAGCATCGAGCGAGGCCTATCTCAATGGCGTCAGGCTCGGCGCAAATGGAACGCCTGCCGCCGCAAAGGACGGCGAGACGCCAGGCCTGATGGACGCAGTCCTCCCCATTCCCGATGGCCTGTTGCAGGCAGGCGAGAATGTCGTTGCGATTCGCATTTCGTCTCACCATGGATTTTTGAAACTCCGCCGCCCGGTGCACTGGGTGGCGCTTGCGCCCTTCGCCGACCCGAGAGCCGAGCGGCTCAGCGTTGCCTGGCCAGCGCTCATAGCGCTTGGGGTTCTCCTCGCCGGCGCGCTTTATTTCGGCGTCGTCGGGGCGATCGCCGATGCGCGCCGCCGCGACCCGATCCTTCTGTCGCTCCTGTCGCTCTTTGCCGCCGCCCAACTCGTCGTTGAACTCCTTCGCAGCGTTATCGCCTATCCCTACCCCGTCCACGATTTACGACTGGTCGCGATTGTCGTGATGTCGGCCGGATTTGGGCTCACGCTCTCGGGCCTCGTCATATCGAGGTTTGTATCAGAGCGAAAACTTGCCGTGTTCGGCGCCGTCGCTGCGTTCATCGCATTGCCGATTGCGCTCGCCAGCGGATTCGACGCCAAGGCCGGATATGCTGTCCTTGCAGCAGCGATAGCGAGCGCCGCCATCACCGGACGCGCCGCGCTTCGCGGCGAAAAGCAGGCCCTGATGCTGACCGCGGCGCTGACGCTGTTCGCCGCATCGATCGTGATCTTTCGAGGCGCATTTCTCGACGCGGTATTCTTTTTTGAGGTCGCGGCGCTCCTCCTTGTCCTTTTTGCAGCGCAGGCCGCAGCGCTCGAACGCGACCGGCGCGAAATGGCGCTTGAACGCGCGCGGTCGCATGAACTTGCGGCGGCGCTTGAACGCGCGGCCGGGAACGGCAGGCCGGCTGCGATTCGCATCAACAGCGCCGGCGCCGTGAACATAATTCAGTCATCGGATATCACACACTGCAAGGGCGCCGGCGACTATGTCGAACTTCACCTCGCCGACGGACGCCAGGTCCTTCATAATGGCGCCCTTGCGCAACTTGAGAACGAATTGCCGCCGACATTCCTGCGCGTTCATCGATCTTTCATCGTCAACACGAATTTCGTGAAGACGCTGACGAGGGAAAGCACCGGCGTCGGCGCGCTCGTCTTGTCGAACGGCGCCGAAATTCCGGTAAGCAGGCGGATCATGCCGAAGGTTCGGGACGCGCTTATATAGTCGTCAATCAAATTCAGGCAGGCGGCGCTGCATATAGGCGGCTGCGGCGACCATGAACTCCGGCGACTTCAATTGCGCGTTGAAGATCTCGCCTTCCTTCCGCATGCGCTCGAAGACGACGTCGCGGTTCGAGCGGATGAGGCGCTTTGTATGAAGCATGGCGTTTGGCGCTTGCGCCGCGACGCTCGCGGCGATTTTCCTGCATTCGCCCATCAGCAAACCCGCCGGAAACACGCGGGAAATCAATCCGGCTGATAACGCTTCAGCCGCGGTCAGGACGCGGCCAGCGATGAATATGTCATTCGCCCAGGCGTTCCCGACCGTCAGCGGCAGCAAGAGCGACGAGCCCGCTTCCGGCACCACGCCGACATGCGGAAACGGCGACCGAAACGTCGCCGCATCGCTTGCGTAAGCAAGGTCCGAATGCAGCAGCATCGTAAGGCCGACGCCGACGGCGGGACCGTTCACCGCCGCCATCACCGGCTTGTCGCAATTGACGATATTTTCGAGGAAGCGGATGACCGGCGGCTTTCCGTCCGGCATTCCAGCCGCAAAGTCGCCAAGGTCATTGCCGGACGTGAAGCTGTCGCCTGCGCCGGTGATGATGACGCAGCGGATTTGCGCCTCGTTATGCGCAAGCTGCAACCCGTCCGCCATCGCGGCGTACATTTCATGCGTCAGCGCGTTCTTCTTGTCCGCACGATTCATCGTGATCGTGAGGACGCGTCCGTCGCGTTCTGTTTTCACAAGGTCTGTCATATCTGCTTCCTGAAATTGGTCAGCTGAACCGGCGGATAAACGGCGTCCCCGAGAACAAAAGCCGGTTTGGGCGGCCGTTGATGAAGCCGTCAAACTTCACGCGCTCAGGCGAATTCTCGTCGCCAAGGCACCATTCGTTCTCTCCGATCGGCGTCAACGGTTCGGCATTTCCGATCCAGATGCCGCCATCGCGCGCATAAATATAAAGCGGGCCCGCCCAGCGGTCGTCATTGTCATAGCGGCCAGAGAGCGCGCGAAGCTCGATGCTCGCCGCAGGCTTATAGCCTATTGACGGGTCGACAAGATATTCAACATCGCCCGCCCACGCGCGTACCGCCTTTTCATTTTCGACGTCGATGACGACGCCAGTGACGGCGAAGTCCGGATCGCTCGTTGCGAACAAGGACCCTGCGGCCTGCTGCATCAGGCTGTCTCGTCCATCGCGGGTCAGCCGAAGGGTTCCGCCGTCATTTCGAACTTCAAAACGGTCGCCGCCCGCTGATGTGAAGGTTCCGACATATTGATCCGGCTTTTCAAGCGCGATCGTCGCCGGTTTCGGCGCTGGCGCGGGCTTCCCTTCCTTGACGGCGCGCAACAGCTCGCAGGCGTAGGTCGTGACGCGAACCGGCCTGTAATTGAGGGAGTAGTGGATATTGGTCGAAGCGAAAGCTGCAACGCCCGCCTCTGCATCGACATGCAGCGCAGAGCAGAACGACACCATGCCGCCGGTGTGGTGCAGGTATTTGCGTCCGTCGATTTCGATGCGCGCGACGCCATTGCCATAGTGCGCGCCTGGCCCCCAACCGTCCGCAGGATCGGCGAGAAACTTTTTCGCCGTTTCGTCCGAAAAGACGGCCCCGCCTTTTCCTTCGGCAAGGCCAAGCAGGAAGCGCAGGAATTTCGCCATGTCGCCCGCTGTCGCCGCAATGCATCCGGCAGGACTGTCTGAATCAACCCACGGCGTCGCCGTCATCGCGCCGGGGCGCGGGTTCAGCCGGTCCGTCAGTGCGGGCTCGTACCCTTGCGCATAACGATGGCGATCGGCGACATGCATTGCAGCGATTGAATTCGTCATGCCTATTTTTTCGAGAACCCTCTCACGCACAAGATCTTCGTAAAGCTTGCCGCTCGCCGCCTGCGCCATCATGCCGGCAAGGGCGTAGCCGGAATTTGAATAGGACCAGCTCGTTCCGGGTTCAAAACCTGTCCACAATCCGCCTTCCGGGAAGGTTGCGGAATCGGCCGGAAGGCCCGTCGTATGATTGAGGAGCTGCTGCAAAGTGATCGCCTTGCCGCCGCGCACCGATACGCCTTTCAGCACGCTTTCAAGTTTGGCGTCCGGCGAGAGTTTACCTTCGTCAAATAGCGAATAGGCGGCAAGCGCCGTGAACATCTTAGAGATCGAGCCAACCTGAAAAAGGTGATCCGGCCCAACTGGAATTTTCCTGTCGACATCGGCAAGGCCGGACGTGACGAACCCTTCAAAACCCTCGCGCGTCACTACCGCTATCGTCATGCCGGGAATTCCCCACTCGGCGCGATGCAATGCCGCATAGGCTTCGAGCGCCTTTAGCGCTTTCGCCTCCGCCTTTCCGCCGCCGACGCTTCGAGGTTTGGCCTCTGCGCTCGCCGCAAGCGTTGCCGCAACCGCCGCGCCGCCGATGAAAATCCTGCGATTTAATTCCATAAATCCCTCCCGATTCTTGGGAGAGACTAGCGCGTGTCGGTGAGATGGAATACTCGGCTTAGCAGCAGGGCTTAATTGTCACCGTCGCCCGGATTTTTCACTCCCGGTAGATCGCGACTTCTGTTCGCTCGCCCTGCTTGACGCCCCGGAACATGCCGGCGGAATTGAAATCCATCACGAAGTCGCCGTTCGGCGCCAGAACGATGACGCCGCCGTCGCCGCCGGATTTTTGCAGGCGGTTATGGATGACGTCTTTCGTCGCATCGGCGACGGACTTGTTCGCATATTCAACCTGCGCGCAAATATCGCGCGCGATCGTCAGGCGGATGAAGTACTCGCCCCAGCCGGTCGCCGAAACGGCGCAGGAATTGTTGTCGGCGAAAGTTCCAGCGCCGATGATCGGCGCATCGCCGACGCGGCCGTAACGCTTCAGCGTCATGCCGCCGGTTGATGTTCCCGCAGCGAGATTTCCGTGCGCGTCGAGCGCAACGGCGCCGACCGTGCCGTATTTGAAATCATGCGGCAGGCCGCTTTCCTTTTGAGCGGACTTTTTATCCTTCTCGTTCTTCAGCGCATCCTTGTAGGCGCGCCAGCGCGCTTCCGTTTTGAAATAGGAACGCTTGACGAACACCAGCTTTTGCGTCTTTGCGAATTCTTCGGCGCCCTCGCCGACCATCATCACATGCGGCGAATGTTCCATCACGGCGCGCGCAAGGCGGATCGGATTTTTGATGTGCGTCACCCCGGCGACCGCACCAGCCGCTTTGGTGCGTCCGTCCATGATCGATGCGTCGAGTTCGTTCTTCCCTTCATAGGTGAAGACCGCGCCCTTCCCCGCGTTGAAAAGCGGCGAGTCCTCCATGACGAGGATCGCGGTCTGCACCGCATCGACAGCCGATCCGCCGCGATGGAGAACGGCATAGCCCTCATCCAGCGCCTCGCCGAGCTTCGCCTTGTAGGCGGCTTCTTCAAGGGGTGTGTATTGTCCGGGTTGAAGCGCGCCAGCGCCGCCGTGAATGACAATGGTGATTGGCGCCTCGGCAAAAGCCGGCGCCGTCGCGACGAGAAGCAGCGCGGTGAGAACGGATCGAATCATGGGGCCCTCCTTGCCGCATTTTGCGCAAGGAACTCCCCACAATCAAGCAATTGCCGCACGCAGCGGCGTTCGGACCTCAGCGCGCGAGGTTCTCGTTCGCAAAATCCCAGTTTATGAGATGATCGAGGAACGCGGCGACATATTTCGCACGGGCGTTCTGATAGTCGAGATAATAGGCGTGCTCCCAAACGTCCATCGTAAGGAGCGGCGCCATATCCCCGGTGAGCGGCGTTTCGGCATTGGAGGTTTTGACAATCTCCAGCCCCGCGCCGCGCCGCACCAGCCAGACCCAGCCGGAGCCGAATTGGCCTGTCCCGGCGTCGGCAAATTTCTTCGCGAAAAGCTGATGGCCGCCAAAAGATTTCTCGATTAGCGCTGCGATGTCGCCCTTCGGCTCGCCGCCGCCTCCGGGCGCCATGGATCGCCAGTAAAATTCGTGGTTCCAGGCTTGCGCGGCGTTGTTGAACAAAATCTGATCGCGGCCTTCGGACTCTCGAACGACATCTTCAAGAGAAGCGTTCGCCAGCTTTCCGCCTTCGATCAATTCGTTTGTTTTGTCGACATAGGACTTATGGTGCCTGTCATAATGAAACCCTATGGTCCCGCTTGAAATATGCGGTGCGAGCGCGCTGCGCTCATAGGGAAGGTCTGGCAGCGTGATCATCTGATGAACTCCTGACAAAAGCGGCGGCTGAAGCCGCTCTTAGGTAGGGGTCAGGCGCGCGATTACAACCGTTCATGACCATATTGTCAGCGAACGGGGCTGCGGCGCTGTTCACGCCGATCAGATTGAAAGCCTGCTCAAACGTCAGGCAAAAGCAGCTTTTGCGCGCGCCATTGCTCGACGATGCGGGTGATAAACGATTTATCGTCGACATCGACAGACCAGCCGTCGGTGAAGCTTGCGGTCAGGCTTCGCGGCACGGATTCGCGCGGAAGCGCGTCGAAGCGGATCCGCGTCGGCAGCGGAACGCCCTCGCCGACCGCGATCGCCTCGCCAAGTCCGAGCGAGGGCAGGCATGAGAGAAGACTTGTCGACGCGTCCGGCACTGCGGCGCGCAGGGCTTCCTGATCCGCCTGGTTTGCAAGACGCATGGCGAAAATCGTGTTGCATTGGGAAAGGATCGTCGCGTCGAGTTCGGTCGGGCGCTGCGACGCGACCCAGAGCGAGACGCCGACCTTGCGGCCTTCCTTGGCGATGCGGATGAGCGCCTTGCGCGTCGGCGCAAAGCCGACATTCTCCTTTGCGGGCGCATAGCGGTGCGCATCCTCGACGATGATCGCGATCGGCGCGGCGCCGTGGCTCCACAGCCCGAATTCAAACGCGAGGCGCGTGACGACCGAGACGATCACTTGCGCAACTTCCGCCGGAAGCCCGCCGAGTTCGATGATCGAGATCGGCGAGCCTTCGACTGGAATGCGGAACAGTTGGCCTAAAAACTCCGCCATCGTGTCCTGGACGGTCAGACCGCCGAACATGAAACTGTATCGCGCGTCCTGGCTGATGCCGTGTAGGCGGGCGCGCAGGCGCTTATAGGGGCCCGTCGCGCGCGCGTTTTCAAGACTGCCGAGCGTCTTGTCGATCAGCGTCAGCAATTCCGATATGCGGTAGGGAACGGGCGTGTCGACCGTGATGGTCGATCCTTCGCGGCGGTCGGCCATCAGTTTCGCGCCGCCCGCCGCGTTTCCAAGGTTCATTTTCTTGGCGAGCGGGATCATGTCGCCGAGAATTTCGACCTCTTCTGCGCAATTGACGCGGCCGGGATAGAGAATTTCGACGAGTTCTTCGAATGTGAGCATCCAATAGGGAAGCGTAAGGCTTGTCGTGTCGAAGACGACGGCGTCCGAGCCGAAGCAGTGCGAATATTCGTTATGCGGATCGAGAATGACGATATGGCCGTTGTGATAACGCTGTAAAACCGCCTGCAACATCAGCGTAATGGCGCATGACTTTCCAGCGCCCGTCGTGCCGAGGATCGCACAGTGGCGCGAGAAAAGGTCATTGACAGAGACGGTCGCCGGAATTGCAACGTCCTGCTTGACGACGCCGATCCTGACGCTCGCCGATCCGTTTGCAGCAAAGAGCGCCGCGAGTTCCTCACGCGCCGCGATCTGCACCTCGTCATGCAGCGTCGGATAGGTCGAAACGCCGCGCCGAAAGCGCGCCGGAGTTTTTTGCGTCGGCTTGGTGAACTCGCCGATCAATTCCAATTCGATGATCCGAAGATCCTTGCCGCCGGAATCGAGCGAGGGCGCGGGGACGCTCATCGCCGACACGAGCCCTAAAACGATGCATGTTCCCGTATCAATCGACAAAATTGCGCCGAGCTGCGGGCGGTGAACGCGGTCGAGATCGGGACGATCTTCGTCCAGCATGACGAGCGCGTGGCTTCCGTTGACGGATACGACCTCGCCAAGCCGCATTTTCCGGCGCTGCGCGGCGGCGCGAAGTTTGTCTGCGGCGGTGACGTTTTCAACTGCTGCCTGGCTCATTTAATTCTCCTCGCGCCGGACCTAGCCGGCGAGTTTCATTTCATCGTCTTGCGCAGCGGCGGCCGCTTGCGGCGGCCGCAGCGCGATGCGAACGAGTGTTCCCTCGCCGATCTTTGATTTCACTGAAAATCGCCCGCCCTGAAGTTCGACAAAAGTCTTGGCGATGGCGAGACCGATGCCAGGGCCCGCGAACGAGCGGTCCAGCCCGCGATGGGTTTCCTGAAACGCCGTCAACGCCTTTTCGATTTCGCCCTCGGACATGCCCGGCCCACGATCGCGCACGGCGATCTCGGCCCATCCCTCGCTGTCAGCAAGGGCGCGCACGAGAATGCGCGATCTTTCGGGCGAGACTTTGATCGCTGTGCGGATAATGTGGTCAAGCGCCTGTCCGGTGCGGATATTATCGCCCCACCCTTGCGCGGCGGCGCCGTCCGATTTGATGTCTATGCTGACTTTCGCGGCGTCTGCTGCGATCTTTGCGCGCTTTACCGCTTCATCAAGCGCGGCGCTAAGATCGACCGCATCCGGCTCAAACGACAACGCGCCGCCGTCAAGAGCCGCCGCTTCAAGCAGCGTGTTGATATGGCTGAGCAAGAGGTCGGCGGATTGCAGAATATAGCCGGCGTAGGTCTCTCGCTGCTCATCTGTCAGCTTGTACGCCTCGCCCTCCTTCAGCATCGTCGCAAAGCCGATGACGGCGTTCAGCGGCGTTCTCAGCTCGTGATTCATGTTGGCGAGAAATTCGGCGCGCGCCTTGATCGACATTTCCGCTTCCGCGCGCGCGGCTTTCGCCATCATGCCGGCGCGGCGCACGGCCATCGCCTCCGCCATGCCGGAGGCGAACGCGCTCATCAGCGTGCTGGACGCGGAATTGAATTTCGTCTCTGTTCGCATCGACCTTTTCCCGAAAGATCGACGCTAGAGTTCAAGCGCTAATGCGCCGTTAACCAGAGCGTGTGGAATGCGCGCGCCGCGCGCCTTGTAACAGCGATTTCATCGGCAAATACACGCAATGCGCGCGTTGTTCAGCGCCGGTCGCGCGCCAAGTCGGCTTCCTTAACGGTTCCTGAACGCGGGCTTTCGCTTTTCGACGAAGGCGGCCATGCCTTCCTGCTGATCTTCTGTGCCGAAAATTGAATGGAAAACGCGGCGCTCAAAACGCACGCCTTCGGTCAACGGCAGTTCAAACGCGCGATTGACGGCGTCTTTCGTCAACATCACGATCGGCCGCGAATAGGACGCTATCTGTTTCGCCGTCTTGATCGCCTCGGCGCGCAATTCGCCTTTTGGAACGATGCGGGAGACAAGCCCGCAGCGCTCTGCTTCCTGAACATCCATCATGCGGCCCGTCAGGCACATTTCCATCGCTTTCGATTTGCCGATGAACCGCGCGAGGCGCTGCGTGCCGCCGGCGCCCGGCATCGCGCCGATGGTGATTTCCGGCTGGCCGAATTTGGCGTTGTCGGCGGCGATGATGAAGTCGGCCATCATGGCGAGTTCGCATCCGCCGCCGAGCGCGTAACCGGCGACCGCCGCAATCACAGGCTTCCTGCAGCGCGTCGTCTCTTCCCAGTTTCGCGTGATGAACTGCTCGTTGAAGACTTCCATATAAGTCTTCGACGCCATTTCCTTGATGTCGGCGCCGGCGGCGAACGCTTTTTCAGAGCCGGTGATGACGATGCAGCCGATATTGTCGTCCGCCTCAAGTTTCTTCAGCGCATCGGTCAGCTCATCCATCAGCTGGTTCGAAAAGGCGTTGAGCGCCTCCGGCCGGTTGAGCGTAACTATCCCGACGGCGCCATCGGTTTCGAGAAGGATGCATTGGTAGGGCATGGGTGGCCTCAAGAGCGGTTAGTGTTGGCGAATAGTGAATGGGGAACGGCGAATGGCGAATATCGTAGCGGATTTGTCACATCCAGCGAAAGCATCTATTCGCTACTCGCCATTCACCAATCGCCTCTTTCTCAGTTGAATCCCATCAGCTTCA
Source organism: Parvularculaceae bacterium (assembly GCA_041740755.1). Classification (GTDB taxonomy): domain Bacteria; phylum Pseudomonadota; class Alphaproteobacteria; order Caulobacterales; family Parvularculaceae; genus Amphiplicatus. Next base: position 5,490 of record JBGSLM010000197.1, on the reverse strand, counting down.
GAACTTCCTGACGCGACCGCGGGTCTTCGCGGAATGCGCCCATCATGCGGCTTGTCGTCATGATGACGCCCGGCGTCTCAACGCCCCGGCAGGTCATGCAGGCGTGCGTCGCCTCGATGACGACCGCAACGCCGATCGGTTCGAGCACCCGCTCGATACAGTCGGCGATCTCAGCAGTCAGCCTCTCTTGCACCTGAAGGCGCTTGGCGAAGGCGTGAACGACGCGCGCAAGTTTTGATATTCCGACGACGCGATCCTTCGGCAGATAGGCGACATGCGCCTTGCCGATGATCGGCGCCATGTGATGTTCGCAGTGCGAATGAAACGGAATATCGCGCAGGAGGACGATTTCGTCATACCCGCCGACCTGCTCGAAGGTGCGCGTAAGATAGGTGTCGGCGCATTCCTCATATCCCTTGAAATATTCTAGGAAGGCGTCGACGACGCGCTGGGGCGTATCGGCAAGACCCTCGCGCGAAGGGTCATCGCCAATCCAGCGGATCAGCTCTTCGACCGCCGCCATCGCGCGGAGGCGTTCTTCATCGGAGCGTTCGCGCGTATTTCCCATTTCTACCTTTTCTCAATCGGCGACACGTCGCGCTGCGGGGCGCCCGTGTAATTCGAGAGCGGCCGCACCAGCTTGTTCGCCGACAGCTGTTCAATCACATGCGCCGTCCACCCGGTGATGCGCGAGACGACGAAAATCGGCGTGAACATCGGAATCTCGAAGCCCATCAGATAATAGGCCGGTCCCGCAGGGAAATCGAGGTTCGGGTAAATGCCCTTCTCGCGCACCATCACGTCGTCAAGCGTGCGGCTGATTTTCCAGTATTTCTTCGCTTCATCCGTTCCGATGACGTCGACCATCTTCTTGTAGGCGTCGGTCATGGTCGGAACGCGGCTGTCGCCCGAGCGGTAGACGCGGTGGCCGAACCCCATGATCTTCTTCTTGGTCGCAAGCGCGTCCATCATCCACGCTTCGGCGATATCAGGCGATCCGACTTCCGTCAGCATGTGCATGACGGCTTCATTGGCGCCGCCATGCAGCGGACCTTTGAGCGAGCCGATGGCGCCCGTCACCGCCGAATAAATGTCGGAAAGCGACGAGGCGATCGTGCGCGCCGTAAAGGTCGATGCGTTGAACGAATGCTCCGCGTACAGCGTCATCGATATGTCAAAACATTTGACGACTTCGGGTTTTGGCACTTCGCCAAAACACATGTGAAAGAAGTTCTCGGAGAAGGCGAGATCCTTCGTCGGCGCAATCGGCGCCTTGCCGTTTCTGAGCCGGAAATCGGCGGCGACGATTTCGGGGATCTTCGCAAACAGCCGGATCGATTTCGCATAGAGCGCAGCGCGCGACGAGTCGTTCGCCGACGCGTCCTCCTGGCCGAGGAACGAGACAGCAGTGCGCAGCGTATCCATCGGATGCGCCTTGTGATTCATCATCGAGAGAAGTTTCAGCGTGTCGGCGGAAAGCCCCCGCTCGTTCTTCTCGGCGGCGTTGAACGCGTCGAGCTGCATCTTGGTCGGCAATTCGCCGTTCCAGATGAGATACGCGACTTCCTCGAACCGGCACGCAGTCGCCAAGTCCTGCACCTTGTAGCCGCGATAGGTCAGCGAGTTGATCTCCGGCATCACCTTCGAGACAGCGGTGTCGTCGGCGATGACGCCTGCAAGCCCGTATTTTACTTCGTCAGCAGACATCTTTTAGCCCTTATTGTTTATTGCCACACAGCCACGACCTTACGCCAGCGATAACCCGATCAAGTGGGCCTCGCAAAATACTATTGGCAGCGCACTCTGGATCGGTGGTGGGCGCCAAGTCCTTATAGATCTCGACGATCTTAGCCCGATCCCGCCAGAATACCGCTCGATCAAATTCCGCCATCCTGCCGGATGCACACAATTGCTCGTTCATCGTCATGCCGGCATATATGTCTTCGCTCGATGACACCGATTTACTCCTTCGGCGTGTCCGCGACCTGGAAATTGTAAATCGATTGATCGAACTGGTTGTACTCGTGATAGCGCAACAGATCGTAGAGATCACGCCTGTGCTGCATGATGTTGAGGACGCCGTTCTGGTCGCCGTCCTTTAATATCGCATCGAGCCCCTTTTCGGCGCCGAACATCGCAAGGCGCAAGGTCGTCACCGGATAGATGACAAGGTTGAAGCCGATCGCTTCGAGTTCCTTTTTGTTCAAAAGCCGCGATTTTCCGAATTCGGTCATGTTGGCGAGGATCGGGACGGATAGCGCTTTTCTGACCGCCTCGAATTCCTTCTCGTTCGCCATCGCTTCGGGGAAGATCATGTCGGCGCCGGCGTCGATATAGGCTTTCATCCGGTCAATCGCCTTGTCGAGGCCTTCAACCGCGCGCGCGTCGGAGCGCGCAATCAGGATGAAATTCGGATCGCGCTTTGCGTCCGACGCCGCGCGAACGCGCTGCACCATCGTCGCCGTGTCGACGACTTCCTTGCCGTCGAGATGACCGCAGCGTTTTGGCATCACCTGATCTTCGATATGACAGGCGGAAATCCCCATCTCTTCCATCGTGCGGACGGTGCGCGCCGCCGCCATCGGTTCGCCAAAGCCCGTGTCGATGTCGATAATCGTCGGAAGATCGGTGACGCGCCCGATCTGGTGACCGCGCTCGGCGAATTCCGTCATCGTCGAAATGCCGATATCTGGAAGGCAAAGATCGGCGCTCATCACGGCGCCCGAAATATAAACGCCGTCAAAGCCCTTGCGCTCGATCATCTGCGCACAGAGCGGATTGAAGGCGCCCGGAAACTGAAGGAGCTTTCCGGACTGCAGCGCCTTGCGGAAATCAGCGCGTTTCTCGGCGGCGTGTTTTTTTGTGAACAGCATTCGTTCCTCGCAAACCAGACTGACGCTCAGTCAGCGCCGTAGTCGCTTTTCCAGTGGAGCCAGGGAGAAATCCGGCACGGTCAGTCCGCGCATGTGATTGCAGATTCAGCGCGCTGGGGCACTGTAAAGTTGTTAGGAGATTCCTGCATCGCCTGAATTGCGTGTACGCCAGACGGACAACCAGGCAAAATGATGTTCGCCCTCACGAACGCATCGTTGCTATAGCGCTGGCTCGCTGTGAGCGCGAATCGGTGAGGATTTCCAAAGGTGATCATGGGTTCGACGCGCCGCGGGTCGCGGTTGACACCGGCGATCGCGTGGCCGGCGAGACCGCACTGCCCAGAAATGAGCGCCTGACCGCGGTCCCCTGCACCGGCCGGGGCAGGTGCAAACTGGACGCCAATGTGGGCCGCATAAGGCGCAAAAATCGGCACTGATGCGCCGTCCGAATTCTGGACAAATATGCGCTCGTAGCTGATCAGGCTTTGCGTAAAACGCGCGTCTCCGGCGCGGTCCGTCAGCCCTTTGCATAACAACCGGACGACCGTGCCTGTGGTGTCAGGCGGCGGGGCCGCCGACTTGAGTTTCAACGCCGGCCCGGCAGGCAATTTGCTGTCGATCTGGGCGAGAGCTGCGCCGCACGTAAGCGCGAAGGCCAAAAGCCAAGTAACGATTTTCATAGACAATCCTCCCTTGCGGCAATTGCGGTCAGAAAATTCCCTTCGCCAGATTCTCGACGAGGTATCCTTTCGGCGCGATCAGCATAGGTCCTCTTACTCGTTTGCGCACTTATCTCAGCCGCGAGGTCTACGCCGCCGACGGGCCGCACGCGTGCGTCTTGTGCATCTTCGCGTCTCTCAACCAATTCCAGCCAAACGCTTCCTCGGTGTCGCCAAGACGGCGCCTGATGTCGAGGCGCTCCAGCCCCTCTTCCAATGTCGGCCGATATCCCGCCGGAACCCGCCACATCACAAAATGCATCTCTCCAAAAACTTCGAACCATTCGCTGCGACGCTCATAGAAATGCCGATGAATGGTGCCCCAGACAAATCGCTCAAGGCTTTGAACATCTTCCCAGACCGTGAGGTTCGACACAAACTGGGGATCGCCCTCAATCTTCGTTTCGGTATTTCCTTTTCCCGGCTCGCCAGATCCCTCCATCATCCAGACGAACCCGGGCATGCGTTTGCCAAGGCCGTTGATGCGGTCAAGATTGTCCATGAATTCCTTGACGCGGGGATCGTCCGTCGGAGCGAGAAGGCGTCCGATATTCAGTTCCGCCAGGTGCATTGTCATCATCTGTTCCCGTTGAACTAAGGCGAGCGCGGAAGGCGTCGTCAGTCTTTCGTCCGATCAAAAAATCCCTTTGGCCTGGTTCTCAACCAGATATCCTTTCGGCGCGACCGGATTGAGCATCATGACCTCCGCCGCCGACAATTTGGGGAGGCGCTGCACCAATTCAAGGAACCGCGCCGATTCCTTTGAGTCGAGAATGTCGTCCGTCAGGGTGCGGAATTTCCCGATATATTCTGCCCGGCCGAACGGCCTTGCGCCGAAGGGGTGCGCGTTGGCGATGCCAAGCTCATCCACAAGCGTCGAGCCGTCCTCGAAGGTGATGACGACCTTCGCGCCGAAGGCTTTTTCCTTCGGATCGTGGCTGTGATAGCGGCGCGTCCATTCCTTGTCCTCGACGGTCGAAAGCTTGTGCCAGAGCCGCACGGTGTCGGCGCGCTTGGCGCGTTCCGGCGCGTAAGACCGCACATGGTGCCACTCGCCGTCCTGAAGCGCGACCGCGAAAATATACATGATCGAATGGTCGAGCGTTTCGCGCGACGAATTCGGGTCCGTCTTCTGCGGATCGCCGGAGCCCGTGCCGATGACGTAATGAGTGTGGTGCGACGTATGAAGAACGATCGACTTCACCTTGTCGAAATCGCCGATCTTCTTGCCCATGCGGAACGCGAGGTCGATCAGCGCTTGGCTCTGATATTCCGCCGAATGTTCCTTCGTGTAGGTCTCCAAAATCGCGCGTTTTGCCTCGCCCTTTGCTGGCAGCGGCACATGATAAGTCGGCTCATAGGGCGAGCCGCCCTTGTCGCGTTCCGTGCGGCCGTTCAAAATCCACGCGAGCGGCGCGTCTTCGCCTTCATAGGCGGGGCTCGGCGCGCCCTCGCCGCGCATGCAGCGATCGACGGCTTCAATCGCCTGTTTGCCGGCATAGGCTGGCGCAAAAGCTTTCCAGGTTGAAATCTCGCCCTTGCGCGACTGGCGCGTCGTGATCGTCGTGTGGAGGCCCTGCTGCACCGCCTGATAAATAACTACCGTAGGCAGACCAAGCAGCGTTCCAACCGCCGCCGACGCCGATGGGCCGATATGCGCAATGTGGTCGATCTTGTGCTCGTGAAGGCAAATCGCCTTCACCAGATTGACCTGAATTTCGTAGCCGGTCGCGATGCCGCGAACGAGCGCGCGGCCGTCTTTGCCCATCTGCTGCGCGACCGCGAGAACGGGGGGAATGTTGTCGCCGGGGTGCGAATAATCAGCCGCCAGAAACGTGTCGTGGAAATCAAGCTCGCGCACCGCCGTGCCGTTCGCCCACGCCGCCCATTCGGCGCAG
>JBGSLM010000196.1:0-61077 GCA_041740755.1 Parvularculaceae bacterium | reverse complement strand
CCGGCGCCGCGCTTCACGCTGACGCGCGACGTTCTTGAAAAGGGCGTGGCCTTTGCAAACGCAGGCAAAGGGCCGCTCTTTGCATCGGTCTCGGTCTATGGATCGCCGACCACGGCGCCGGCAGCCGTTTCTCAGGGCTTTACGCTGACCAAGCGGATCGCCACACGAGATGGCCTGCCGGTTGATCCGTCAGCGATCAGACAAAATGACCGCCTTGTCATCGTCGTCACCGGCAAGGCTGCTGCGGATCGTCTGCACCCAGCCGTGCTTGCGGATCTCCTTCCCGCCGGATTTGAGATTGAGGCGATCCTCAATCCCGAAGACGGCGCGCAGGAAGGCGCGTCGGGGCCCTATAAGTGGATCGGGCCGATTTCGTGGACCAAGGTCTCCGAAGCGCGTGACGACCGTTTCGTCGCCGCGATCGATCTATACAACAACAAGGACAGCTTCACGGTCGCTTATCTCGTGCGCGCCGTGACGCCGGGCGAGTTCGTCTTCCCCGGCGCGGTGATCGAAGACATGTACAGGCCGGGCGTCTTTGCAAGGACGGCCGTGTCAAAGGTGACGATCGCGGCGGCGCAGTAAATTCGGCGAGTCACATGTTCGCGGCGTTCATGAAATTTGCAAGGAAGCGGCGAGGGCTGTTCGCCCTCGCCGGTGTCTTTGCGATCATCGCCGCCGCAGACCTGGTCTTCCCGCCGCCGCTGTCGCGCGGCGGCGAGGTGAGCGCAATCGTCACCGACCGCAATGGGTACTGGCTCCACGCGTTCGCAACGAAGGAGGGACGCTGGCGATTTTCCGCCGATCTCGACGACATCGATCCGGCCTTTGTCAGTGAACTGATAGCGATTGAAGACAAACGCTTTTATTCGCATTGGGGCGTCGATCCGCTCGCCGTCGCACGGGCGGGGGCGAGCGCGTTCAAATCCGGCCGGATTGTCTCGGGCGCATCGACCATCACCATGCAGACGGCGCGATTGCTTGAGCCTCGCAAGCGCAATTTCGGATCGAAGCTGATCGAAATGGTGCGCGCGGTTCAGATCGAAAGGCGCCTCAGCAAGCGCGAGATTCTCGAACTCTATCTGACGCTTGCGCCCTATGGCGGCAATCTTGAAGGGGTGCGGTCCGCAAGCCTCATCTATTACGGCCGCGAACCCGAACGCCTGACGCCCGCAGAACGCGCGATGCTGATCGCCCTCCCGCAGGCGCCTGAAGCGCGAAGGCCAGATCGCCGCCAGAAAGCTGCGCAAGCTGCGCGCGGCATCGTCCTCGACAAACTGGCGCACGAAGGCGTCCTTGACGCTGCAATCGCTGAAGAAGCCAAGGACGCGCCGATTATCGGCAAGCGCAAAATCTTCCCGCGCTTTGCTTACCACGCCGCTGAAGAACTCGCGCGCGAGGGCAATGCCGGCCAGTCGACCATTCGCGCAACGATTGAAATTTCAAAACAACAGACTGCGGAGCGGCTGGTTGCGGGTCATGTGAAGCAGATATCCGACGGCGCGACAGCGGCGGCGATCGTGATCGACAGCGCAACCGGCGATGTTCTGGCGAGCGTCGGCTCGTCCGGCCTCGACGCAAGCGGCGGGTGGATTGATCTTACCGACCGCGTGCGCTCGCCTGGATCGCTGCTTAAACCATTCATCTATGCGCTCGCCTTTGAAGACGGGATTTTGGGCGCAGATACGGTGATTGACGACATGCCGCGCGGATTTGACGGATATCGCCCGGAAAATTTCGACAGGACCTTTCGCGGCGAAGTGCGCGTCTCGGACGCGCTTCAACATTCATTGAACGTGCCAGCGGTCGCGGCGCTCGAACGTGTCGGCGCCGAACGCTTCAGCGCAATGCTGCAAAGCGCTGGCGCGCGCATTTCCCAAAGAAAGCAGGCGGATTCGCGCCCAACGCTGGCGCTTGCGCTTGGCGGAGCGGGCGTCACGTTGCGCGACGTTGCGACGCTTTATGACGGCCTCGCCAATGGCGGGCGCGTGCGTCCCCTCGTTTGGCGCAAAACCGATGATCCGCCTCCCGAGGGCGTGCAACTTTTCGAAAGCGACACCACGGAGCGGATCAACGCGATCCTTCGCGGCGCTCCTGCGTTGCAGGGCCGAGCGCCTGCCGCGCTTTCAACGTCGGCGCCGGTAATCGCTTACAAGACGGGCACCTCATACGGCTATCGCGACGCATGGGCGGCCGGGCATGCAGGCGATCTCACCATTGTCGTCTGGGTCGGACGCGCCGACGGTGCGCCGCGTCCCGGCGAGACGGGACGCAAATCCGCGGCGCCGCTGCTGTTCTCGCTGTTCGATGCTATGACCGACGGGCGAAGCAAACGTCCGATCAATCCGCCGGATGAGACTTATTCGCCGGGCCTCGTCCGGCTTGCGCCGCTGATGTCATCGACGCCGCCGACAATTCTTTATCCGGTTCCGGGCTCGGAAATATATGTGGGCTCATTTGGCGGCGACGGCGTCGTATTCGCTGCGACCGGCGGGCAGGGCGACTATCGCTGGTATGTCGATGGAGAAGCCGTCAGCGCCGACCGCGAGGCTGGCCGAACGATCTGGCGCCCGACGCAGACAGGATTTTACGATGTCGCCGTCGTCGACGCCCAAGGCCTTGGCGCGTCAGCCAAAGTGCGGGTCGCCGCGACGCAATGAATCGCCGCCGCTTCCTGATCGGCGCCGCAGCGGTCGCCGCCTCGCCCGCGTCCGCGTTCGACGGACGAACCATATCGCTCGGCGGTGCGGAGCATGTTCTTTCAGACATTCAGGCGCCAGCGAGCGCGCTTTCAGGAAGGCGCGAACCGGCGGCGGATTTTGCCGCAGCGGCAATCCGGGAACTCATGAAGCGCGGCGCGCCGCTGTCTGCCGGCGAGCGAAAACTTGACCGGTGGGGGCGCGTCGAAGGCGCCATCGGCTGGCGCACTGATGATGGACGCGAGACGACCTTGCAGGAAGTCTTGCTCGCGCAAGGCGCTGCGCGCGTCGCGCCGGAGACGGAAGATCTTGCCTTTATCGACAGGTGCTACGCAGCGGAGGCTGCGGCGCGTGCGGCAAGGCTTGGCCTTTGGGGCTTCGACGCATGGCGCATCAGGGATGCGGCCGCCGCTGAATGGTCGCGAGGATATCAGATTTATCAAGGCGTCGTGCGCACCGCGAACGAACGCAAGAGCCGGATTTTCTTCAATTTCGGCGACGATTTCCGCGAGGATTTTACGGCGACGGTCAGGAAGGGCGCCTTTCGCCGCTGGAAGCGCAAGATCGAGCTTCAATCCGCCGCCGGCGCGCGCGTCGAAATAAGAGGGCCCGTTGAGCGGATCAACGGGCCCTCAATTGAGTTGCTGCACGAAATGCAGCTGCGCGTTCTATAAAAGTTTACGCGGCCTTCTTTTGTTGAAGCGACGCATCAAGTTCGGCGAGCGCCTTCGAGAGATCCGATTTCCTCACGGCGGCGACTTCGCGCGCGAGGCGATCGAGCGCCGCTTCGAACAATTGGCGTTCCGAATAGCTTTGCTCCGGCTGGTCTGTTGCGCGGTAAAGATCGCGCACGACTTCAGCGACCGCGAGAATGTCGCCGGAATTGATCTTTGCTTCATATTCCTGCGCGCGGCGGCTCCACATCGTGCGCTTGATTCTGGCGCGGCCCTTGAGGAGATCGATCGCCTTCTTCACCTGCGCATCGTCGGAGAGCGCGCGCATTCCGGATGAGATCGCTTTTGCCGTCGGCACTTTCAGTTTCAGTTTCTCCTGTTCGAAATCGAGCACGAACAATTCATTGGTGATGCCGGCGATGACCTGTTTTTCGATACCGACGATCCTGCCGACGCCGTGCGCCGGATAAACGACGCTGTCATTGACCTTGAATGTCTGCTTCGCCTCTTTTGAAGCGGGCGTCGGCTTTGCCGTCGTCGTCGCGGACATGTCGCTCTCGCGCGCGGCGGGCAAAAATGTTTGCGGCTTTAACGGCAGATCCGGGCGTTCGCTGCGCGGCTTCTGGCCGACATTGAGTTTTTTCTTCGGCGCTTCTTTCTTCGGCGCCTCTTTGACCGGGGCCGCTTTTCCTTTGGCGGCCGGTTTTTCAGGAGCCTTCGCCGCAGGCGCTTTCGCGGCTGGTTTGGCGGCGGGTTTTGCCGCCGCTGCCGGCGCTTTGGGCTTTTCCTTGGCGGCCGGTTTCACCGGCGGCTTGGCCGCAGGTTTTGCCGCCTTCTGGGCGGGCTTTTGCGCCGGGGCCTTCGTTGCAGGCGCTGGCTTTGACGGCGCCTTTGCTTTTTCTTTGGCAGGGGCCGCCTTCTTGGCGACTTTAGCGGGAGCTTTTTTCGTCGGCATTTTTCAAACTCTCAATCCGTGCGCCGATGCCCACGCCGTCTCCGGTCCACTCGCTCCGGCAAGCCGGAGCGCAGACAGGGGCAGGCGCCATGCGATTCGCGCAGCCTTGTTTCCCTGGTCGATTACATCCCCGGCTGCCAGGAATTTGGCGAACGCGTCACCGATTTCCTCATGAATTTGAGACGAAACAACCCCATCAAAAACAATGGGTTGTACGTTATTCTTGAGAGATTTTGTGAATGTCGTTCGTCAATCGCCAGCGGGCATGCTCATTTCGGCTATAAGCATAGCACAAAATAACGCTCTCCGCCACGGGGCAGTAGCCGGGTCTAATTCGCAATCAGGGTCGATGCTCTAATTGCCGCTGCCAGGTTTGGGACTGAAGTACTTGTCGAGCTTGCCTTTTTCCTGGGCGAAAGCATCTACGTCGGCGGCGGGTTCGACCTTCTCGGTGATATTGGGCCATTCGGCCGAATATTTGGCGTTGAGCTCGGTCCATTTGCCGTCCGCATCGTCCGTATCGGGGACGATCGCTTCGACGGGGCATTCGGGCTCGCAGACGCCGCAGTCAATGCACTCGTCCGGATTGATGACGAGCATATTCTCGCCTTCGTAGAAACAATCCACCGGACATACTTCAACGCAGTCCGTGTATTTGCATTTGATGCACGCGTCCGTGACGACGTAAGTCATGGGTCAGCTCCTGAACCGGTGAGGTCTTTCTAGCGTTATCATTCGGCCTTGCAAGAAGGTAGGGGGGCGCCCAAAGCCGGACGGGGAAGATTTTCACGCTCCGCGTAAAGAGACTTTGCTGCAGATGCAGATCCGCGCCGCGCGGCGATACCGGTGACGGTGAGTACGACCGGGTGCCCGTCGAGCAGGTACGAGACCTGATCGCCCAATTGAAGCGCAAAGCCCGCCTTGGTCGCGCGCCTCGTTACGCCGCCGCGCGTTACGCGCACGCCTCCGTCCGCGATGAATTTTGCGGCGAGCGTTCGCGTCTTGAACAGGCGTGCGCACCACAGCCATTTGTCGATGCGCTGCGAAAGCGCACCCGCCGCGTTCGCGCCGATCATTCAGCTTTGGAATCGCCGCCCATATTGGCTTTCAGCGCGGCGAGTACTGCGAAGGGAGAATTTGGATCCGGACCGCGCTCGCGGCGCGGCGCGCTTGAATATTGGCGCGGCGCCGTATCGCCGCCGCCTTTGCGAAAAGGCTTCTTGCCGTCGGGGCGCCGTTGATCGCGCCGCTGGTCATTATCGCGGCGATCATCGCCGCGCCGCTGATTGTCGCGATTGGGCGGACGATCGCTGCGCGCTTCCTTGCGCGGCTCGCCGGCTTTTGCGTCGCGTTTAATTTCCTGTTCCTGCCGTTTCGGCGGGCGCTTGGCCTGCAGCGGACGGCGCGGGGCCATGCGCCATACGGTGATTTCGATTTCGGCCGCCGGGGCGGCGTCGTCGTTTGGCTGCGTCGATGGTAGTTCAGCGGCGGTGTCCGCCGCACTGGTTTCAACTGGCGCGTCTGCGGGCGCCGTTTCGACTGGCGCGCCTGCTTCGATGCTTTCACCGGGCGCGTCGCTGACAGCTGCTTGGGATGGCGTTGCCGCCGGATCTGCGGGCGCTTCAGCTGCAGCCGCTTCGACTGCGGGCGCTGGCGCGGCAGAGCGTTTGATTGTCTGCTTGCGATAGCCGAGCGAGCGCAGGATGCTTTCGAATTCTTCGCCCGAACAGCCAACGAGCGACATCATCTGCGATGTCGCTATGAATCCCTCTTTCGCCTCGGGATTGGTGCGCGCCGTGCGGATCTGCTGGGCGAGGCGCTCAAGCATGTCGATGCGGACTGCGCGATCGCCCGACGGGCGATAGCCGAGCGCATAAAGATAGGCGTGCTGAACATCCCGCCCCGAAGCGAACGAGACGAGGCCGGGTTTGGGCAATTGAAGTTCTGCGAGGGTCTTGCCGGCGTTAAGCGCCCACAGCATCGCCATCAATCTTGCGGCGGCGGGCTTTAAAAGGCTTGGCATGTGCAATGTGTATTCGCCGAACCGGACGCCGAGATTGCGCAGCTTGGCGCGGTCGTCCTGCGGGAGCTGCTTTAGCTCGTCGCCGAACTGCGAGCGCGACATCGCTCCGAAATTCTCAACGAGGCGGAAGGCGATGCCGCGCGCCGAAGCGGAGAGGCCGCCTTCCTCAGTTGAATCGGCGGCGCGTTTCAGCGCGATCAATTCAGCGAGCGGCGTTTCAATCCGCGCAGCGACATAGGCGGTGAGGCGATCGGCGACGCGGCCGCGCAGGTTCGGGGAAATCGCGTCAAGCCCGCGAACGACAACATCGGGCCGCATCATCGCGGGACCTTTGCGCAGTTCGGCCACAGGCGACGAACGCCACCAGATGACGCCGTCATCCTTTAATTGCAGTTCGCTTTCCGGCGCATTCGCCAGAGCCGCTGCGCGTGCGGCGAGAATGGGCGCGAGCGCGCGTTCTGCGGTGCCGCGCATACGCTTTGCATCCGCGCCTCTGGCGCGCGGATCGACAGCAAACTCAAACCCGAGCAGCCGGCCGACAAACTGGCCTTCCACGATTACTTCTCCGTCTTCAGTGACCCCGGCGAGAACAGGCGCTTCATCGCGCAGTTTCTTCAACAGGACCGAGGTGCGTCGATCGACAAATCTCTGCGTGAGCTTTTCATGCGGAGCGTCGGAAAGTCCATCTTCTATCTCTCGCGTTCTTGCTTGCCAATAGGCGGCGTTTTCAACCCATTGCGCGCGGTTGGAAAGATAGGTCCAGGTCCGGATATGCGCGATGCGGGACGAGATCGTATCGAAATCGCCTTCGGCGTTGGCCAGCCGTTCGACCCTTGAAGCGAGCCAGTCGTCGGCGATGCGCCCTCCACCCTCGACTTCCTCATAAACCTCGGCGAGGAGCTTCAGATGCTGATCGGCTGCAACTTTGCGAAAGTCGGGGATCTGGCAGACCTGCCAGAGGAGCTCCGTCGCGGCGCGCCCCTTTGCCCGGTCGCGAAGAGCCTCGTCCGATGACAGTCCAGCCAGCGCGTCTTCATCGTCATCCGGGCGCGCGCGATGAAGATCGGGGCGCGGCGAGGGACGCTCCAGCGACTGCCGCAGCGCGGCGATTGACGAAAAATCAAGCGCGTCCGATCGCCATTGCAAAGCTTCGACCGGATCAAATGTGTAGTTCTCGATCGCTTCAACGATATCCTCGTCGAATGGGGCGCAGTCGGCGCTGACGCCGAACGTGCCGTCGCGGATATGCCGGCCCGCTCTTCCCGCGACCTGCGCGAGTTCGGCGGGCTTTAGATCGCGAAAGCCCCGCCCGTCGAATTTGCGAGCGGCGGCAAAGGCGACATGGTCGATATCCATGTTAAGGCCCATGCCGATTGCGTCTGTCGCAACGAGGTAATCGACCTCGCCGGATTGATAGAGTTCGGCCTGCGCATTGCGGGTTCTGGGCGATAGCGCGCCAAGCACGACGGCGGCGCCGCCGCGCTGTCGCCGGACGAGTTCCGCGATCGCGTAGACCGTGTCCGCCGAAAATCCGACGATCGCGGTCCGCCTCGGCAGACGCGTCACTTTCTTTGAACCTGAATAGGCGAGGGACGAGAATCGTTCCTTCGATTGAAACGATATTTCCGGGAAAAGACGCCGCAGGATCGGCCGCATCGTGTCGGAGCCGAGGAAGAGCGTTTCCTTCGTTCCGCGCGCATGAAGAAGGCGCGAGGTGAATATCCGCCCGCGCTCTGCGTCGGCGGCGAGCTGGATCTCATCGACGGCCATGAATTCGACCGCCTGATCAAGCGGCATCGCCTCGACTGTCGAGACCCAATAGCGCGGGGCGGGGGGAACGATTTTTTCCTCGCCGGTGACGAGCGCGACCTCTCCGGAAGGGCGTCGTGCAACAAGCCTGTCATAGACCTCGCGCGCAAGAAGCCGCAGCGGCAGACCGATCATGCCCGTCCGGTGCGCAAGCATCCGGTCGATCGCGTAATGCGTCTTGCCCGTATTGGTCGGCCCCAAAAGCGCGATGAGGCTTGCCGCCTCCGGCTCAGGCGAAAGGTTGATCTCATGGGGTTTCAATTTGCGGCGGGTCATGGATCAGGTTTCGGGCCGCCGGGTTGGGGGCGCAGGCAGTCTCTTTTCCCGCGCGACGTCGCTGAAAGGCATATCGGCGCCGACCGTTCAAAATCCAAGCAGCGGCGATGCGGCGATTGAATCGAGGGTAACATTTATCGCCTTCCAGTATTCTGTTTCGATGTAACCGACAAACGCGGCGACTCTCATACAAAAGCGCACTTAGCGCGCTCTACCCCGAAGCGTGCAGCCAGGTACCCTGGCCCGATAAGGTGCGGCCAAAGGCGGGACCGGCTTTCGCCTTGACAGGGGGGGAAGGCTCGATTAGACGCGCGGCTCTTGTAAATCAGCGCCTTCGCAGGCGCTCAACCGCTATAAAGCAGGGTAATTCTATGGCTCGCCGGTGTGAACTTACAGGCGTCGGCCCGATGGTCGGAAACAACGTTTCGCACGCCAATAACAAGACAAAGCGCCGGTATCTGCCGAATCTTTGCGATGTTACGCTGCACTCCGACAAGCTCGGCCGCGGTTACAAGATGCGCATCACGGCGGCGGCGCTGCGGACGATCGACCATGTCGGCGGCCTCGACGCTTACCTTGCCAAGGTCGACGACAAGAAGCTCTCGACCGGGGCCTTGAAAATCAAGCGCGAACTGGCGAAGGCTTCCTGACGGAGCCCTTGGCTCCGCTTTAGTTGCGGAGACCGCCCGTGGAAGTCGTGTCCGCCGTCGAGACCAGACGGCCGATCAAGGAAACGCCTCTCCAGAAGATCGGCCGCGAAGCGCGCAAATTCGCCGAAGCGCTGATTCGCGTCGCGATGTTGTCGGCGGCGTTGATACCGATCCTTCTCGCGGCGTTCGTTACTGTCGATATTCCCTATCGCGGCTTCGATCATTTTTTCTCGATGGGGCCGGTTAAACCCGGCAATTGGCTCTCGCTCGGCTATTTCGTGATGGCTGCCGGCGCGCCGGTCATCATTTTGATCGCACGGCGGTTCGGCGGCGAAGAAGCCTCGCGCGTCGTCACCGCATCCTGGGCGGCGGCGGCCTTCGCCGCCTTCGCAGGCGTTTCATATCTCTCGCCGGTGCTTGAGGACGGCGACATGCCGTCGACGGCCTTTGTCATCGCCTTCGTCGGGTCGTCAATCGTTTCGCAATTCATCGCCGGCGCGGTCTACGACATAACGCGCGGCGGCGAAAAATGGTGGCGCGCGCCGTTCTTCGCGCTGCTTAGCGCATACCTTGCGCAGACATTCATTTATTTCCCGGTCGCCTATTGGACGTCCGTTGCGCCATGGGTGAACTGGATGGTCGAAGACATCGCGCTGAAATCGATATTGATCGTCGGGTTTTTGGGATTGTACCGTATGCTGATGAAATCGTTGCGCCCGCGCGGGGGGTACGGGGGGTAGGGCTTCTACCGCTCCAATCCCTTCGCCTCAACCCAAAGCTCCTCCATCTCTTCAAGGCTCGCCTCGCCGAGGCGTTCCTGCACGATCAAGCGCTTCTCGATATGCCGGAAGCGCCGCGAGAATTTCTCGATGGCGCGGCGGAGCGCCGCTTCGGGATCGACGTTGAGATGCCTTGATAGGTTGGCGATTACGAACAACAGGTCGCCGAATTCGTCTTCGATCCGGTCTGGATCGCCGGAGTCGATCACTTCGACGAGCTCTGCGGTTTCTTCGGAGATTTTCTCGAGAACGTCGCGCGGGTTTTTCCAGTCAAAGCCGATGCGCGCGGCGCGCTTTTGCAGTTTGACCGCGCGGGTGAGGCCGGGAAGGGCGACCGGCACATCGTCAAGAAGGCCGCCTTTGCCTTTCGCGGCGCGCTCCTGCGCTTTCTGCGCCTCCCATTGGCGGGTCTGTTCATCGGCGTTGCGCGCGTTTGCGCCGCCAAAAACATGCGGGTGGCGGCTTTTCATCTTTTCGGTGATCGCATGCGCGACATCTTCAAATGTGAAGGCGCCTTGTTCTTCGGCCATGCGCGCATGAAAGACGGTCTGAAAGAGGAGATCGCCGAGTTCGTCTTTCAGCTCCGCCATATCGCCGCGCTCGATTGCGTCCGCCACCTCATAGGCTTCTTCAATCGTATACGGAGCGATGGTGCGAAAGTCCTGTTCAAGATCCCAGGGACAGCCCGTTCCCGGCGTCCTTAGCGCCGCCATCAGCGACAGAAGTTCGTCGATTGCCCGATTGGCGGTCATGCGCAGCTCCGGCGTGTGGAATGATCATGCTCGATTGGAGCTTTCTATGGCCAATTTCATCGCCGTTCGCCAGATCGGCGCGGCAAATCGGCGAATCAGGCGGCGGGGGTAGTGCAGGCGAGGCGACGGCGCTAAGAGGTCGGCATAGCCCGATCCCTCAGGAGACCCCAATGCCGATCAAAGAGTCGAAATATATCTGGTCGAACGGCGAGATGATCGCGTGGGGCGACGCCAAGGTCCACGTGATGAGCCACGCGCTTCACTATGCGACGGCGGTCTTTGAAGGCATGCGCGCCTATGAAACGAAGCACAAGGGTACGGTGATCTTCCGCAATTTCGATCACATCAAGCGCCTTCATTATTCCGCGCGTGTGTACCGCCTGCCGCTGAAGCATTCGATCGAAGAGATCATGCAGGGCTGCCGCGACGTCATCCGCGAGAACGGGTTGAAGTCCGCCTATATCCGCCCGCTCGTTTTTCTCGGCTACGGCGAAATGGGAATTTCCGCATCGCACGAAAAATCCGAAGCGATCATCGCGGCGTTCCCGTGGGGTGCCTATCTCGGCGAAGAAGGAATCAAGAACGGCGTCGACGCCTGCATATCGAGCTGGCGGCGCCTCGCGCCGGATACGATGCCCGCTGGCGTCAAGGCTTCCGGCAATTATCTGTCGAGCCGCCTGATCGCGCTTGAAGCGCGCGAGCGGGGATTTGCGGAAGGCATTGGCCTTGACGCATCGGGCCTTGTCAGCGAAGGCGCGGGCGAGAACCTCTTTGTGGTCATAAACGGCAAGCTTTACACGCCGCCGGGCGCGTCTTCGATCTTGATGGGCATCACCCGCGACACCGTCATGACGATCGCCAAATCGCGCGGGATCGAAGTCATCGAGCAACCGCTCGCGCGCGAGACGCTCTATGCGGCCGACGAAATGTTCATGTGCGGCACCGCAGTTGAGGTAACTCCGGTGCGATCGGTCGACCGTTTGGCCATCGGAACCGGCAAGCGCCCGGTGACCGAGGAAATTCAAAGCGCGTTCTTCGGTCTTTTCACCGGCGAGACGCGCGACGAATGGGGCTGGCTCGACCCGATCGTCTGAGCGCGCCAGATGCGAGGGTTCGTGAGCGTTCCGCTCATCTTGTTCATTCTCTTTGTCGGCGTGCCGATCCTCGAGATCGCCGCCTTCATCAAGATCGGCGGCTGGATCGGCGTCGTTCCGACACTTCTCGGTTGCGTCGTTACAGCGGTGATCGGCGCCTTTCTCGTGCGCCTTCAGGGCTTCACCGTGTTTCATAATGCGCAAGAATCTCTCGCTCGCGGCGAGTTGCCGGTCAGAGAGATTGCGAATGGCGTGTTCATTTTGATCGCCGGCGTCCTGTTGATGACGCCCGGCTACGTCACCGACGCGCTAGGTTTCCTGCTGCTCGTTCCGCCGGTGCGTGCGCAAATCGCGCATGCGGCGATGGCGTATCTCAAAAATCACGCGCAGGTTCACGTGGCTCGGCCCGCATCATGGGACGGACAACCGAACCAGGATGGAAAAGGCGTGACGATCGAAGGCGAGGCTGTCGAAATAACCGACAGGGAATAGAGCGCCTATTTGGCGTTAGCCCGCTTTCTCAGTGAAAGCGCATCGTCGATGACGTGGAAGATGTAGCTCTGCTCAACGACGCCGCCGAAGAGATAGGCGCGCGGGCCTTTCGCATAAATGCCGACATCCTGACCGCCATGGGTTTCCGACATCGACGGCACGGTCGCCTGCTGACGATAGTTGAGATCGGCGACTTCGCTTTCCGTCGGCTCGTGGCGTTCGCCTCCCTTTTTTTGTCCGGTAAAGACATTTCCCGGGCCGTTGGCGTAGCCGAGCGTCGTGTAGGTTTTGCCGTCGCCAGCGCGTGCATAACCGTCGGGCGAGTCTCCGGCTTCCAGCGTCGCCGTCGCAAGGCCCAGAATATTGCTGCCCTTGCGCGGATAACCGGCGAACGACATCGTATGGCCGTGGTCAGCTGTGACGATGATGAGCGTATTTGCGTCGCTGGTCATTGCGTCAGCGGCGGCGATCGCGAGTGAGAAGGCTTGCGTGTCGCCAAGCGCGCGCGCGGCGTTGCCGCCATGATGAGCGTGATCGATGCGCCCGCCCTCAACCACCAGAAAGAATCCGTCCTTGTCGCGCTGAAGGATTTCGATCGCCTTGGCGGTCATTTCGGCGAGCGAAGGCTCGCCTGCCGTATCCTTTTCCCGGTCGGCCTCGAATTCGAGGTGCGATTGTTCGAAAAGTCCAAGCAGCTTCGGCGCGGTTTTCGCATCAATCGCGTCAAATCCCTTTTTGTCCCAGACATAAAAGCGATTGCTCCCTTTCGCCGTCCATTCCGAAGCAAGGTTGCGGCCGTCGCGGCGTCCGCCCATTGCTCCATTGTCTTCCGGGTCGGCTGTCTCAATGGGGAGAAAATTCGATCGCCCGCCGCCAAGCGCCACATCGATGCCGTCTCCGGCTTTGAACTCGATCAATTGCCGGGCGATGTCGGCGCATCCGTTCTTGATTGCTTCCTCGGGAAGATTGGTGTCGCGCTCCCAATCGCGATCGGGGACGTGCGAATAAACGGCGGCGGGTGTCGCATGGGTCAGCCGCGTGGTGGTGACGACGCCGGTTGCAAGACCGGCTTTTTCGGCAAGTTCGCCCGCGGTTGCGATCATTGCGCCCTTTGCTGACGCGCAAACGCCAGTCTCGGCCGCATCGGTCAGCGATATGATTCCCATCTTGGTTTTGACGCCGGTGACCATCGCCGACATCGTGCCGGCGCTGTCCGGGGTTTGCGCATTCGTGTTGTAGGTTTTTGAATAGGCGAGATGGGGAAAGCGTTCGAACGAAAGAAAGTTCTCTTCGCCCTGCTCGCCGCGCGTTTGTCCGTCAAAGATGCGCGCCGCCGCGACGGTTGTCGGGTCCATTCCGTCGCCGACAAAGAGAATGACGTTTTTTGCGGATTTCGTATTCGGCTTGATCGCGCGTCGGGCCGCGAGCGTTTCCTGCCCATTTGTGAAATAGCGGTCCGCTTGCGCAGGCGTCCCGGCGCAGGCTGGCGAGAGCGCCAAGGGGAGAATAGCGGTGAGGGCGATCTGATGCGGTTTCATTCT
Source organism: Parvularculaceae bacterium (assembly GCA_041740755.1). GTDB lineage: Bacteria > Pseudomonadota > Alphaproteobacteria > Caulobacterales > Parvularculaceae > Amphiplicatus. Next base: position 47,333 of record JBGSLM010000196.1, on the reverse strand, counting down.
TTTGGTCTCCATCCATGTCTGCTCTCTGGTCTGGTTTGTCGCCCTGAAACCATGACAATATCAAGACAGATCAGCGGCCTCGTTCTTGGCTTTGCGGGTCAAAAACGTGATCGGGCGCAGCATGAATAAAACTACTCTGGCGGCGGCGGGGCTTTTTGGGGCGGGCGTGATGGCCGGAGCTATCTGGCTGTGGACGCCTGCGCCGCGGCCGTTCGACAGGCAAGCGGCGATTGACGCCGCCGGGGCCTATGACGCGCGCATCATTCGCGACAAATGGGGCGTCCCCCATATTTACGGCGAACGCGACGCGGATGTCGCCTTCGGGCTTTCCTACGCCCACGCTGAGGATGACTGGAAAACCTTTGAGGAGGTGCTTCTTTTCACACGCGGCCGGCTCGGAGAGCGCAACGGCAAGAGCGCGGCGGTCACCGACTATCTCGTCGCAGCGCTCGGCGCCAGTGACGCCATCGCCAGCAAATATTCGACCGACCTTTCTCCCGAAACGCACGCGCTGCTGGAAGGCTATGCGGCCGGGCTGAATTTCTATTGCGCCGAACGAAGGGAGCGCTGCGCGCACGGCGTCGCGCCGGTGACGACCCACGATCTCGTCGCAGGCTTTGCCGCCCGAACGCCGTTTTTTTACGGCCTTGAAGGTGAGCTGAAAGCGCTTTTTGAAGAGGATGCGGAAAAGACCGCCGGCGTTGAGTGGTTAAAGACTGCCTATTTTCGCATTACGCCGGACGCCGAACTTGGATCGAACGCAATGGCGGTTGCGCCTCTAAGGTCTGCGGACGGCGCGACGCGCTTGATGGTCAATTCGCATCAACCGTTTACCGGCCCCGTCGCGTGGTACGAAGCGCGCGTCAAATCAAACGAAGGCTGGGACATGATCGGCGGGGTTTTTCCCGGCTCGCCAGTGATCTTGCACGGCGTCGCGCCCGATTTCGGCTGGGCGTTCACGGTGAATAAGCCCGATCTTGTCGATGTTTATGCGCTCGAAGTCGATGATGAAAAGAAACCGGCGAAGTATAAGTTCGAGGGCGGCTGGCGGGAGTTCGGACGCGGCGTCGCAAGGTTTCGCGTCAAGTTAATCGGGCCGTTCAGCCTGCCGGTGTCGCGCCCTGTATTGCGATCGGTGCATGGACCCGTTTTCGAAACGCCGAATGGCTGGCGCGCGGTCTCCTTTGCCGGAGACGGAGAAATTCGCGCCGTTGAACAATGGCGGCGCATGAACAAGGCGCAGAATTTCGACGGCTGGCGCGCAGCAATGTCGATGCAGGCGATCCCATCGTTCAATGTCGTGTTCGCGGATAAAACCGGGCGCATCGCGTACTACTACAATATGGCGGCGCCGGAACGCTCCAGCGATTGGGACTGGTCGAAAGCCGCGCCCGGCGACCGCGCCGACCTCGTCTGGCGGGGGACGCTGCCGTTCGGCGCTGCGCCAAGCGTTGTTGCGCCATCGTCCGGCTTTGTCATCAACGCCAACAACGAACCTTGGCGCGCGTCCGCGCCGGAAGACAGTCCGCGCGCGGAGGATTATCCAGATCACATCGGCGTCAGGGCGCGTTCGACCAATCGCGGCTTGCGCGAACAGGAGCTTTACGGCGCCGACGCCTCGATCACGGCGGAGGAATTCGTCGGCTACAAAATGGACGCCAGCTATTCGACGACATCCAACCTGCGGAGGCTGATTGCATCAGCGCTTTCCGATCCGGCGATATCGCACGACGAAAGCCTCGCGCCGGCGCTTGAAATTTTGCGGAAATGGGACGGCGCCGCGGATCGCAGCTCCCGCGGCGCAGCGCTTGCGATCGCCTTTGGGCGGAACGCGCTTGGCGTGCTTCTGGATGGCGACGGCGGTGAAATTCCAGAGCCGAAAGCGGCGCTTTCAAAGGCGGCGGCCGACCTTCAGGCCGGGTTCGGCCGCCTTGATCCGCAGTGGGGCGAGGTCAACCGGTTGAGACGCGGCGCGCTTGATATTCCAGTCGATGGCGGACCAGACACGCTGCGCGCAATATATTCGCTCTCGGATTACTCAAAAGGCGCCGGCGAGGCGATCGCGGGCGACACCTATATCATGACCGCCGAATGGGCGCCGGACGGCGCGCGCCGCCTGCGCACGGTGCACCAGTTCGGCGCAGCGACTCTCGACCGGTCGTCGCCGCATTACGCAGACCAGGCGCCCTTGTTTGCGGAGAAAGAATGGAAGACGCCAGCGATGTCGCTCGACGAGGTTATGGCCGAGGCGACGCGCGACTATCATCCCGGACGGGAATGAGCGCTCGTGACAGCGCCGCCGAACTCGTACGAGATCGGTTCAACTGTGACCGCTTTTGCGTCTATCGCCACTTCAATGCGAATTCGCGCATCAGGTGAAAGCCGGCGCGATACTGGTTCTGGTCGCCATAGGTCGCGATAATCGGCGCCGCCGCGAAATCGTCGAAGATGTAGCTGTAGCGAACATACGGATTGAGCGACCAGCGCTTGCCGATATTGATATAGGCGTTGAAGCTGCCGCCGATGTCGCGCATGCCGCGCGGCGCATCGTAGACAGGCAGGCCCGACGTCAACGATTGCGCCGGAGAGACCGAGAAATAAGTGTCCGCATAACGCTCGCCGACCCATGCGGCATGGGCCGACACCGAAGTCGAAAGACGTCCATAGCGAAAGAGGAGCGCGGTGCCGGCGGCGTCTACGATAAGGCCGTCATGACCGCCGACAATGCCTTTGCGCACTTTGAAGCGGACAAGAAAGCGATCCACGAATTTTGTCGCAGCAAAGCCGCCGACTTCAAGCGTGCGGTCGATATCGCCAAGTCCGGTCAGCGCAATGTTGTCTTCTTCCTGCCTGTTGTTGACGACGCGCAGCGAGGGTCCAAAGCTGAAGCCCGAGAAACCGAACAGCGCGATATCGGCGCCGTCATTGTCGAGGAAGACGAAGTTGCGGAACTTCACATAGACTTCGGGATCAGCGACCCACTCATAATCGTCGGAACCGAAATAGTCGGGCCGGTATTCAGGACCGACGCCGATCGAAAGGTCGGTGTTCGATGGCGCAAGGAAGGTTAAAACGCCGACGAAATCGCGAAGCGGGTGCCAGCCCTTGTCGTAATCGAACTCGTCATCGTTCTTGATGCGCTCACGCTCGTCGGGTGCGTCGGCGCGCTTCTGTCCGAAAATCGGATCGAGCTTCGGCTCATCGATCTGCTGCTGCGCGAAAGCGGGGCCCGCTGCGACCAGCGCCGCAGATCCCGCCAGGATCTTCACCAGTTTCGAAAGCACCGTCACAATAAAATCCCTTCGGTCAGCCCCGACTCAACGCGGCGCTGGTTTCCTGGCGCCGCGGCCGAATTTATCGCGACACGCCGCCGATTCACCAATATCGAAGTGAATTTTTTGCGACCTGAAAGCGGATATTTGTCTGGAGTGAGGCCCAACGGACGCACCTTGCCGGCCCGGTTCTAGTCGTCGACGGCGTCGTCGATAGCCTCGCCAGCGTTCTCGATGTCGCGGCCGACACCTTTGACGGTCTCGCAGGAGGCTAGAAAGACGCAAGTCGCAAGCAGGATGGCAAGTGCTCTCATGGACATCTCCGGTACAGAAAAACCGGCCCCATTTGTGACAGGGCCGGCGGATTCCTCAAGCCGAATTTACGGTCGGATTCTAAGCGTTTGGAAAGCAAACCGCCCGATTCGCGAGGCGGCGTCTGCAGGCGGGACTAGGCCCCGCCTTCGCGCTGTAACTTCTTGCGGATCAGCTTGCGCGCGCGGCGAACGGCTTCCGCCTTCTGGCGGGCCTTCTTTTCGGAGGGCTTTTCGTAAAACTTGCGGCGCTTCATTTCGCGGAACGTGCCTTCGCGCTGCATCTTCTTTTTAAGAGCGCGGAGCGCCTGCTCGACATTGTTGTCGCGGACTACGATCTGAACCAGGGGAATACCCTCCTTTTGAAGCCAAAACGCCGCCCCCCAGGGCTTTTCCGGCTGGCTGCGGCGTTCTCGTGATTGCCGCCCCGGACTGGTCTTCCGTCCGCGGCGAGCGGGCCTATACCAAAAGGGCCTTAACCTGTCCATATTGCGGGTGAGCAGAAATGGCCGGATTTCACCCCAATGACCGAGTTCCAAGACCCATTCGATGACGTTCGCGCCAGGCTGTTGCCCTGCGCCCTCAAGGCTGCAGCCTTTGAAGGGTTTACCCCCATAATGATAGCGAATGCAGCAAGGCAGGCGGAAGTGAGCGAGGCGGAACTTGCCGCCGCGTTCCCGACCGGGGCGTTGGGGCTCGTCGAATACTGGTCCGCGATGGCTGACCGTACATCCGCTGAGGCGCTGAAGTCGGAAGCGGCGGCAGGCCTCAAAATTCGGGAAAAGGTCGCTTTGGGCGTCGAGGCGCGAATCGCCTTTTTGCGGCCCCACAAGGAAGCCGCAAGGCGCGCCGCGGCGTTTTTGGCGCTTCCGCTTAACGCTCCGACAGGCGCAAGGCTCGTCTGGAACGCTTCGGACGCTATCTGGCGCGCGATGGGCGACCCTTCGACCGATTTCAACTTCTATTCAAAACGCGCGATTTTGTCGGGCGTTCTCACCTCGACCATGGCGCGCTGGTTCGCCGATAACAGCGCCGATGAAGCGGACACCCGAGCGTTTCTCCGCGCACGGATCGAAAACGTCATGCAATTTGAAAAGCTGAAAGCGAAAGTGCGCGACAACGGATTCGACGCGCAAGGCATGTTCGGCTGGCTCGCGAAATTGCGGTATCCCGAGGGGCGGTAGGCGAGAATAGCCCCTTCACCCGCTGGGGAGCTATGTGACTGCAGCGATAAGTGCGCTGACGTCTCGTTCAGCGTCTTCAACAGTACCGAATACGCTTGCTAATGGTGCACTCGAATGTCTCCAATAATGCACAGACTCTTCTTCATCAAAAGTTAGTGTGTCCGCAAACACTCTAAACGTGCCGTCGCTCTGACGTACGACCGAATGACGAACCGAGTTTTTTCTCGAGTAGATTGCTTTGATCTCGTTTGGCCTGCCCAAGTGCCGAATAGCTTGTGGTTTGGAACTCTTTGTTCGCGTCACATGGCCCATTTTTCGTCCCGGCAGCGCGTCGCGCTTGCCGTAGAGATGGACGCAGGCGTTCGGCTCTTGAGATAACTCACGCCAGCGCCCGGCCTCATCGCCGATGAGATTGTCCATGACGCAATCCGAATGTCGTGCGGGATCGCCGAGCGGCCAGCCAGCAACCGCGCGGATATGTTGTTCAAACTGCGAGACCGCGCAGGCGTCCGTTGTCCAGTGTCCGGAATTGTGAACGCGCGGCGCAAATTCATTGACGATGACGCCGCCTGTTCGTTCGACAAAGAATTCGACGCCCATCACGCCGACATAATCGAGCGCTTCGAGCATTTTTGACGTGATTGCGACCGCTTCGGCGATCGCGGTTTCGGGCGCGGACGACGGCACAATCGATTGGCGCAAGATGCCGCCTTTGTGAATGTTGCGCGGGGCGTCGTAGCATCTGATTGTACCATCGCGTCCGCGCGCGCCCATGACGGAAATTTCCATCGCGAAATCGATGAAGCCTTCGAGGATCGACGGCCGCGCGCCGATTTCCTCCCATGCCTTCTTGTTGGCGTCGTCCCATGCGAGGGCGAGATCGCCATTGGCGACCCCGATTGTCGTCTGACCCTTGCCGTCATAGCCAAGGCGGCGGGTTTTCAGGATCGCGGGCCGCCCGACCTGTCTTAAGCCCTCTTCAAGAGACGCGAGGTCATCGACCGGGAAGAATCGTGCAGTCCTCGCGCCGAGCGAGTTGACGAACTGCTTTTCAAGGAGACGGTCTTGCGCAATGGCGAGCGCCCGTCCGCCGGGCGCCGCTGGCACATGATGCGCGGTAAGAATCTCGACGGTTTCCGCCGGTACGTTTTCGAACTCATAAGTGACGACGTTGACGACCTCGCCGAAGGCCGCGAGTTTCTCTGCGTCATGATAACCACCAATGGTGACGGCGTGCGCTACATCTGCGGCGGGCGAATATTCTTCCGGCGTGTAAATATGCGTGCGCAGGCCAAGGCGCGCGGCGGCGAGCGAGAGCATGCGGCCGAGTTGTCCGCCGCCCAATATGCCGATGACGCCGTTCGGTTCGACGAGCATGGTCTAGTCGGCGACGGTCATCGGAACGCTCGCGGTTTCCTTCGCGCGCCAGTAAGCGAGTTTTTTCGCGACCGCTTCGTCGGAAAGGGCGATGATCGCCGCGGCGAGTAGGCCGGCGTTGGTGGCGCCCGCTTCGCCGATTGCGACCGTCGCCACCGGAACGCCTGCCGGCATCTGTACGATTGAAAGAAGGCTGTCGAGACCGGACAGCGCTTTTGATTGCACCGGCACGCCGATGACGGGCAGCGTTGTCATCGACGCGGTCATGCCGGGAAGATGCGCCGCGCCGCCGGCGCCAGCGATGATGACCTTGATGCCGCGCGACGACGCGTTCGTCGCGTAGTCATAAAGTCTCGACGGCGTTCGGTGCGCTGAAACGACTTTGGTCTCGAACGAAACGCCGAGCAGGCCGAGCATCTTTACGGCGCGTTCCATCGTCGGCCAGTCGGAGCGTGAGCCCATGATGACGCCGACAAGCGGTGCAGGAATATCTGATTTGGCGGGTTTCGCGCCTGCGGCGCCTGTTTTGGTCTTCGCAGCCAAGGGACTCTCCACCCTCTAATAGGGGCGGCTTACTACAGGCAGGCGGCCTTCTGCAAAGTCTAAAAGGTTAAAGCAGGAAGCGGGGAAAATGAGAAAGGCGGGGACCATCCAACGGGGGCGCGTCGGCCCCACGCCTTTCTCACCGATGCGGGTGTTGCGATTGCCTGAGAAGGGGACATTCACCCAACGCCGCACCGACGATTACTGCCGGATTTTACGAATGTAACAACGCGCCCTGCGGCGAACGGACGGACCTCCGCGATAAGCCGTGAACACAAATTCGAGAGGCGCCGATCCGCTGTCGGTTGCCAAGCCCGGACAAATCCGGCTTCAGTGCCGCCTCTGATGGAAAGGCACGATTATGAAGGTGACGGGTCCGGGCGGACCGAAAGCGCCGCGCCCTGCCGAGCGAATCGCGGGCGGCGCACGGGTCGACGCTGCGCCTTCCGTTTCGGCGGTTGATCCGGTTACGGTCGCTGGAATTCCCGAAGACGAATTGACGCCGCGCGTTCGCGCCGCGCTCGCCGCGCTGATGCAGGAAGTCGCCGATCTTCGCCGCGAACTGTCCGAAACGCGCCAGCGCATGGCGGAACTCGAACAGCTCGCCAGCACCGACCCGCTTATCGGCATTCTCAACCGGCGCGCTTTTGTTGCGGAACTTAACCGGGCCCTCGCCATGGCGCAGCGCTATGGCCATCCGTCGAGCCTCGTATTCATCGATCTCGATGACCTAAAGAAGATCAACGACACGCACGGTCATTCGGCGGGCGATGCGGCGCTGAACCATGCGGCGACAATCATCAGCGAAAATATTCGCCAGACGGACGTGTTCGGGCGCCTCGGCGGCGATGAATTTGCAATCATCCTAACCAACACGCCGCGCGCTCTCGCCGAACATAAAGCGAATTTGCTCGCATCAATTGTGAAGGCGACGCCAGGGCCTGACGGCCTTCAAGTGAGCGTCACCTGCGGCGTCGTCGAAGTGGCGGCGGGGCTGACTGCGGAGGCTGCGCTGATGGCGGCCGATAAGGTGATGTATGACGAAAAGCGAAAGCGCTGAACGCCGTCAGGCGATGATGTCCGGCGTCAGCTGATCGCGCAATTTCTGAATCATATCTTTCAGCTGCAGCTTCTTTTTCTTCAGCCGCGCGAGCGTTAGCGAGTCGTGACTTGGCGCGGCGGCAAGCGCGACGATGGCGGCGTCAAGATCGTTGTGCTCCTGAACGAGCAGGGCGAGCCGCACCTGCAGCGCGTCTTCGTTCGCGCTGCTAAAGCCGCTCTCCTTCGCGCTGAAAAAATGCGACGCCTCGACAATATTGCCGGCCTCTTTGTCGTTATCGTCGCCGGACTTCATTTGGCCGCTCGCTCAACGCATTCACCGTCCGATTCGGACGGCGGGAAAGTAAGGCCGATCAGGTCCTCAAGCAACGATACGGAAAAGCCCGGGGTCTTTGCGGCGTCGGTCAGCCTGATATAGGCGGCGAGCGCTTTTCGGGCTCTGACCGCAGCCTCGCCTGCGTCGCTCGCAGTATTGAGATTATCCCGGGCGAGCGTTTCCAACGCGGCCTGTTCGAGCCGCTCGGCCTCAAGTTCGCATTTCTTGATCTCGCCCTTCAGCGTCTCGACGGCGCGCGCTGGAGCCTTTATCGGCGGAGATGTTAGCGCCCGTCTCGCCACGCGCAGCGGCGACGACACTGCGGCGGTCCATCGGCGCGATAGATCTTCGGCTTTTCGGATGAGAAGTTCGCCTGGCGTTTCAAAATGCGCGCCGGACCAGACGCACCACAAAAGCATGTTGACGCCAAGGCCATGCCGGTCCTGTAACGCGAGCAGGAGCGGTTCAACGCCTGGCCGCGCATAGATCCCGGCGGACCAGTCCCAGAAAGAATGCGCGTTCGTCAGGGGCGCGAGCCTTTCGTCAGATCTTCTCCCCAGCGCCGCGTCAATGGGCTGTCGACGCCAAAAAGGTCAAGCACACGGCCAACCGATTGATCGACGAGGTCGGCGACTGATGTCGGTTCAATATAGAACGAGGGAAGCGGCGGCGCGATGATCGCGCCCATCTCGGCAAGCGCGGTCATTGTTCGAAGGTGGCCAAGGTGAAACGGCGTTTCGCGGACCATGAGGACCAGCCGCCTGCGTTCCTTCAGGACGACGTCGGCAGCGCGGCTGATGAGGTTCGACGTAACGCCTGTTGCAATCTCCGACATCGTCTTGATCGAACAGGGCGCGATGATCATTCCCGCAGTTTTAAAAGACCCTGATGAGATCGGCGCGCCGATGTCGCTGACGGCGTAGCGAACGCTCGCCAGCGATTCGAGATCGGCCGCCTTTTCGCCGAGTTCATAGGCAAGGGTCATCTCGGCCGCTTTGCTCACGACAAGGTGAGTTTCAACGCCTGCGTCTTTCAGCGCCTCAAGGCAGCGTTTTCCGTAGACAACGCCCGAAGCGCCGGTAATCCCGATAATGATCCGAAGCGGCGAATTCACTGATATCTCAAGCGGTTGCAATAGCCGGTTTAGCGCTTTTCGAGGGGCGCTGCAAAGGCGGAAGGTTAACAATCGACGCCGGAATTAGTCGACAAGCAAGCGCTTTCCGTGGTTTAATTCCCGGTCTGCAGCCTAACCAAGGAGGTTAGAATATGGCGCTTAAAGCTCACTTGCAGTCACTCAGTCAGCGGCACAAAGAACTTGAAACCATGCTGATGTCGGAAATGAAACATCCCCAACCCGACGATACGCGAGTACACGAGCTAAAGCGACTTAAGCTGCGAATTAAGGACCAGATAGAGCGACTTCGACAGGATAATCATTCGCCCGGCTGAACGAAATCCGGAGCATCGAGAAGCGCCTTCCTGCGAAGGAGGGCGCTTTGTTTTTTGGCGGCGCGCAGGGCGCAACACGGAAAGAAGAATTCATGACGAACCGGTCAGTCATTATCGCAGGCGCTGCATCCGCGATCGGCGGCGCATGCGCGCGCCGGTTTGTGGAAGCAGGCGACCGCGTCATTCTCGCCGATGAAGACGAAGCGACGTTGCGCGAATTGACCGCCGAATTGAAATCGAAGGGCGAAGCGGCATTTGTCACGGCCAGCATCACCAATCGTCTGCATGTTCACAATATCATCGCGGAAGCGCTCGAAACCTATGGCGGCGTCGATGTGCTCGTGAACACGACGATCAACGTCGCGTCCGGCGAATTCCTCGAACTTACGGAAGAGAATTTCGATCAGATGATCGAAGGGAATTTGAAGGGAGCGTTCCTGATTACGCAGGCAGTCTGCAAGCAACTGGTGCGGCAGATCGAAAAATCGACCGAGGCGCAATCGGAAGGCGCCATCGTCAACATACTCTCAGTTGAAGCGGTTACTGTCGCCGCCGACCGCGTCGCGTTCGCCGCCTCTCAGGGCGGGTTGCATCAGCTCACCAAGGCGGCGGCGCTCGCCATGTCGAGCTTTGGCGTCCGCGTCAACTCGGTCGGCATCGGCGCGATCAAAAGCGAATACATGAAAGAATTCGACCTGAAGTCAGCGCGCAATACGGTGCCCCTCGATCGCATTGGCGATCCCGAGGACGTCGCCGAAGCTGCGTTCTTTCTAGCGTCGAAAGGCGCGTCTTATATCACCGGCCAGACGGTGTTCGTCGACGGCGGCCGCCTCGTCAGAAGCGGCGCTGCCGACTATGAGGAGAAAAAAGGCTAGCGCCGGCCGGCTTTACCGGCGGCCGCGATAGCCGCCTTCGTCCTCATCGTCATGCGTCTCGGTTTTCCCGCCGCTCAGATTGGCGAACACCTTGTTGAGGTCGATCGGCTTTTCGCGTTCCTCGGCCGGCTCTTCCTTCGGCGCCACAGTCTCGGATGCGGGCTTGAGCGATGGACCTGCGTCCATGGTGGGGTGCAGCTTGGCGTGTTTTGCAGCCGCTTTGCGCACGAGGTTGTCGAGATCGATCTGGCTGCACAATCCAAGTCCAACCGGATCTTGCGGCGTGATGTTCTGTGAATTCCAGTGCGAGCGATCGCGAACCGACTGAATGGTTGATTTTGTCGTGCCGAGCAATTTGGAAATTTGCGCGTCCGATACTTCCGGATGATTGCGCACCATCCACAAAATCGCGTCGGGGCGGTTTTGACGCTTGGACACCGGCGTGTAGCGCGGACCCTTGCGCGGTTTTTCGGCGACGATCGTCTTGGTGCGCGAAAGTTTCATCAGATAGGCGGGATCGCCCTGCGCCTTGTCCAATTCTTCGCGCGTCAGCTGGTTATTCGTGATCGGGTTGATGCCGCGCACGCCAGCCGCGACGTCGCCGTCGGCGATGCCTTTGACCTGGAGCGGGTGAAGCCGGCAGAAATCCGCGATCTGGTCGAAGGAGAGCGAAGTGTTCTCGATCAGCCACACAGCGGTTGCGAGGGGCATCAGCGGTTTGTCGGACATGGGCCGTTGTCTCCAAAAAGAATTCGTATCCGGCGTCCCGCTTCCGGCGGGAGCCGCGCTAACCCTGGAATTTTCTGGGAAAGCGATGCGCTAGCTGCGCATTGGGTGCGGTGTATAATCTGAAAGGGGGGAGAGGCCAAGCGTCTAATTGGCGATCTTGAGAAGGATTTTGCCGGTATGGCGTCCTTCCTCCATGCGTCTGTGGGCGTCTGCTACTTCTGCGAGCGCAAAGAGACGGTCTGTAACCGGCCGGACCTTGCCCGCCTCGATCAGCGGCCAGACATTTCGCTCGATTTCTGCGGCAAGGCGGGCCTTTTCTTCAAAGCTTCGGGCCTTCATCGTCGATCCGGAAAGGCGCAGCTGCTTTCGCATGATCTGGAAAATGCTGATCTCCGCCGCACCCCCCCGAAGAAACGCAATGGAAACGTGACGGCCCTTAGGGTTCAGCGCTTCAAGGTTTCGCGCCACGAAATCGCCGCCCGCCATGTCCAAAACGACATCAGCGCCGCCAGAATGCCTGACCTCGTCCTCCCATTTCTCGGTCGCGTAGTTGAACGCAAGGTCAGCGCCAATTGCGCGGATCGCCTTCAGCTTGTCTTCGCTCGACGCTGTTGCGATCACCCTGGAGCCCCATGCCTTTGCGAGCATGATCGCCATCACGCCGATGCCGCTCGTGCCGCCATGAACGAGGAGCGTTTCTCCCGGCTTCAGGCCGGCGTCGTCAAAGACATTCGCCCAGACCGTGAATATCGTTTCGGGAAGCCCGGCTGCGTTTTCGACGGCAACGCCCTTGGGAACGGGAAGGCATGAGCCTTGGTGGGCGACGGCGAATTCGGCATAGCCGCCGCCGGTGAGGAGCGCGCAAACCCTGTCGCCTGGCATCCAGCGGCTGACATTTGCGCCGACCGATTCGATGACGCCCGATACTTCAAGGCCAGGGAGATCGCTGGCGCCGGGAGGCGGCGGATAAAGCCCCATTCGCTGCAGGATGTCAGGGCGATTAACGCCTGCGGCGTGGACCCTGATCAATACTTCATTGCTCGACGGGGCGGGGCGGGGGCGTTCAACCAAGTGTAAAACCTCTGGGCCGCCGGGTTTGGAAATTTCAACCGCTTTCATCGATCTCGCCTTTTGACGCCGTCTGCCTGCGGCAATGCTTGAACCGTGAGCCGGCATTGCGCAAGATTTGCCCGGATCGCGGAAGGAAGACGTCAATGGAAGAAGAACGCCTGCGGGAGAAGCCCGATCTCACGCTTGAGAAGATCGGAAAGCAGGACCTTTATGCGTTGTCGGTCGGCGATCTTGAGGAACGGATCAAGTCGTTGAAAACCGAGATCGCTCGCTGCGAGCAGGCGATCGCCCAGCGCGGCTCGACAAAATCTGCGGCTGAAAAACTGTTCAAGCTTTAGCCCCAGATCTCCATCACAAGACCGCGCTCGTCGCGCGCGCCGTCGCCAAGCCGCCAGGCGGCGCCTTCAAGCCGCGCTTGGGCAGTCAGAGCAAGGGCGCACGCATCGTAAAAATCGTCCAGCGCAAAATCCTTTTTCAGCGGATGTTTTTCGCGAAGTCCCGACAGCATGTCATCGATTGAGGCGAGACCTGCGCGGATGAGCGCCGCGCGTCGTTCACGCAAGCCTTCGGGTGAGCGTTTGGAATGAACGCACGGGGCGCCGCGCAATCGCGTGAATGCGACTTCCGGATGACCTTCGCCGACTTTTGTCTGAAGGTCCGGAGACATTCGGTGGTCTGCTTCACGGATTTTCGGAACGATCCCCCAGCATTGCTTCGAAAGACCCGCGCCATTCGCCTTCCCCCAGGCGTTTGCTTCATCATACAGATCAAAATCAAGCATCGGACGCCGCAGCGAGGGGAAGACGCTCGACCGGCGCGGTCCGATCAAGCGCCGCGCGTCAATCTCGCAGGCCCTTGCACCGGTCGCCGCGAGCCCGATTGGAATATCGACGATAATCGCCCTTGCGGATTTCCCCGGCCCGTCCAGAATAGACCCGAACCTGTCCGCAATCGCGACACTCATTTCGCCCGTGGGTAGAGCGCGCGATGCGAAAATCCACCCTGCGCGGCATCCATCTATCCCAAGAACATGGAAAAGCCCGGGAATTCGCCTTGCGGTTGCTGGCATGTCGGTTGCTCTTAACAATTGAGACGGTTCGGCGAACGCTCGGATCTTGTCGTTAACTCTTTTGCTGTTGTCACCGTACGTCCGGTTCGGCAACGTGGACCAAGGTGCGGAAAGCAGCGTGATGGAATTTGTCGGAAAAGAAGCGTCGACACAGTCGGGGGCCATGACCTTCGTCCAGTCGGAAGTATTCGCCCGGACTTTTCGGGAGGGGATGTCGCTTGTCGAAGATACGGCGAATTACCTCGACGGCGAAGGACGGGACGCCTCCAAATCGCTGAGCCGTTCGGCAGCGCTTTCCTATGCGGGCGCGTCGATGCGATTGACGACGCAGCTGATGCAGATCGCGTCGTGGCTGCTCGTGCTGCGCGCGGTCCGCGAAGGGGATATGGCGGTCGATGAGGCGGCGGAGTCGAAATACCGCCTGACATCGCGCGAGAGCGCTTCGGCGGACCTTCTCAGCGGAGAACTGCCCAACAAGCTGCTGACGCTGATCGACGGCGCAAGCCAGCTTTACGATCGGATTGCGCGCCTCGACACCGATCTTTTCCGGGACAAAGTCGGCCGCCCGCAGGTTCGCGATGCGGCCGCGCAGCAACGCGCGCTGCTCGACGCCTTTGGCGGCCGACGCTCATAATCCGATAATGAGTTTTGATGCGGCAGCAATCGCTGCGCGGATCAGCCCTTCTTGAGGCTGAACGCGCCGAACTTCTGCTGGAATTTCGAAACCTGTCCGCGATCGCCGATCTTTTGCGGGCCGCCGGTCCAGGCCGGATGGCTCAAAGGATCGATATCGAGCGAAAGCGTCGCGCCAGCCTCGCCATAGGTCGAACGGGTTTCATAAGAAGTCCCGTCCGTCATGACGACCTTGATCGTGTGGTAATCCGGGTGGATGCCCTTTTTCATGGCGAAGCCTTTCGCGCCGAGCGCGTCCTGAAGTTCGAAAGAGCCGGGCATATAGTCTGGCGATCCGGGAAACGCAACCCCGGTTAAAGTCCCGCTGGCGCGCCGCGCTCCAAGGCTTTATGGTCCCGCCCGCTAAAGGGGTATCCGGCTTAAGTATAAGGTCCGAAATGCGTTTCTCGCTGCTGGCAGGGGCATTCCTCCTGTTCCTCTCTCTGGCCGGCGGTACGGTCGCCTATACGCTCTTCACCTTTAATCACTTCAAGGAAGTCGAAGACCGGTTTGAGGGCGTCTGCTCTCCGGTCACCGGCGTTGCGGGACCGGAAGATATCGAGACATCTCCGGCAATGGGACGCGCCTTTATATCCTCGCTTGATCGCCGCGCCCCGAAAGGCGCAAGGGGATCTATCTTCGCCATTTTGATCGACGATCCGCTCGACAGCGAAAACTGGCGCGATCGCACCGGCGGCGCGCCCGAAAAATTCCGGCCGCTCGGGTTGAACTATTATGAGGAGGGCGATGTGCGCCGCCTGTTCGTCGTCAATGAGGCGACGAACGCGGTCGAGATTTTTGACGTCACTCCCTCGGGCGATCTTACCCACCTTGAGACTGTCGCCGAACGCCGCCTGACCAGCCCGAATGACGTGATCGCCGTCGGTCCGCGGAGCTTTTACGTCACGAATGACATTGAGCCCGGGCGGTCGTCGCTGCTCGGGCGGCTGCAGTTTCTCTCCCGCGCAGCGTCGGGGAAGATCTATTATTTCGACGGCGTTGCGATGCGCGTCGCAGCGGAAGGGTTGAGATTTGCGAACGGCGTGGCGCTGAACGAGCGCGGCACAAGGCTCTACGCCGCCGAGACCGCCGGCCAGTCTCTGCGCATTTACGACCGTGATCCATCGAACGGCGTGCTGACGCTTGCAAAAGTCGAGGCGTTGCCTGCGGCGCCGGACAATCTCAACATCGCATGGGACGGGTCGATATGGATCGGCGCGCAGCCAAAGCCCCTGTCGCTGCCGCTGGTCGAACGCGATCCGCTTCGGTTTGCGCCGTCGCTGGTCATCCGTTACGTCGACCAGGAGGGCGTCGCAACGCCGATGACGGAAGTTTTCTCGAGCAAGGGCGATACTATTTCGACATCGACGGTCGCCGCGATTTCAGGCAGCCGTCTCCTGATCGGCGCCTTGCTGGACGACAAATACCTGATCTGCGATCTTCCCGGCTGATGCGCTACATTTCCACAAGAGGACAATCGCCCGCGATCGGATTTCGCGAAGCGGTGCTGACGGGCGTTGCGCCCGATGGCGGGCTATATATGCCGGCGTCATGGCCGCAAATTGCACAATCGGTCGTTTCCGGATTTGCAGGCAAATCATTTCCCGAAGTCGCAGCGCACGTTCTTTCGCGCTTTTCGGACGATGAACTTTCCGAAGAAGAATTGCTCGCGCTGGCGCGCCGGGCGTTCGGGGCGTTCGATACGCCGGATGTGGCGCCGGTCGTCGCGCTTGGCGGCGAGGATTATCTTCTCGAACTCTTTCACGGGCCGACGCTCGCCTTCAAGGACGTCGCCATGCGCATGCTCGCGCAGCTCTACGGCTGGGCGCTTGAGGCGCGCGCGCGCGGCAAGACGATCATCGGCGCAACGTCGGGAGATACCGGCGGCGCGGCCATTCACGCGTTTGCCGGATCGGCGAACGCGGAAGTCTTCATGCTGCATCCTCGCGGCCGCATATCGGATGTGCAGCGGCGGATGATGACGACCGTGCAGGCGGCGAACATTGTCAACATCGCCGTTGAAGGAACTTTCGACGATTGCCAGAGCTTCGTCAAAACGCTCTTTGCGGATGAGCGGCTAAAGTCGGCGCTGGACCTCGGCGGCGTCAATTCGATCAACTGGGTTCGCCTCGCCGTTCAGACGGTCTATTATTTCACCGCCGCGGCCAGGTTTCACGAGGGCGTGTCGTTCGTAGTGCCGACAGGAAATTTCGGCGATGTCTTTGCCGGATACGCTGCAAAGAAGATGGGCGCGAGGGTCAGGCGTCTTGGCGTTGCGGTCAACACAAACGACATCATGCGCCGGGCGATCATGAACGGCGTTTACGAGCCATCGTCCGCGCATCCGACAACTTCGCCATCAATGGATATTCAGGTCGCCTCCAATTTCGAGCGGCTTCTCTTTGAAGCGACGGGCCGGGACGCCTTAGCGCTTCGCGGGCTTATGCACGACTTCGAAAAGGGAGGCGGCATGACGCTTCCCGAGCCCGTTCGGGCTTATATCGAGAGGGATTTCTGCGCCGACCGCGCCGACGAATTCGAAGTTTCCGGGAAAATTCGCACCATGTTGCGCGCTGGCGAAATGCTCATCGATCCGCATACGGCGGTAGGACTGGCCGTTTTGGATAAATTGCGTAAAGCCGGCGAAATCTCCGGCCCTGCGGTAAGTCTCGCCACAGCGCATCCGGCGAAATTCCCGGATGCGGTTGAAGCGGCGAGCGGCGTTCGTCCGCAGCTTCAGGCGAGGTACATCGACCTGATGACGCGCGATGAGACCATGTTGACCGCGCAAGCTGACGCATCTGTCATCCGAAATCTAATTCTTGAGCGCAGCCTTTTTGGCTGATTGTTGGGAGAACCATGTCTCAGATCATTACTCTTGCTAACGGCGTCCGCGTTTTCGCCGATCCTATGGCCGGACTTGAATCGGCGGCAGTCGGCGTCTGGTTCAGGGCGGGCGCCATCGACGAAACGCTGGAAGAGCAGGGAATTGCGCATCTTCTTGAGCATATGGCCTTCAAGGGCACGACGGCGCGCACGGCCCGTCAGATCGCCGAAGAGATCGAGAATATCGGCGGCTATCTGAACGCAAGCACCGGCTACAGCCGCACTGGGTATTACGCGCGCGTATTGCGCAAGGATGTCGGCACGGCGCTCGAAATTCTGGCGGACATACTGACTGATCCGCTGTTTGACGCGGGCGAACTCGACAAGGAGCGTCAGGTCGTCATCCAGGAGATTGGCGAAGCGGCCGACGTGCCGGACGACGCCGTGATGGAAATGCTGCAAACGCTGAGCTATGGCGACCACCCGCTCGGCCGCGCAATCCTCGGCACGATTGAAAGCGTCAGCAGCCACACGAGTCAGCGCCTTTCAACGTTCATGTCGAAGCATTATGCGCCTGAAGACCTCGTCGTCGCTGCGTCGGGCGCTGTCGATCCCGATGATGTCGCAAAACTCGCGGAAAAGTATTTTGGCGCAAGACGCCCGATTTCCCGTCCGGCAAGAACCCCGAAGCCTTCCTATAAGGGCGGATCAAATCATGAGCTGCGCGATATAGAGCAGACGCATATTGCGCTCTCCTTTCCTGGTGCGGCCGTGCGCGACGCCGACTATTTCGCAACGCGCATCTTCGTTGAGGCGCTTGGCGGCGGCATGTCGTCGAGGATTTTTCAGTCGGTCCGCGAAGAAAGGGGCCTTGCCTATTCCGTCTATTCGTTCACGGACAGCTATGACGAGGTCGGCTCGATCGGCGCCTATGTCGGAACCGACAGCGAAAACGCCGCCGAATCCGTTTCGCTGATACGCAAGGAAATAGCGTTGATGGCTGACGCCGCGAACGACAAGGAAATCGACCGGGCGCGGGCGATGCTGAAGTCTACGCTTCTTATGGGGCTCGAAAGCCCTGCGACGCGGGCTGAGACTGCGGTCGGTCAATTATTCTCTCATGGACGATTGCTGTCCGCGAGCGAAATCGCGGAACGTCTTGACGCGGTGACTGTTGGCGACGTCCGGGCGGCCGCAGGCAAGGCGCTTGGCGCCAGCGCCCCCTCCCTCGCCATTGTAGGGCCGGCTGATTTCGCCGGGGTCAAAGCCGCGCTAGATTGCCGTGCGTGATTTGAGAATCCCGCCCGCCGCTCTAAGTTGATCCATTCATTTGCGAACAGGGCCCGCCGCATCCGCTCATGATCAGTCTCGATTTCGTCAGACAGCTTCCGCGGCCGCCAATTCTTGGCGACGGCGATGTCATGCTTCGCGCGGCGCTGCTTACTGACTATCAGGCGTGGTTGAAGTTGCGAGAGCAAAGCCGGTCGCATCTGACGCGATGGGAACCGGACTGGTTTGATAAGGATGTCACGCTCGACGCCTTTCGGACGCGCCTTCGGCTGCACGAGCGGTTAAACCGCGCCGGGGCGGCGCTCTCGCTTTTGACCTTCCTGAAATCAACCGGCGAAATGATCGGCGGCGTAACGCTTTCCGACATTCGCCTGCAAGCGGCGCATTCAGCGACGATTGGGTACTGGATCGGCGCAGATCATCTCCGCAAGGGATACGGGCTCGCCAGCGTTCGCCTTGTGCTGGCGCACGCCTTTGGGGAGCGGCGGCTCAACCGGATCGAGGCCGCCTGCCAGCCGGGGAATATCGCCTCCAGGGCGCTGCTCGCAAAGGCCGGCTTTCGCGAGGAAGGGCATGCCCGCGATTACCTCTTTATCAACGGGAAGTGGCGCGATCATCTCCTGTTCGCGGCGATCGCCCGGGATTATGGCGGCGCTCCAGCGCCCGGCTAAGGCGCGCAGCAGCGGTTAACCACGAAAAACCGGTGCGTTCATCGACTGGCCCCTTGCCAGCCCGCGCCGCATTCGTGAGTATGCGCATGGGGCGAACAGTCGCGGCGGGTTGGGGGCCGCTGGCTGTTTTCGCAAGGTATGGGCAGGGGTGGCGGTTGTGATGGTCGCATGGGTGGCGTTCGGGGCTGAGACCGCATCTGTATTGCCAACAGCGGATTTGGAGCTAGGCAGGGGCGCAATTATCGGAGCGCTGCTTGTCGGAGCCGCCTTTCTTGCGGGCATGGCGGTATTGCGGCGAAGCGCGGCGGCATTTTGCGGGCTGTTTATGCTCAGCGCCGGCGCCGCGATGCAAGCGGTTTGGCTCGGCGTGTTGCCGGCGCCGTCGCCGACTTTCATGCTTTTGCTTGAAGGGGTGTTCGCCGCTTCCGCCCTGATCTTCCTGTCGGCGACAATCGGAATGGCGAGCCGCAATCAATTGCTCGGCGGCCTTTTGTTTGCGGGCGCATTATCAATGGTCGGCATTGGCGTCATCAACGCAGTGCTTGCCGGCGAGGCGAGCGGGCTATTGCGCTTCGGACTTGCCGCAGTCGCTGTGGCGGCGATCGGCCTGTCGATGTACGCAAGCGCGCGCGGCGATGTCGCAGCGCGGCTTATTCTGCCGGGCGCCGCACTGGCCGCCGCAGCGCCGTTTCTATTCAGCCTCGGCGGAAGCGGCGTCCTCTCGCTGGCGCCGCAGGCGCTTTTTGCTGTCGGCATTTTGACGGCAAGCCTCGTTGCAATGGGCGATTTCAGCAGGAGCGGCGCGCAAATCCGTCTTTCGCCCGATCATGCTGCGCAATTCAGCGGCGCCGAACGGCATTTTGATCATCGTTCAGATTATGCGCAGGAAAAGGCGCTGCGCGTTTCTGAAAATCAGCTTGCGCAGGTGCTCGATTATTCAGGCATCGCCGTTTGGGACTGGAGCCGCAATGGCGGCCATCAGACGGAATCCTTTGCTTCACTGATGGGGGCGGACAGCGACGGATCGTTCACGCCGGACGCGATTCGCGAATTCATCCATTCGGATGACAGGGCGCGTTTTGACGAGAAGGTGCTCGGGCCCAGCGAGGGCGACGGCGGCTACGATGAAACCCTAAAGCTCCACAATGGAAAGCGCGTCAGAATGCGCGGCGCGCGGGCCGTAGACAGGGCGGGCGCCGTTGAGCGGATTGTTGTGTTTATCGACGACGCCTCGGCGACGAACGCCTCCTCCGAAAAGAGCGATGCGCTGAAAATGGCGGCCGCCTCGCTGACGGGCGCTGCGGCCAAAGCCGCCAAGACTGCGCCGGGTGAATTTAAGGAACGCAGAACGGCGTCGGTTGCGATACCGGTCAAGAGCGAAGCCGAAATGTCGGTTGCGGCTGCAATCGACGGCGGCGAGCTTGTCGCGGCGTTTCAGCCCATCATCTCCTTTGATACAGGCAGGGTATGCGGCGCCGAGGCGCTGGTCCGCTGGCCCGCAGGCGAAAGCAAGGAAGGCGGGAAGACGCTGACGACTGAAGAGATTGTTCGCGAAGCGCAGCGCGCCGGCAAAGGCGCGACGCTTACGGCGATCATGATGAAAGCGACCGCCGATCATCTAGCTGAAAAGGTAGCGGCCGGTGTAAAGGATTACTTCGCCGCGTTCAATGTCTCGCTTTCGCAGGTCCGCGAGCCGGGATTTGTTGAAGGAGTGAAAGCGGCGATCGCGGAACGCAAACTTCCAAAGGGCGCGCTTGTGCTTGAACTGACGGAAGGCGAGCAGCTTGGCGAGACGCCGAAGATCAATGACACATTCAAGAAATTGCGCGCCGCAGGCGCCTCTCTCGCCTATGACGATTTCGGCGCCGGGTTCTCATCGCTGAGCAATCTTCACAAATACGACTTTGACTATCTGAAGATCGACAAGTCGTTCATCGACGATATCGTCGCCAATGGCGGCAAGAAAAAGATTGTGGCCGCACTCGCAAAGCTCGGCCGCGATTTCGACATGACCGTCATTGCAGAGGGCATCGAAACCGCAGAAGCCGCAGAAACAGCCAAGGCGATCGGCTGCCGAATGGGACAAGGCTATCATCTTGGACAGCCGACTATGCGCGCTGGCGCGAAGGCGGAAGACCAGGCGGCCGTCCAGACCAATATCGACGCTGCGGCGCCCGAAGCGTCCGCGACGTCCGCTACAGCCGAGGCGGAAATTCTTGTGCTCGACAAGAGCCTTGAAGCCGGCAAGCCGTCCGGCGGCCGCGTGCGCCGCAGACTGTTTTCCGGCGGCCTTCGCTAGGCGTTTTAGTTCAGGGGCGAGCCGCCGGGTCTGGCGTTCGACCATTCCGGCGAGAGCATCGCCCCGGTGACGCCGAGGCTTTTAAGCGCCGCATTCCATGTATCGCTTCGATCTGAACCAAAGATCAGGCTTTCGCTCGCCTCGGAATGGCACCAGGCGTTGACCGCTATCTCGCTTTCGAGCTGTCCCGCGCCCCATCCGGCGTGACCGATCGCGAGCATGAATTTTTCCGGCGGTTTCCGGGTTGTTCCCCGTCCGCCAATATCGACCAGGATTTCTTTTGAAGCGGTGACGCCGAATCGGTCAGCGACTATCATCGTTTGCGGCGAGCGGTAATCGAGCGTGTGGATGACAAGGCCGCGATCGGTCTGCACGGGCCCGCCGTAAAATACCTGCTCACCGCCAGCGCCTTCGCGAGGGTCGATCGCGAGCTGTTCAAGGAGGTCGCCAAGCTCGATGTCGGCGAGGGGTTTGTTGATGACGACGCCCATTGCGTGGGCCGGATCGTGCGACACCATCAGCAGAACCGATTTCTCAAACCTTGGATCGGTCATGTTCGGCATTGCGATCAGCAGTTTGCCGGTCAGGAAATCGCGGCGATCGCCGCTTGGATCGCCCGTGGTTTTGCTGCGGTCGCGCTTTGTCGCCATTTTATGAAGTTACGAGCCGATTTCGGCGAAGACAAGAAGCCGGATAGAGGGTGGTCACGGACCAGTCAGCAAGGTAAAGGGGCGGCTAGCTTTA
This sequence comes from Parvularculaceae bacterium, assembly GCA_041740755.1. GTDB lineage: Bacteria > Pseudomonadota > Alphaproteobacteria > Caulobacterales > Parvularculaceae > Amphiplicatus. The sequence continues at coordinate 25,576 of JBGSLM010000196.1, read as the reverse complement.
ACGCTTCACGTCAGGAGAAATGAAATGACGATCAAGGTCGGCGACAAGATACCCAATGTCGATGTCATGCTCGGAACAGCGGACGGCCCCCAAAAAACCAAAACCCATGATCTGATGGGGAAGGGCAAGGTCGCTCTGTTCTCGGTGCCCGGCGCCTTCACGCCCACCTGTTCGGCGCGCCATTTGCCGGGCTTCGTCGATAAATTCGATGATCTCAAAGGCAAGGGCGTTGAAAAGATCGTTTGCATGGCCGTAAACGACGCGTTCGTCATGAAGGCGTGGGGCCAGGCCCAAAGCGCTCTCGGCAAGGTCGAGATGATGGCGGACGGCAATGGCGAATTTACGCGCGCGCTTGGGCTTACGCTCGACGGCAAAGGCTTCGGCATGGGCGAGCGGGCGCAGCGTTTCGCCGCAATCCTTGAGGACGGCGTCGTCAAGCAGCTCTTCGTCGAGGCGCCAGGCGCGTTCGAAGTGTCGAGCGCCGACTACATGCTTTCAAAGCTTTAGGACGGTCACGCTGCGATCGACGCAAGGCCGGCGCGCGCGAGCGCGTCGGCTCTTTCATTTTCAGGATGGCCGTTGTGGCCCTTGACCCAGCGCCATTCGATCGCGCGGCTTGCTGTCGCTCCGTCCAGCGTAACCCATAAGTCCTGATTCTTGACCGGCTTTTTATCGGCGGTCCGCCAGCCATTGCGCTTCCAGCCGCGAATCCAGTCCGTTATGCCGTTCTTGACATATTGACTGTCCGTATAAAGACGAAGCGGCCCTTTGGTTGCGCCGAGCGCCTCGATGGCGGCGGTCAATTCCATTCGATTGTTTGTCGTCGCCGACTCGCCGCCGTAAATTTCGGTGCGATTCTCGCCGTCGATAATGAGTACGCCCCAGCCGCCGGGGCCCGGATTGCCTGCGCACGCGCCGTCTGTGAATGCTTCAATCATAATAAGGGTCAAAGCCGCCGTCGTTGAACGCGGTAATCCTTAGCAGCGCCATGCACGCCGTCAACCGGGCGCGGAACGACAGCGCATTGATCGTCCAACGAGGTCCGAATGAAGGGTCAACCCGCCATCAGCATGGGCTGCTTGAAAACCACATCCTCGCGGACGTGTTCAATCGTTTCCACGATTATCGGGAATCGGGCGGCAAGGCGCGTCAGCAGCGCTTCGACAAGCTCTTCCGGCGCGGAAGCGCCTGAGGTCACGCCGATTACGGTCGCTTCGTCCGCAATTGAAAGATCGAGCGCGTTTGGATCATCGACCAGCATCGCGAAGGATGCGCCTGCGGAAATCGCGGTTTCGACAAGGCGTTTTGAGTTCGACGATTGAGGCGAGCCGACGACGAATACGATATCCGCGCCCGGCGATATTTTCTTGACTGCTTCCTGACGGTTCTGCGTTGCGTAACAGATATCCGATTTGCGCGGCCCTTCGATCGCAGGGAAGCGCCGCTTTAAGGTCGCGATGATCGCTGATGCGTCATCGATCGAGAGCGTAGTTTGCGTCGCGTAGGCGACCGGACCGGCTGGCAATGTCGCCGCCTCGGCTTCCTGAATTGTCTCGATCAGCGTGACGGCGCCTTCAGGCGCTTGTCCCATCGTGCCGATGACTTCCGCATGCCCGCGATGACCGATCAGAATGACATGTCGGCCTTGAGCGATATGACGGCGCACCTCGCCGTGAACTTTCAAAACAAGCGGACAAGTGGCGTCAATCGCCAGCAGCTTGCGCTCATGCGCATCATCAAAGGCGGAGCGCGGCGCGCCATGCGCGGAAAAAATGACCGGACGGCCGGGCGCGACTTCCGAAAGGTCCTCCACGAATACGGCGCCCATCGCCTTGAGGCGGCGGACGACATGCGCATTGTGTACGATTTCGTGCCTGACGAAGACCGGCGCGCCGAAGGTCGCCAGCGCATCCTCAACGGTCCTCACGGCCCGTTCAACGCCCGCGCAAAATCCGCGCGGGGCGGCAAGGCGCACCGTCAGCGGTTTCTTTAAGGCAAGGCTATCTGGCGATTTAGCAGACATGGCTCGGCAAACATCTCCCCCGGCGGCTGATCCCCGGACCGTTGCGCGGCGCACCGCGAGCGGCTACGAGGTTTGACCATTCGATCTGGGCGGGGGCAGGGCCGAAACCCGGCGCTCGCCGGTCAAATTTGCGTCTGGATATAAGGGTTCTTTTTGATGAACAAAGCGTTAGCCTTTGCGCTTTTGGCCGCACTCCCGCTCAGCGCCTGCGGATCGACCAAGGAGGCCCGCCTAGCCAATCCGGCGCCGTGCCCGAACATCGTCGTCCTCTCGGAGGCCGCGCGGATGGTGGATTTCGCCGGCGAGCAGCGGCTTGAAGACGTCGCGTGGTCGGCGGAAATCGAGCAAGTCTCGCTTGTCTGCCGCTACATCGGCGCGAACCCGATTGACGCCTCCGTCAAACTGACGATCGCCTTCGGCAAAGGTCCAAAGAGCGGCGCGCCGCAGCACAACTTTGCCTATTGGGTCGCGGTGACGCGGACCAATCGCGAAGTGATCGAGAAAAAAGAATATCTGGTTCCGGTCAAATTCGATTCCGACGAATCAATCGCGCGGGTCGAGCATGAAATCGAAAAGATCGTTATCCCCCGGAAGGATGAGAATACGTCCGGAACGAACTTCGAAGTGGTCGTCGGCCTCGTCGTGACGCCCGAACAGGCGATTTACAACCGGTCCGGCAAGAGCCTTAAATTTCCTGATCTCTGATGCTGCTGACGGAAGAGCTTTCAACGCTCGTCGGCGCTGCGTTCGCCGCTGAGGGGTTCGACCCATCCTTTGGGGCTGTCCGCAATTCTGACCGGCCGGATCTCGCCCAGTTCCAGTGTAACGGCGCGCTTGCCGCAGCGAAGGCGGCGAAACTCAATCCTCGCGCTGTCGCGGAAAAAGTCGCCGCCGCATTGAAGTCCGCCCCGATTTTCGCGGAGGTCAGCCTCGCCGGGCCGGGGTTCATCAATCTGACGCTGACAGACGCAGCGCTCGATGAGCGTTTGGGCGCTCTTGCGACCGAACAGCGTCTTGGCGGGTGGAGAGCGGCTGCTGCGGAGACAATCGTGCTCGACTATGGCGGCCCGAATGTCGCGAAGCCCTTGCATGTCGGGCACCTGCGCTCCGCTATTATCGGCGAGTGCCTCAAACGGCTGTTCCGGTTCGCCGGGCACACTGTCATTGGCGATATCCATCTTGGAGATTGGGGGCTGCCGATGGGTCAGCTCATCACCGAGTTGAAGCGGGAGCAGCCGGACATCGTCTATTTCGATCCCTCCGTAACCGGTCCCTATCCGGACAGGTCGCCGGTTTCACTTGACGATCTTGAGCGGCTTTATCCTCAGGCGTCCGCCGCTTGCAAGGCGGACGAGGCGCGCGCAGCCGAGGCGCGTCAGGCGACGGCGGAACTTCAGGCTGGGCGGCCAGGTTACCGCGCGCTCTGGAAGCATTTTGTCAGCGTGTCGCGTGCGGCGATCGAGCGTGAATACGCCGATCTTGGCGTCACTTTCGACTGGTGGAAAGGCGAAGCTGATGTCGATCCGCTGATCGCGCCGATGGTCGAGAAGCTTCGTGCGCAGGGCGTCGCCGTCGATGACAATGGCGCGGTCGTCATCCACGTCGCGCGGAACGACGACAAGAAAGAATTCCCTCCGCTCATTCTCTACAAGTCGGACGGCGGCGTCATGTACGGCACGACCGATCTTGCGACGATTATAGATCGGCGCGACAGCGTGCAGCCCGATCGCATTCTCTATGTCGTCGATGGACGCCAGCGCGATCATTTCGAACAGGTGTTCCGCGCGTCGCAAATCGCCGGCATCTATCCGAAAGACCGCCTGGAACATCTCTGGTTCGGGACGATGAACGGCAAGGACGGAAAACCGTTCAAGACGCGCGCCGGCGGCGTGCTTAAACTTCGCGACCTCATCGATATGGTTGAAGAGCGCGCGGCCGAACGCCTGAAAGAAAACGGATTTGCTGACGGTTACGGCGCCGATGAAGCGGTCGACATCGCGCACCGGATCGGCCTTGCCGCGTTGAAATTCGCGGACCTCTCCAATCCTCGAACCAGCGATTATATTTTCGATCTCGACCGGTTCATCGCATTTGAAGGGAAAACCGGTCCCTATCTTCATTACGCAAGCGTTCGCGTGCGGTCAGTCCTGAAGAAAGCGCAGGAGGCTGGCGCCGGCGACGCCGGTTCAGTCCGCATCGCTTCAAAGGAAGAACGCGATCTTGCGCTTACTCTCCTTCAATTTGGCGAAGCGGTAAAAGATGCGGTGGAAAAACGCCTCCCGCATTACCTTTGCGAACATGCGTTCAATCTCGCTCAAGCGTTCTCGAAATTTTACGCCGCCTGCCGGATTGTGGATGAGACGGACGGCGTGTTGCGCGCATCCCGAATGTCGCTCGCTGCGGCCACTGGGCGCCAGCTTGACCTCATTCTTGATATGCTCGGAATGCCAGCGCCTGAAAAAATGTAGAGGCTGTTGCATCCAAGCCGCTGGGGAAAACCCCACTAACTCGTTGATTTTTCGACACGGGATTTTGACCTGTTGATAGCTTGCGCCGGTTTTGTGCTCGCGAAACTGCTTTTTCAGGAAACCGCCTCCCGCCTGTCACATAATTGAGAAATAGTGGCGATACCGCGCAGGTCATCCGGCGTGTGGCATTTCTCGGGCTTTGCGCTGTCTCGCAAAAACACTCAATTGGGGTCAGACACATGAAACTGAAGAAAATTCTCGCCGCTGGGGCGGCGGCGATCGCACTGGCGACCGTAACGGGCGGCGCCGCCTACGCCCAACAGACGACGTCGGATCTTCGCGGCGTCATAAGCGACGAAGCGGGCGCGCCGCTTTCCGGCGCAACTGTTGTCATCACCGACACGCGCACGGGCTCGGCGCGTACAGTGACTACCGACAGCCAGGGCCGCTTTAACGCGCAAAACCTCAACGCATCCGGCAATTACCGGGTGACGGCGTCGCGCGCCGGCTATCAGGGCGAAGCGGTCGAAGGCATCGTACTCTCGATCAGCGAGACCACGGTCGTATCTCTCGATCTCGCCGCCGCAGGCGCCGCCGGCGATGAAATTGTCGTCGTCGGCACGCGCGGCGCCGCTGTCGATATCGCGGCAGGTCCTGCCGCGACATTCAATTTCGATGATCTCCAGAATACGCCGGCGATCAGCCGCGATATCAAGGACATTATCAAGACGGACCCGCGCCTTTTCATCGACGAGTCGTTCGGCAACGGCCTCCAGTGCGCCGGCGCCAGCCCGCGCTTCAACAGCCTGACAGTCGACGGCATCAAGCTGAACGACAATTTCGGCCTCAATTCGAACGGATATCCGACGGAGCGCATGCCGTTCCCGTTTGACGCGATCAACCAGGTCGCCGTCGAACTCGCGCCGTTTGACGTTGAATATGGCGGCTTCACCGGCTGCAACATCAACGCAGTGACGCGTTCCGGTTCGAACGAGTTTCATGGGTCTGGATGGTTCGATTACACCAACGACACCTTCAACGGCAAAAAGCTGGAAGGCTCGTCAGTCGATATCGGCGAGTTCAGCGATTTCAGGTTCGGCGCCACTCTATCCGGCCCGATTATCAAGGATCGGCTGTTCTTCTTCGCCGCCTATGAAAAGACCAATGAGACGGAAATTATCGGCCGCGGTCCGGCCGAAGCCGGCGCTTTCGGCGTGCAGGGCGTCAGCCAGGCGCAACTCGATCTGATCGCGAATGTGGCGCTCACTCAATATGGCTATGATGTCGGGGCGCTGCCGAGTTCATATGGCGAGGATGATGAAAAGCTGCTCGCGCGCATCGACTGGATCATCAACGACAATCACCGCGCAGCCGTCACTTACAACTACAATGACGGATTCAGCCTGACGGGTTCGGATACGGGTCCGACGGAATACGAGTACTTCAATCACTATTACCTGCGCAGCACGAAGCTGAAGTCCTATTCCGGCCAGATCTTCTCGAACTGGTCCGACAATTTCTCGACGGAAGCGCGCGTTTCCTACACCACGAACGACACCGGCCAGAATTCGGTCGCCGGCACCGATTTCGGCGAAGTGCAAATCCGCACCTTCAACAATGGACAGACTGCGACCGTCTATCTCGGCGCGGACGACTCCCGTCATTCGAACAAGCTCGACACCAAGACCCTGAACATGAAGTTCAAAGGCGACTACAGCTTCAACAATCATGTTCTATCGTTCGGATACGAGCGCGAGACGGTCGATATCTTCAACCTCTTCATCCAGCACACCGAGGGCGAGTATCGCTTCGATTCCGCGAGCGCCGGCGCATTGCTGATCAATCCGAATGCAAACATCGACCTGTTCATCGCCGGATTGGCGGATGACATTTTCTACGGCAACTCCGCGGGAACGAACGACCCGGCTGACGGCGCCGCAGAATTCAAATTCACCACGAACACGATCTACGCGCAGGACGAGTTCAACGTCGATGATATCGGTCTGACCATTACGGCGGGCTGGCGTTATGACTGGTACACGTCGAGCGACGTGCCGAGGGTCAACACCAACTTCCTCGCGCGCAACGGTTTTGACAACACTTCGACCTTCGACGGGCGCGGGTTGTTGCAGCCGCGCTTCGGCTTCAACTGGGAAGCCAGCGACAGCCTCACTTTACGCGGCGGCGGCGGTCTCTTCTCCGGGGGCAACCCGAACGTCTGGCTGTCAAACAGCTTCCAGAACGACAGCGTAAGCGTCATTCAGCTGTTTGACGGCGGCGCGCCGCTGGTCGATACGACGGTTCCCGGTTTCTGGACGAACGACGAAGGTGGAATGAACCGGCCTTTCTACGGCGTGCCGACCACTATGGTGAACGGCGTCGCCATGGGCGCCGCTGCAAATGGCTCGGTCAACGCAGTCGATCCCTCGTTCGACATTCCGTCGCAATGGAAAGCCGCGCTCGGCGCGACCTGGGAGATGGGCGGCGGCTATCGCCTGATGCTCGATTTCCTCTATACGCGCGACCAGGACGCTGCCGGCATCGTCGATGCGACTCTGGAGCAAATCGGAACAGTGGCCGATGGCCGGCCGATCTACCGCTCGATCGATCGTTCCGATCCGGATTGCGTCAATCCGACCTCGCCGCTCTGCGCAAACCGCAACAACAACCAGGATTTCATCCTGACAAACAATGACGGCGGCTCGCAGAAGGTGTTCTCGGCGGCATTGTCGAAGGAATTCGACTGGTCGAATGGCTGGGACGCCGACTGGACGCTCGCTTACGCATACACCGACGCGAAAGACCGCAATCCGATGACTTCTTCGGTGGCGTTCTCGAACTACGTCAACTTCGCGACGACCGACCCGAACAATCCGTCGCTCGCGAATTCGAACTACGAAGTGCCGCATCGCTTCACGCTTCGCGCCGGCCTCACCATGCCGATCTTCAGCGAAGACTTCCGCACGAGACTGAGCCTTTTCGGCGTCGTGACCCAGTCGCGGCCCTACAGCTTCGTGTTCGGCGCCTCGGGCGACGCTTTCGGCGACCGCCTCGACAGCCGCCACTTGCTGTACATGCCGACCGGCGCGGCTGATCCGAACGTCATCTTTGCGCCGACCTTCAACACGGCGAACTTCTTCGCAACGGCCTCGGCGCTCGGTCTCGACGAATATGCGGGCCAGATCGTTCCGCGTAACGACTTCCAGTCGGATTGGTACTCCCAGTGGGATCTCCGGTTCGAACAGGAAATTCCAAGCGTGTTCAAGGATCATGTCGCCAAGGCGTTCGTGATCATCGACAACGTCGGAAATCTTCTCAACAGCAATTGGGGCGTGATCAATCAGGCTGGTTTCCCCGGCTCGGTCTCGCTCGTCGATATCAACGAGGCGACCGGATGCGCGCTCTGCGCGCCGGGTTCAGCATTCGGCCCGAACAACGAGATCATCTTTACGGGCTTTAACGCGGTGACGCCGGATTCAATCCAGCAGCCGTTGGTCAAGCCGTCGCTGTGGTCGATCCGCTTCGGCGTGAAGTACGAGTTCTAGGACTCGCGTTTCCCAAACTCGAAAGGGCGGCTTTAGGGCCGCCCTTTTTCTTTGCGCGCATTAGGGTCAGTCATCGCCGCGACGCCGACGGCGGCGACAAGCGCGGCGCCGGCGTAGATGATGAAGATCGGCGCGAAACTTCCCCAGCGGTCCGCCGTCTGGCCGGCGATCGTCGGTCCGAGCATTGCGACCGTCGCTGCGAGGTTTGCGCCGCCGAGCAGGGCAGGGCTGTTCTTCAGGCCGAAATAATCGATCAGCAAGGCAGTCGACGCGAACAGCGCCATACCGAATGCAAATCCGTCAAAGACGGCGAAAACAATCGCAACCGGCGCAGTCTTTGCGAAGGCGAGCGCACTCATCCCGACGACATTGGCGAGGAGCGCAGCGACAAGCAGCGCTTTCGCGTCGATATGGCGAACAACTGCGCCGCCAAGCGCTCTGGCGCCTGCGTTAAGTCCGGAATAGAGGCTGAACATGGCGACAGCAAATGCAGGCGCGAGCCCCGCGTTCTGCAAATGCGCCACCGACCAGGTGCTGACGGTGACGCCGCAAAAATAGGCGACGGCAAGGGCGCTAGCGATAGCAAAGAATGCGGGCGTCTTCATCGCTTTGCCGGGCGACCAGAAAATCGCCGTCGTATCGGTTTCAAGCGCGGCGGAGCGCATGACGCCCGGCCCTTGCGACATTGACCGTTCGGCGAGCAAGGCGATGAGAAGCGAGACAATGCCGACCGCCGCCGCTGCGGCGCGCCAATAGGCGCGCCAATCGTCTCCGGTCTCAATCAACGCATTTGCCATCAAAGGGCCGAAGACGCCGCCTGCGCCGCCTGCTGCGAGATAGGCGCCGATCGCGATATTGCGCCATTTATGCGGCGTCGCCCGCCCGACAATATAGGTGCCCGGAACATTGGCGAGAAGCGCGAAGCCGGCGCCCAGCAATGACGTCGCGACAAGGTACGTGAAGACGCCTGAAGCAGCGCCCAGCAGCAGATAGCCGGTGACAGCGATCGCGCCGCCAAGCGCGTAGTGAACCTGTGCGCCGAGCCTTTCGAGCGACGTCGCCGCGATTGGGCTGAAGACCCCGGTAAGGAGCGCGAGCATGGTGAAGCCGAGCCCCGCAGTTCCCCAGTTCCACTCAAACTCCGCAATCATCGCCGGCAGCACGACGCCAAGCGACGCAAACGTCGTCGCTGTGATCAAAAAGAAAGCGAGGCCGAGTGCGGCCGAGAGCGCTGCCGCCCGAAGCGTCATGCGATCGGCCATCAGAAGGACGCCTTCAAAGTGACGGAGAATTCACGCCCACGCCCGGGGAGAACGCCGACTTCTTCATAAACGTTCTGCACCGGTATGAAGTGACGCTTGTCAAAGAGATTGTCGACATGTGCGGTCACCGACAGGTTTTCATGCGACCAGAAGAGCGACGCTTTGCCAAGCGCATAATTGGGAAGGCGAATGGCGTTCGCGATCTTGCCGCCGGTCTCGCCGACATAGATGACGCCCGCCGTCGCGCCAAACGTGCCGAATTCAGTACGCGGCGAAGTGTAGGTCAAAAATCCGGACGCCATCACGTCGGGCGTTGTGCGTCGCTTGTAGCCGTTCTGAAGCTCCGGCACGCAGCTCGCATTGAGCGCGGCAAACAGGCCGCCATAACCGTTGACACCAGCTATTCCCAGATGGGACGGGGGAAGCACGATGAATTCGCCATTGCCGGATCCGCACGGTCCCGGCGCGCCGATGCGCGATTCCTGAACCGTAATCGCCGATGTCATGCTCCAGTTGTCGCTGATCAGATATTTTAGTTCCGCCTCGACCCCTTTCGACGTTTCCTCATCGAGATTGCCGAAGGGATCGCTGCGCTGGCGCTTTTGCCGATAGACGGCGAGCGACGCGAACAGATCGCCATTTCCAGCCTTGACGCCCGCTTCAATGAGATTTGAGTCAGCGACGAAATTTCCCTGATCGATCCGGTCGACCTCGATTCCGCCGCCGTCATTCGTCTCAAGCGTGTTGTTTTCGGCGTAGGTGGCATACGCGATGACGCCGCCGAAATCATAGCGGAGGGAAGCCTCGTAGCTCGCCTTGAAATCGTCGCCCTCAAATTCCGCAAATCCAAGCGACGGGTTGAATATGGTTGCGCCGGTATTGATCGATTTCGCCGTGAAGCGATCGAGACGAAGGCTGGCGAGCAGCTTCAATCGCTCCGTCAACGCGGCGTCGGTAACTGCAAAAAACGCGAGGTCCGTGGTGACGGAGTTGAGATCGGTGTCCCAACCGATACCGTTCGGCTCAACCGAAAATGGGTCATCGAAAATATCCGAACCTGTCGGCCCGGCGGATAGGTCCCTGCGATCAACGACGAGATAGCCGGAGAGGAATGTCTGGCGCGTATCGTTAGCGTATCGCCGCCACGAAATACCGGCGACATTATTGAAGTCGATGCCCGCGAAATGAAACGGATATTCATAGGACGCGCGCAATTCGATGACATCGGCGATGTATTGCGCGGCGAAGCCATAGCTCTGGTAAAGTTCGCCATCGAGCGAATCGAAGAACGCCTGCAACCGCAAAGTCTGATCCGGCCCAGTGCTCAGCGCAAAATCCGCATAGGCGGTGACGGTTTCTGAATCAGCGATATCGCGGTCGGATATGAACACCGTGCGCGGATCGAGCGTGGTCGTTCCAATATTCTGGTCGAGTACGAACGCCGCATTCGGAAACACGCCGAAATCGATGAACTGCCGGATTTTGGAGGTTCCGAAAAACGAACCGACGGCGGCGTCGACTTCGTCAGGTGTCAGCCTGCCGTTCCCGTCGATGTCCTGAAGATCGGTATCGACGCCGGTGATATAGGTTCCGCTGTCTATCAGTTCCTGCGTCACGCGGTTCCAGCCAAGCGTTTGTTTGTACCCTTTCGAGGAATGAAACGCGCCGCCGATTTCGAGCGAAAACCGGTCTGCGTCAGCAAGCGTGAATGAGCTTTGAACGAGCAGGCGTTCTGGCTCTATTCCGCGATAAAAGCTGTTTGAATTTTCATATTCCGCGTAGGCGTAAAGTCCTGCGTCCTTGCCGGCGAGATCGAACGCGGCGCCGGCTGTTCCCTCGACAATGCGCTTATCATAAGAGCCGAGCGTGCCGCCAAGTTCGAACAGACGGCCGCGCTCCCCGATTTGCCGCTGGGTCAACGCCGTCAGCGGCGTCACATTGACGAACCCGCCGACGCGGCCGGCGCCATAGATTGCCGGCGTCGGCCCGCGCACGACTTCGATGCGCTCGCTTGCGCCGATAGGCGTTGGGAACGTCCCAGGGTTCTCGACACGCTTGAACCCCCGAAAATAGCTGTCGGCGCGATTGCCGCGCAGCGTGACGCTTCCAGGTACGCCGAAAAAGCTTCCCGTAAAGGTGCCTGGCGCGACTGCTGCGAGGTCATCGACGGTTTCAATGTTAAAGCGATCGATGGTTTCATCGCTGATCGCCGAAATCGCGCGCGGCGCATCTGCATAGGACAGATCGAGGCCGTAGACAGATCGGCTCCCCTCTAGCTCGATCAGTTCCAGCGGATCGCCGATCACAACGATTTCGTCGATCGGCTCAGCCGATTGGGCTTGCGCAACGCCGGTCATCATCGACAGAGCCGTCGCGAGGGTGACTTTTAAAACGCCAGACATAAAAAATCCCGAGTTTCGCGAAACGAGAACATCGGGGCGCACACAAGGCCGCTTACGCCGACGCAAACGCCGCCGGAGCCCGCAAGGGCGCAGCCGCGTTCGCGCGCAAAGCGCGTCGCCTGTGAGATCTTCTCCCATCCGGACTGTGACCGTCGGCTCTGGAATCGCACCAGATCCTGCTCTGCGCTTTCGGCCTTAAGGGCCTTGTCGCTCGGCTCGCGGGCTGATCGGCTTTTTGAGGGCCGAATTACCGCCGGTGGGGACTTTCACCCCGCCCCGAAGATCTTATCTCGCGGATTGAACCGCAGGGCGGTATATAGCCGCCGCATCGAAACGGATCAATGCGCGGACAGAGCCGCCACGATAAGGGCCTGAAATCGAATGAAAACTCCACGACGACAGCCTGCGGAATGGGCCGAACATGAGGCGGTATGGATCGGCTGGCCTTCGGCTGCCGACCTTTGGGAGGACAATCTCTCCCCGGCGCAGGGCGAAGTCGCCGAATTTGTAAGCGCTATCTGTTTCCCCGATCCCGGCGATGAAAAAGGCGAGCGGATGCGCGGCGAGCGCGTCGAGCTCTTGGTGCGCGGCGAGGAGGCCCGCGTTGCGGCGGAAGCAATGCGGCTTGGATTTCCCGATCCGACGATTGTCCGGTTGCACGACGCGCCGATCGGCGATGTCTGGCTGCGCGACACGGGGCCGATCTTTGTCGATGACGGCGCCGCCGGCGTTCATGCGAGCGCATTTCGATTTAACGGATGGGGAGAGAAATATCTTCTTGATTCCGATGACCGGATTTCGGGCATCGTCGCCGAGAAGGCCGGCGCCCGCCTTCGGCGGTTCGACGGTGTCATCGCTGAGGGCGGCGCGCTTGAGGTTGACGGAGAAGGGACCTGCATCACGACGCGGCAATGCCTTCTCAACAAAAACCGCAACCCGTCGCTTAGCGAAAAGGACATCGACGACGTTTTGAAGGAAGCGATCGGCGCCGAAAAGGTGATCTGGCTCGATGAGGGAATGATCGGCGATCACACCGACGGCCATGTCGACAATCTCGCGCGATTTATTGCGCCTGGAAAAGTTGTCTGCATGAAGCCGAGCGGAAAAGACGACCCTAACGTCAAAGTCTATGCCGCGATCCGCAAAGCGCTGCGGGCCGCGACCGATGCGGCCGGCCGAAAGCTTGAGGTGATCGAAATTCCGTCGCCCGGAAGAGCAATTCTGGATGGCAGGATAGTTCCCGCCAGCCACATGAATTTCTATATCGCCAACCACTCTCTGGTCATGCCGTCCTATGGCGGGTTGACCGGCGAGGATGAAACGGCGCTCGAATGCCTTGAAATCCTCGAACAGCATGTCGACCGCCCGCATTTTTACGCGATCGATTCCTCGCATTTGTTGTCGGGGGGCGGGTCGTTCCACTGCATCAGCCAGCAACAACCGAAGCGACCCTGATCGCGAACCGGCCGGGAGAACAATGATCGATACCGCTGGCGCGCGCCCGGCTTCCCGAAACGGCCTCACAGAAGCGGAGGCGCTGCGCCGCCTTGCCGCTGAAGGGCCGAACGAATTGCCTCAAAGCGATCGGCGTTCAATCCTGAAGATTGCCGGCGAAGTCGTTCGGGAGCCGATGCTGGCGCTGCTTGTCGCCGGCGGCGCGATCTATTTCGTTCTTGGCGACCGGACTGAAGCGGCGATGCTGCTCGCCTTCGCCTGTCTGTCGATCATCATAACGGTCGTGCAGGAAGCGCGCACCGAGCGCGTTCTCGAATCCTTGCGCGATCTGACCAGCCCGCGTGCCCTTGTGATCCGAGACGGCGTCAAGAAGCGCATAGCGGGCCGCGACGTCGTGCGAGGCGATATTGTCGCGCTCGGGGAGGGTGACCGGGCGCCCGCCGATGCGGCGCTGATCGAGTCATCTCATTTTCAGGTAGACGAGTCGTTGCTGACGGGAGAGTCCCTTCCGGTCACGAAGGCTGACGGAGATGGCGTCGTTTATTCAGGGACGTTGATCGTGCGAGGATCTGGCGTCGCCGAAGTGACGGCGACCGGCGCGCGCAGCGAGATCGGAAAAATCGGCGTAACGCTGCACGCGCTCGATTTTGAACCGCCGCGAATGCAGGTCGAAATGCGGCGCGTCGTTCGCATTTTCGCGATCGTCGGCGGCGCGGCGAGCATTGCTGCGATTTTGCTTTACGGCTTTCTGCGCGGGGGATGGCTCGACGCGCTGCTTGTCGGAATAGCGCTCGGCATGTCGATGTTGCCGGAGGAATTTCCGGTTGTCCTGACTGTCTTCATGGCGATGGGGGCCTGGCGCATATCGCGCGCGCGCGTGTTGACGCGCAAAGCGGCGGCAATTGAATCGCTCGGCGCAGCGACGGTCCTTTGCACCGACAAAACCGGCACTCTTACGGAAAACAGAATGAGCGTCGCCGCGCTCTCCCTCGCAAGCGGCGCAAAGTCATATCGGAAAGACGGAGCGTTCGTCGCAGGCGAGGAATTCTCCGCATTGATTGAAACGGCGGCGCTCGCAAGCGCGCCAGATCCCTTCGATCCGATGGAAAAAGCGTTTCACCGCCTGGTTGAGGAATCGACGATCGGCGCCAATGACGGAACGCTCGTCCGAACCTATGGCCTCGACGCCGGGCTTCTCGCCGTCACACAGGTTTGGCGGACCCGCGGCGGGGATGTAGTTGCGGCGAAAGGCGCTCCCGAAGCGATCGCGGGCCTATGCCGTCTCGACGATGCGGAAACGCGCCGGATGCTCGGCATGGTCGATGAGATGGCGCACGCAGGGCTGCGCGTGCTTGCGATCGCCCGCGCATCGCATTCCGGCAGTCTGCCCGACACGCCGCGCGAATTCGCGTTTGAATATCTGGGTCTTGCGGGCCTTGCGGATCCGATCCGCGAGACCGCCGCCGCTGCTGTTGCAGAGTGCAGGGCGGCGGGCGTTCGCGTTGTCATGATCACCGGCGATTATCCGGTGACGGCGCGTGCGATCGCTGATCAAGCCGGAATTGACGGCGATACAATGGTGACTGGCGATGCGATCGCCATGATGAGCGATGCGGAACTTGCCGCCGCAGCGCGAACGACAACTGTGTTTGCGCGCGTGAAGCCGGAGCAAAAGCTTCGCATCGTCAAGGCGCTGAAAGACGACGGCGAAATCGTCGCGATGACCGGCGACGGCGTGAATGACGCGCCAGCGCTAAAGGCCGCGCATATCGGCGTCGCCATGGGCGGTCGCGGAACGGACGTCGCACGCGAAGCGTCGGCGATTGTTCTGCTTGACGATGATTTCGGCGCCATCGTCAAAACCTTGCGGCTTGGCCGGCGTATTCACGACAATCTGCGAAAGGCGACCTCGTTCATTTTGTCCGTTCACGTTCCAATTGCAGGCATGGCTTTGTTGCCCCTCGTGACGGGCCTTCCGATCGTTTTCGGCCCCGTGCATATTGCGTTCCTTGAAATGGTCATCGACCCGGTTTGTTCGCTCGTGCTTGAGGCTGAGAGGGAAGAAGAAGACGTGATGCGGCGTCCGCCACGTCCGCCAAAAGAGCCCCTGCTGACACGGCGCCTCGCAGGCTGGAGCCTGTTCGAAGGCATGCTCGCGTTTTCAATCATCGCTGGCATTTACATGACAGCGATCGCAAGCGGCCTTGATGACGCGACCGTGCGAACGATGACCTTCGTTTCTGTCGTATCGGTCGTGTTCAGTCTGATTTTAGTCAACCGAGCCTTCAGCGCGTCGATCTTGCGCGCGATCCTCGCGCCCAATATTGCGCTTGCGGCAGTCACCGCGTTTGTAGCGATTGTGTTGACGCTCACGCTTTCTTTTGAACCTGTGCGCGAACTCTTCCGGTTCAGCGGGCTGACTGTTCGGGAAATAGCGATCGCCGGTTCTGCGGGATTGGCGTCAATCTTGCTGTTGGAAGGGGCCAAACATCTTCTTGGGCGACGGCGCCGCGTTTGAACGGTTAATGCGCAGGTGATCCCCAGACTTTTTTAACCCGCGCGTCCCGGCCGCATGCGGCGCGGTAGTATTTGTAGCGAAGCGAATTCTTTTTGTAATAATCCTGATGGTAGCCTTCAGCGAGCCAGAACGCGCCGCGATCGAGAACTGGCGTTACGATTTCTTGTCCGAGCAGTTTTTCAGCCTCCGCGATTGACGCTTCAGCATCGGACCGTTCGTCAGCGTTCGCTGCGAATATTGCCGACGTGTAGGAGTGGCCGCGATCACAGAACTGACCGCCCGCATCTAGCGGATCAATGTGGCGAAGGTGATAATCGGCGAGCTTGCGATAAGAAACGACAGCGGGATCATAGGTCACCTGAACAGCTTCGACATGACCTGCGTGGTCTTCGTAGGTTGGGCTTTCCTTTAATCCGCCGGAATATCCAGAGACGACATCGCGAACGCCTTTGAGTTTTTCGAAGTCTTTTTCGACGCACCAGAAACATCCGCCTGCGAAAGCCGCCGTCGAAAGCCCATTCGGCGCTGTCGGGGATAGCGGTTCGGCGCCGAGCGCTCGCTGGTGCGAAATCACGAAAGTTGCAAGCAATGCGGCGAAGGTGAACAGTGCGAAAGTACGGTTCATAGGGACCCTGATCTGGTAAACGATCATTCACCGTAATCGCAAAATTGCTCTCTTCGCCAGACGCCTCACGCCAATGTCACCAATCGTTGCGCTCAACGCTCCGCGAGCGGCGAATTTTAGGTTCATTTACCAAGCATTTTTTGAAACTTTTAAGGGCGGAAGGCGCATCAATCTTGCTGGAGCCGAACGAGAATGTAGCTATGCGTCGCCAATTGGCTATTTTGACCGCCATTTTTCTGACTATCCAACCAGCCGCCGCCGCTACGACCGTTTTTGCGTCGGGCGTATTCGGTCAAAGCGGAAATGTCAGCAATCTCAATAACGGACTTGGCGCCGCAAACGGTTCAGCGGCGGGCGTCGGCGGCGTTTTCAGCCTATTTGGCTTCCCAATCGGAATAGCAGGGCAAGCCATCTACAGTTTCGCCACACCGCTTTCGGGAACGAACATACAATTGACGGCGCTCGCCGGCGCCGGGGCGCCGCAGGTGCGCGTATCGATCGGCCAGATTGTCGGCAGCGTCGCCGTGTACTCTACCGAGCTTGCTTTCACGGGCGGAGCAGCCGGACAGTTTCTGCTCAACCTTTCTACGCAATGTTCTGCGATATCTTCGACCGGGTGCTCGCTACTGCGAATTAGAACCATCGGCGGGTTTGGCGGCGGATCGTTCCTCCTAGACGGCGTTTCCGGCGTCGCCGCTGCGCCTGAACCGTCACTCTGGGCGCTTATGATTTTGGGCTTTGGCGCGGTCGCGTGGCGTCTAAAGCAACGCCGCACATTCGCACCGGCGTTTGCCCGTTAAGAATCGCGCCGGTCCGTAGAATTGTTAAGGTCCCGGAAAGCTTCCTTTAAATTCGCCTAACTATGCTCCTCCTTGCTGAATGTGGGGGGCGTGATTGTTTCACGTCCAAGGAGAAGCGCCATGACCATGGCAACCCGTCTTGTTATTATTGCGCTGGCGGCGATGCTCGCGGCGTTTCCCGCGCGCGCGGCGACGACGATTTTCGCATCGTCAGTCTACAGCCAGACAAACGTCATCAACGCCAACAATGCGCTCTTTGCCGCCAATGGCGGCGCGGCGCTCGTGCTATCGGGCGGCGACCTGGTGTTGCAATACAACAATCCGTTGATCGGCTCCGGCGTTGCAATGACGCTGTTGCCTTTCGCCGGGCCCGCCGCGAACTTCGTCGCGATCTCGGTCGGCGAGATCATCGGCGGGGTTACGACATTCTCCGCCGGTTCTATCGCGCTCGCGGACATGGGCGCTGGCGGCGTGCAGAACTTTGACCTTTCTGCGCTCTGCTCGACGGTGTCGGCGACAGGATGCTCGCTGCTGCGGATACAAAATATTGCGTCCTTCGGCACGCCAGGCGTTCTCCTCGACGGCATTAGCGGCGTCACCAACGCGCCGGAACCTGCTGCGTGGGCGCTGATGATGCTCGGCTTTGGCGGCATCGCATGGCGCCTGAAAGACGCGCGCAGACGGAACAAAAGTTCGAAGCAGACTGCTGAACCCAATCACGCATTCGCCTGATCGGCCCCGCCGTTCAATACCCCTCCGAACGGCAAAGCGAACCGCCCGGCCTGACCCCGCCGGGCGGTTCATTTTTTATCTGACGATTGCAGTTTCCAAACATATTTGCGCCGCGGTATTTTCTCGTCGCCGACAATGTCAAAGCTCTCGGTCACATGCGTTTTGCTGTTCGGAAATGAACTCTTGTGGCCGGTCCGCGTCGTTGTTCCATCGGGGTTGTAAAATACTTGATCTGAAAGCGTTCCAGCGCCGTCGGCGTTAAGTGCGCCAACACCAAGCGCTCCGCCCCAGCCGAATTGTTCGACGACGGCCTCCTGCCTTCCAGGGTGCCAATATTGACGAAACTCCCAGAAATTGAAGGTGAGCTCCTTGCCGTCTTTCATGCCGAAGAGGCGACCAGTCATCGTGTCGCCGTCAAAGCCCGACACCCACTCAGTCCCATAAGCGTCGAAGGGTTCGGATTCGCTCATGTAGGCGGAATTGTCGGCGATCCAACGGCCTCCGTCAGCCGTGAGGCGCGCAATGTCTTCAAGGTACCAGCTCGGGGCCTTGGCGGATTGAATGTTGTCTGCTGCTGCGCCGGGCATCGCCAGAGCCGCCAGAAACGCGAGCAACGCAATACGCATCAATCGTTCCTCCCGAGGATGAAACGAGCAAGGCTGATTGTCAGGACGGAGCATGCAAGCCCAAAATCGCCGGAACGACCTGCTTTTGCGGCGAGATGCTGACGGTCTTGATAAAGGCGCATGTAGAATTGCCGGTCGGCGCATTTTTGCGAGGCGTCAGACAGATCCTTCATCTTCGATATTGAGTATGCGCCCGCACGCCTTGCAATGCACGGCGTCGTATTCATGGCGTTTCAATCCGCAGTCCGGGCATTTGAATTCGACCTTGCCAGGCCGGATCATCACCTGAACCAATCTTAAGAACAAAGACACGCCGACGATCATGATTATAACAGCGACGAGTCGGCCGAATTCTCCAGTCAATGTAATGTCGCCATAGCCTGTCGTCGTGAGCGTCGCCACAGTGAAGTAGAGCGCATCGAGGTAATTGCGGATCAATTCGTTTGTACGGTGCTGTGTTTCGTAGACGAGCGCAGTCACTACAAAAAGAAAGACGCCGAGATTTCCGGCGGCGACTATCGTCTCCTCGTTCTTTTTGAACAGACGGTAATTAGGGCGAAGATTCCAAAAGACCTGATAGGAACGCAGCAACCGCAAAATCCGCAGCGCCCGAAGAAACGCAAAGCCTTCGCCGGCTATCGGAGCGATCAGCGAAATAATGACGACAATGTCGGCAAGACTATGAAGCCTAAGCAGTTCCCGGCGCGGCGATTGGCTTGCGACGATGCGCATTGCGAGCTCCGCGAGGATCGCCAATCCGATCCCAAAATCGATCGCTTCAACAACATTGGAGCCTCGAAAGAACGAGGAAACGACAACAAATGTGATTGTCGCGATATCGAAAACAGCGAGCGCAATATGAAACCGGCGGGTAGCGGGATCGTCGCCGCGATAGAGTTTTTGCAGTCGGTCCCGCAGCGTCATTACCCCTCGCGGCCAAATACGCGCCGAAAGATCGTGTCGACGTGCTTTGTGTGATGGCCGTCGTCAAATAGCGCATCGAGATCTGCGGGCTTTAGCTTCGCTATGACATCCGCGTCGGCTTTCAGATTGTCCAGAAAAGCGCCTTCGCCGCGCCAGGCAGGCATCGCGTTGCGCTGGACAAGGCGATAGGAATCTTCACGCGACGCTCCCGCCTGGGTGAGTGCAAGAAGCACGCGCTGCGAATGGACGAGGCCGCCAAGGCGGTTCAAGTTCTCACGCATCCGGTCAGGGTAAATGACAAGGTTTTCAATGACGCCGCCGAGGCGGTTAAGCGCGAAGTCGAGGTGAATGGTCGCGTCAGGCCCGATGCCGCGCTCGACCGATGAATGCGAAATGTCGCGCTCGTGCCAGAGCGCGACATTCTCCATCGCCGGGATCACGCACATGCGGACGAGGCGGGCAAGTCCGGTCAGATTTTCAGTAAGCACCGGATTGCGCTTGTGCGGCATCGCTGACGAGCCTTTCTGGCCGGGCGAGAAATACTCCTCCGCCTCCAGAACTTCAGTTCGTTGCAGATGCCGGATTTCTGTCGCGAGGCGTTCGATCGACGATGCGATGACGCCGAGCGTTGCAAAAAAAGCTGCGTGCCGGTCGCGCGGAATGACCTGCGTCGATACGGGCTCGATCGCGAGGCCCATCATTTTCGCCACATGTTCCTCGACTGAAGGATCGATGTTGGCGAATGTGCCGACTGCGCCGGAAATCGCACAGACGGCGATTTCCTCGCGCGCGGCGAGGAGGCGTTTTTTCGCGCGTTCGAATTCCGCATAGAAGGTTGCGAGCTTGACGCCGAATGTTGTCGGTTCGGCGTGAATGCCGTGGCTGCGCCCAACCGTCAGCGTGTTCTTGTGTTCGAAGGCGCGCTTCTTGAGTGCGGCCAGCACGCGGTCGATATCTTTAAGAAGCAGGTCCGACGCGCGCGCGAGCTGAACCGAAAGACAGGTGTCGAGCACGTCGGACGACGTCATTCCCTGATGCACAAACCGCGCTTCAGGGCCGACAATTTCTGCAAGGTGGGTCAAGAACGCGATGACGTCGTGTTTGACTTCGCGTTCGATCTCGTCAATCCGCTCGACGTCGAACGCGGCATTGCGTCCTTTCTCCCAAACCTTCGCCGCTGCTTCCTTTGGAACGACGCCGAGTTCCGCCATCCGGTCTGCGGCGTGGGCTTCAATCTCGAACCAGATCCTGAAACGCGTTTCCGGCGACCAGATCGACGCCATTTCCTGGCGGGCGTAGCGGGGAATCATGGGCGGCTCCTTCTTGCGGCGGAGTTACGCCGGGAGCCCTTTGCTGTCAAAGCGGCGCAATGTCAGGAAATGCTCGCCGCCTGCTCGGCCCAGCGCTCCCGCACAACGCGGCCGGGCTCGTTGAGGCGGATCTCGATCCAGCGCGCCGCGCTTTCGTCCCATGCCGCGATCTGACGGAGGTGGAAAACGCCAAGCGCGTTGAGCTTGATTTCAGTCGGCTGGTCGATGCCGATAATCTGCGTAAGATCATCCTTCTGGCCATCCGGCAGATCAAGGAGGATCGCGGGTTCCGCCGCGCGCACCGGCATGCCGGTGTCGAGCGCTTCCCCATCACGGGATTCTTGTTCTCCGCGTCGCGCGGAAAACGCCCACGCGCTGACGCCGGCGCCAGCTGCGAATGCGACGACCAAAAGCACCCAGATTTCACCAGCAAGCCAGACCATGATTTTCGTTAATCCGATTCCGTTCGGGTTTGCGTATTCGCCGCCTCGACGACGAAATCGATCCGCCGGTTGGCGGCGCGTCCTTGATCGCTCTGATTTGAGGCGATCGGGCGCGTCTCTCCGAAAGCGTGCACGACGAAGGACAGGGGCAGTCCGGTTTGCAGCAGATAAGCCTCGACGGCCTTTGCGCGCCTTTCGCTCAGCGCCAGATTGTCGCTTTCCGGGCCGGCGGCGTCAGTGTGGCCTTCGATTGCGATCGTTTGGCCCTCGCAGACGCCAAACGAATGGATGACGTAGTCAAGCAGCGCGCGGCCTTCATCGCCAAGGCGGGCGCTATCGCGCCTGAAGGTCAGGCGGCGGCCGTTGAGCGTTCGATTGATAGCCGACTGGCAATCGGAGGCGTTCGTTGCGGGATCGACCTGCGCAAGTTTCTCGGGCTCAAGAGCTTCCGGCGGCGGCGCCTTGCTTGGCGTTTCGGCGATCGTGACGGCGGCTGCATCGATGCGATCAACGCCTGGCGCTTGCGTCAGATATTCAATTGCCGCTTTTCGCGCATCCTCGCCCGGCGCCGCGCCGGAGAGGATAAGCGTTCGGCCCTGCGCTTTAGCCCGCGCCCAGGAGATGTCATTTTCTAGAAGTTGGGCGTCAGCCGCATTCTGGACACGCGATTCGATTCGACCCGCGCCAATCGGGCTAAAGGCCGCCGCCGCGGCAATAAGCGTGAACGCCGCCGAGCCAATAATCATCCTTGTCCAGAAAGCCGTCACAAATCCCTTTCGGCCGAGCAGGCGATGAGCCGATATCGGACCCATTTCCTGAATATTTCCTTCGCAGACCGGTCCCGGTCGACGCAGGGCCGCGCGTCGATGTAGAGCAGAAGCGCTTGCGTGCGCGGGATAGGCCGAGTCGGAACGCGCGGCGGCTGTACAAGGTGTTGAAATGCCGATTATTGCAGGGAGCGCCGACAGCGCGTCCGATCTTGCCGGCGGGTGGGAGGCGATCGCCCTGCCGCCGATGGCTCAATCCGCCTCGGGAAAGCGATGGGTTCTTCGTGACATTCACAATTCTCATGCCGAATCGATCGAGGTGGAACTTGGTTGTGCGCCAGCGCTGGCGCGCCTCCTTGCGGGACGCGGCGTCAGGGCGGGCGAGGCGGCGCTCTATTTGAATCCTTCCTTGCGTGAGAGCCTTCCAGATCCTTCGACGCTTGCCGACATGGATCGCGCCGCCGCCCGCCTAGCGGCTGCGATCGTCGCCGGCGAGCGCTGCGGCGTATTCGGGGATTACGACGTCGATGGAACCTCCGGTTCGGCGGTGCTCAAAGGATATTTCACCGCGATCGGCGCGCCGCTCGACGTCTATCTGCCGGACCGGATTCTTGAAGGTTATGGGCCGACCATCGAAGCATTCCGCACACTGAAGGATGGCGGCGTCAAAATCGTTATCACGGTCGATTGCGGCGCTGCGGCGCACCTTGCGGTTGATGCCGCCGCGAGCGAAGGACTTGAGATCATTGTTCTTGATCACCACCAGATGGATGGTCCCCCGCCTGCCGGCGCTTACGCGACGGTCAATCCGAACCGCTTGGACGATCGCTCGCACCTGACCATGCTTTCAGCCGCCGGCGTCGCCTTCATGGCGATCGTCGCGATCAATCGGGCATTGAAGGACGCGGGCTATTTCGCGGATCGCAAGGCGCCGGATCTGTTGCAGTTTCTCGATCTCGTCGCGCTGGGGCTCGTCTGCGACGTGATGCCGATGACCGGGCTTGCGCGCGTGCTGACCGCGCAGGGATTGAAGGTGCTCAACAATGGCGGCAATCCGGGCCTGAAAGCGCTTGGCGCGAAATGCGGCGTCAGCGCCGATGCGACCGCTTATGATCTCGGATTTCTGCTTGGGCCCCGCATCAACGCCGCAGGCCGTATCGGCCATGCGCGGCTCGCTTTCGAATTGCTGACGACCGGTGACCCGGCGCGGCGGGCATTGCTGGCGGAACGACTGCACGTGATGAACGCTGAGCGCCAGCAGATTGAAAAAGACGTGCAGGAAGCGGCGATCGCGCAGATCGAAAAGCTCCGCCTGTATGAACGCCGCGTCATCGTCGCGTCTGGCGAAGGGTGGCATCCGGGCGTCATCGGGATCGTCGCCGGACGCATCAAGGATCGCTATGAGCGCCCGACCGTCATTATCGGGGTTGAAGGCGAAACAGGAAAGGGATCGGCGCGTGCGCTATCAGGGGTCGACATCGGCGCCGCATTTCGCTCCGCGAAAGAGGCGGCCCTTTTGATATCGGGCGGCGGTCACGCGATGGCTGCGGGCCTCACGATCAATTCAGGCCGAATCGCGGAGTTTGCGGAATTTCTCGAAACGACGTGCAAAGACGATGTCGAGCGCGCCCTGATGAACCGCGTTCGCGATATTGACGGCGTCATTGGGCCGAGCGCGGTATCTGGCGCATTCGCCGGTCTGATCGCACAGGCGGGGCCATTCGGTCCCGGCAACCCGGAGCCGGTATTCGCGCTGACATCAATAAGGCCGGAAAGATTGAAGGTCGTCGGCGAGGGACATATCGCCTGCGAGCTGGTCAGCGCGACCGGAGAGCGCGTCCGTGCAATTGCATTTCGAGCGGTTGGCGAACCGCTTGGCGCCCTGCTGATGACCGGCGCGCGGATCCATGTCGCAGGACGCATAAAGGCCGACAACTGGCGGGGAAACGGCGCTGCGCAATTCCACATCGCAGACGCCGCCGAGGCGGCTTCCTGATTTCGCCAAAAGGGCTTGCAAGGCTTCCAAATCCTCGCCTATACAGCGCCCTCGCTTCGCAGCCGCGAGACGCTGCGGGCCCTTCGTCTATCGGTTAGGACGTCAGGTTTTCAACCTGAAAAGAGGGGTTCGACTCCCCTAGGGCCTGCCAGTTTCGCAGTAAAAGCCCAAGGTTGTGGAAAATCCGCCCTTTGCCGCCCCTCCAGGCGCTGGCCGTTAACCATTACGCCAATTGATTTCGACGCGGTTTTCCGATGTATTAACCTATCGGGAAGGCGATCGTTTTGTGGAGGGGCGTTGTGATCAAAGGGGTAATCGGTGCGGTAGCAGCGTTGACGCTGGCCTTGGCGCCCTGCACCGGCGCATTGGCGGCTGGCGTCACGAAAGCGCAAATCGCGCAATCGCTGACGGCGAAAGGATATTCGGTTCAGGATTTCAAGCCGAACATGCTTGCAGTCGTCGTGGGTGAACATGTCGTTCTCGTCGGCGTCGATGGCGCAGACGCGGATGTTTCGTATATCTCATATTTGAATGATGTGGCGCTTGGCGAAGGCGGCCACAAATTCCTTAGCAAATTCAACAGCGAAGTAAAATTCGGGCGGGCGTACATTGACCGTGACGGCGATGTCGCGCTGCAGATGGATCGCAACTCCAACGGCGGGGTTACGGTCAAGAACATCGAATCGGATTTCGAAGTCTTCCTGCTGTTGATTTCGAAGTTCCTATCGGATTTCAGAGCCCAGGGCTCGGTTTAGCGCTTTTGACGCCCATCCGGGCCGTCGGCGCGTCCCGGTTCAATCGACAGGAGAAAAAACAACTGACCAATTCGCCAAATTGGTGCACAGTGGTCGGAGTAATCGCTGCTCATCGGTCCGGTCTGTGCGGGCTGCAAAGAAAAGGCGATTCAGTCCAGTAGGGAGAGGTCCGTGAGAAGCGGGCTGGGTGGAAACGGGCGGCATTGACGAGCCGGCGTCCAATTGAACTGACGGGGATAACGGCTGATATGGCGGAGACTTCTGGGGGCGCGATCAGCGCCAAGTCGCCAGCAAATAGTGACGAAGAGACCTTCACGGTTGAGGGCGTCGTCAAATGGTTTGATCCAACAAAAGGCTATGGATTCTTGATCGCCACCGATGGCGGCGGCGATATCCTTATCCATTCTTCCTGCCTTCGCGAGGCGGGAAGATCGACGGCGCGGGAAGGCGCGACGGTCGTCTGCGAGGTCGTGCGAAGATCGAAGGGCCTTCAGGCTCTGAAGATAATCGAAATCGATGACAGTACGGCGACGCCCTTGATGCCGCCGTCATCGATCCTGAGCCAAACGCCTGCGGGCGATTTCAAGCGCGCGACCGTAAAATGGTTCAACCGCGCGAAGGGATACGGCTTCGTGACGCGCGGCGACGGAACCGAAGATATCTTTCTTCACATGGAAATCCTGCGCAAATGCGGCATGGGTGAAGTCATCCAGGGTCAGCGCGTCCAGATTTCCTTCGCCAACGGATCGAAGGGACTTCTGGCGATCGAGATCCGCCCGGACCAGGAAAACTAGGGCCCTTCGGCTACCGAAAGCGCGTTGCATGTTGTTTCGGCGATTTGTGCTTCTTGGGCTGTGCGCGGCGTTTGCGTCGTCAGCTTCTTGCGCTCCCCGTGATGGGGGCGCGCCCGGCGCCGGGGCGCCGG
>JBGSLM010000195.1:0-4272 GCA_041740755.1 Parvularculaceae bacterium | reverse complement strand
AGCGCCCGATCCTCGTCGAGGATCTGGCGCTTTTTTGTTTCTCCGCCCCTATAAGGGCGACCGGAGGTTGGCACATGGATGAACGTGAACTTGAAGCGCTGGAACGGGAGCTGCCGGCGCTCGCCCGCATCCGCAGGTTTGCGCATGCGCTCGAACGCATCCCATGGTTCGCCAATCTCGGAGAGCCGCTGACGCCGGGCGCTCACGCCGCAGCAAGGTCGTATGCGGAGGGTCTCGGATTTCCGGATTCGGAAGTCGCAATCCTCGTCGACTGGGAGGACGCCGCCGCAGCAGCGGAAAACATCGACTGGGATTCGCCCGCCTGGGAGGCGGAAGAATTGTTGCGATCGGATTTGACCGGGCGCGCCCTTGAAACGCTGTCGCAGGAAGCGCTGAACATCGGCCTTACGCTGATCGCAGACCGTGTCGCCGAGCCCGCAAAGGAATCGATGGAGCAGGCGAGCTTTATCTGGGATGTTGAAGACGAAGGCCAGCAGCAGCTCGCAGTCGGCGCCGCCGTGCAGGCCGCGCATCAGGCGTCGCTCGTTCTGATCGCCGCTGTCGATCCCGCTTTTGACGCCAACGATCATCCGTTTACGGCGAAATTCCGCCTGTTCGAGTTCGGGCGATGGCCGGTCGGCATAATCGGGTCGTCGTTCAATCTTTTCTGACGGATCATGATAGAGCCAGCAAGGCAGTTCCGATCAGATAGAAACCGAAAAACGTAAGCACGAGGGTAAAACCCTTTCGGAATTTTTCTTCCGGCATGTTGCGCAAGAGCCGCGTGCCGGCGGCGGCGCCGAGGAATCCGGCGATGACGACCGCGATGATGATTGCAGCCCATTCTGCGTAGGCGAATCCGACAAAGCCGAAAGCGATTGACTTCAACAGATGTTGCGCCGTCATCGCCCCTGCATGTGTTGCGACGGTTTTCATCTTGTCGAGCTTTGCAACGCCGACCATTGCGGCGGCGATCGGCCCTGTCGCGCCGACAAACATCGACAGCACGGCGCTCGCGGCGCCGGTCAGGAAATAGGTCTTCTTCCCTGGCGCAAATCCCTTGGGCCTGGGGCCATAGACAGTCAGAAGCACAAAAGCTCCGATCAACGCCTGAAGCAGCGTTTCCGGGATCTCGACGAAAAGCCGCGCGCCGATGACGGCGCCGAGAAGCGAGCCGGCTGCAAACCATGTGACGATCGGCCAGACAACAAAAGTCCATTGGAGACTTAAGCGACTTGCATTTGATCCGAGCTGCGCAACGCCATGAACCGGAATGACCGCAGCGGGCGGCATCAGCGCGCCCATGATCGCAAGCAGCGCAAGGCCGCCGCCAAGGCCGAAAGAGGCGGTCAGCGCTGACGTGAAAAAGCTTGAAACGACGACGATCGCGGCGGCGGTCGCCGAAATTCCATCGGGGAGAAGGGCGTTCTCGAGGCTCATGCTGCTGACGGCTCTTCGGCCGATTGGCGTAACGAGGCAAGCATATCCGGACAAACATGTCCCACCTTGCCCGGAGCGTTTCAATCGCTAAGGTCCAGCGCCCGTCATGCAAACTTGCTCCTCATGAAAATAGCAACTTGGAACATCAATTCCGTCCGCCTGCGCATCGAACTTGTCTTGCGATTCCTCGAAGATGAAGCGCCGGACGCGCTATGCCTGCAGGAGATAAAATGCACGAATGACCAATTCCCGGCGAAAGCGCTGAAGGCGGCCGGATACATTCACCAGGCGGTTTCGGGTCAACCCGGCTATCATGGCGTCGCCATCATATCGAAACTGCCCCTTAAGGACGCCGAAGCCGAGCGCTTTTGCGGCAAGGACGATTGCCGGCATATCGCTGCGACGCTCCCCGGCGGCGTGCGGCTGCATAATTTTTATGTGCCCGCGGGCGGCGACATTCCGGACCCGGATGAAAATGAAAAATTCGCACACAAACTGGAATTCCTGAAAGACCTCGCCGGAATGTTCAGTCCGGGTTCGAAGCGCAAGGAAATCCTTGTCGGCGATCTCAACGTCGCCCCGCGTGAGCACGATGTCTGGTCGCACAGGCAATTGTTGAATGTCGTTTCGCACACACAGGTCGAAGTGGATCTCCTGAAAGCCGCAGTCAAAGCCGGACGATGGATCGATGTCGCGCGCGAAGCGATCCCGGAGCCCGAAAAAATATACACCTGGTGGTCTTATCGTGCGGCCGATTGGCGCCAGTCGAACCGGGGACGGCGGCTCGATCATATCTGGGTGACGCCGGCGCTGGAAAATGCGGCGCTCAGCAACGGCCGCGAAGCCTTTAGGGTGCGCGATGATTGCCGCGGATGGGATCGCCCTTCCGATCACGCGCCGGTGATGCTGACGCTTGATCTTTAAAGGAACGGCTTCAGGGCGGAGATGAGTTTCTCCGCGTCCGATTGATCATTGTAAAGATGAACCGAGAAGCGAAGGCCGCCACTGCGACGATCGAAGGCGATCTTCTCTTCTGCAAGTGCGGCGGCGGCCAAATCCATTTCGCGCACTTTTACGATGAAGGAGCACCCGCGCTCACCCTTCACGATGTGCGAAGCAAAGGCCTCCGCCGGCAGCGCCGTCGCAATCGTGTCGATCAGCGCCTGGTTGCCCGCCGATAGCTTTCGGACGCCCGCCGTCTTAATCAGGTCAGCGCCGGCGCAGGCGATTGCGAATGGCGCAACAGATGGCGTGCCGCCCCAAAAGCGCGCCGCGCCCGGCGCATAAGCGAAGCGGCGAATATCGAACTCAAACGGGTTTTCGTGGCTGAACCATCCGACATCAACAGGCGCGCACCGCGGCGCCGTTGCGGGATTGACCCACAGAAATGAAGCGCCGGATCCGCCGCAAAGATATTTGAGCGAGGTTCCCGTCACAAAGTCGGCGCCCCAGTCATTGGCGGCGATTTCGACGCCGCCCGCAGATTGTGCGGCGTCAACGACCGTGAAGACCCCTTTGCTGCGCGCTCTTGCGATGATGTCGGCGACCGGCGTCTTCAGACCGAGGTTCGAGAATACGTGCGTCAGGTGCAAAAGGTGGACATCGTCGCTGAAGGCTTCTGCCCAGGCGTCCGGATCGGCGAGATGCGGCCCGCTCTTCAAGAACACAGGCCTAAGACCGAGCCGCTCCGCTTGCGCCATCACGAAGCCGACGGTTGGAAAATCCTCTTCGCAGAGGATTATTTTAGTGCGCTTTCGCTCGGCGGGCAGGGCGAAAAGGATCTTCGTCAGCGCGCTTGATATATTGGTTTGCGGACAAATGTCGTCAGCGTCTGCGCCGATCAGCGGCGCAAGCGATGCGCGAAAGGCGTCGATCGTCGCGAGCCAACTCGTCCATACATCGCCATTGCCCGCGAACCACGGCGCTAGATATCCGTCTTCAAGCGCGGGGCGCGCAGAAAGCGGCGCAAGGCCGACGGAATGCGACAGGAAATAGGGGCCCTCTGGCTTGTTGAACAATTCGCGGCTCATAAGGCAGAATGAGATTTGGCGCGCGTGAAAGTCAATGCGGCGCCCGGCAGGACGAAGGCGTGATGCGCGGCTATTTCGGCGTTGGATCGGAACGTATTTCAAAACAGATGAATCTCGGCGCGGTGATGCGAACGGCGCATGCCTTCGGTGCGAGCTTCATTTTCACCGTCGGCTCGCGTCTTAAAGCCCGCGAAGCGGCGCTTTCCGATACGTCGAAAAGCGCCGAGCACGTGCCGCTCTATGAATGGGCGGACGCCGAGGAAATGGTCCTGCCAAGACAGTGCGTTCTGATCGGCGTTGAACTCGATGAGCGGGCGGTCGATCTGCCGACGTTTCCGCATCCCCTTAACGCGGCCTACATTTTGGGGCCCGAAAAGGGCGATCTTTCCGCATCAGCGAAGGCGCGCTGCTCGCACCTTGTGAAAATCCCGACGAAGTTTTGCGTGAACCTGTCGGTGGCGGCGGCGATCGTTATGTATGACCGGATGCTGACGCTCGGCGGCTATGAAAGGCGAATGTCTCTCGCGAGCCTTGAGCGCACACGCAAATAGAGTTGAAATGAAAAGGCCGCCCTCGAGGAGCGGCCTTTCAATTCTGAGCCAGAAACGCCGTAGATCCAGGATCCTGGGCGAATTTCGCGCGGTAGCGCGCGAAGCCCGCCTTATACCAACTCGCGCTGATCGTGACTCATTTGGGATTCACAGCGCTCGCGAATGCTGATTCGATATGGCGAACGAGGGAGGTTCGCGATGGGACGGCATGCGGTTGGTCTTCGGGGTGATTTTGACGGTAAGGCGCTGCG
>JBGSLM010000194.1:0-1898 GCA_041740755.1 Parvularculaceae bacterium | reverse complement strand
GTGAACAGCGCTGTTTCGGCGCTGCGCGCGATTGACGGCGCGGCTGCGGCGCTGCAATTCTTCCGCGCGTTGTCGCAGAGCATGGGTCCCTTCGATGAAGTTGTCGCGTTTTGCCGCCGCCCTTTTTGTTGCGGCGGCCCTTGCATCGCCTGCGGCGGCGCAGGAAGGCCCGATCCAGCTGACAAGCTTTGCGGCCTCGCCCGGCGCCGAAGATTATGCAATCCGCGAGTTTGAAAGGTCGCTCGACGCCGCTTTTGCGACCGGCGATTTCGTCGGACTTTCCGTCGCGATCGTCAAAGGCGGCGAAACGCGGTTTTTGAAATCCTACGGCGTCGTCGAGGCGGGCGGCGCTGATGTGACGTCGCACACCGTCTTTCGCATCGGTTCTCTGTCAAAGGGGTTCGCCTCAACGCTCGCCGGTCTTGCAATGACCGAGGGGTTGTTGTCGCCCGAAGATCCGGCGACGCGGTTTGCGCCGGGCCTGAAGCTCGCCGGCGGCGCCGAGCAGTCCTTGCAGCTTGGCCATCTTTTGAGCCATCAGACCGGACTGCCGCCGAACGCATACGACAATCTTCTGGAAGCCGACACGCCGGTTGCGGAAATCTATCCGAAATACCGGGGCGTCAAGCTGATCTGTCCGGTCGGGAAATGTTATTCCTACCAGAATATCGCCTTCGACATTGCGGGCCTTGCGGTTTCATCCGTATACGGACAGACATATGGCGAGGCGCTGACCTCGCGACTGTTCGCGCCGCTCGGCATGACGACCGCGTCCGTCGATCAGGAAGGTCTTGTGCGAACCGGCGACTGGGCGCGCCCGCATGTGCGCTCGCCCATCAAGGGAATGAAGGATACGTTCGGTCCGTGGCGCGCCGTCACGGTCAAGGCCCCCTATTACCGCGTTCCGGCGGCTGGCGGCGTCAATGCGTCGATCCTCGACATGGCGCAATGGCTGAAGGCGCAGATGGGCGCAGCGCCCGATGTCCTTGCGCCAGCCGTCCTTGATCTTGTCCACACGCCGCGCGTGATGTCGCCGGCTGAGAACGCGCGCATCAGAAGCGTTTCTCCGCGCTTTCACGGCGCGCAATACGGATTTGGCTGGCGCGTCTATAATTACGAGGGCGCGCAGCTGATCGCGCATGCGGGAACCGTCGAAGGCTACGCCGCGCAGATCGCATTCCTCCCGGAACAGGATGCCGGGATCGTCATTTTGTCGAATGCGCGGTCGAAGCGGTTGTGGCGCATTCTGCCGACTTTTCTCGACATCGAACTTGGACTTCAGCGCGAGGATTGGCTCGCGCTCGAAGAAACGGGCGTTGCTGCGGCGGGAAGCCATTAAGAGGCGCGCGTCACCTGATCCAGCAGAGCTGTTCGGTTGTCGCCAGCAGTTTTCCGTCCGTGCTCCAAAGATCGGCTTTCGAGCCGACGGTCGATGATTCGATCCTTGTGGCGATCATGTCGCAAAGAACATAATCATCGCCGACGGCGGCGATTTCTTCATCCGTCGCCAGAAAATAAACCGACATGGCGATTGTCGATGAGGCGCGCGGCCCTTCGCTGATTGCAAAGACGCGCGGCCAGCCAAGGTCGGCGAGAAAGGCGAGCTGAATCGCATCGACCGGGCGACCCGATATCTCCCGCTGCCAGGCGAGCGAGCGCGTCGTCGGTTGCATGAAGGGAACGCCGCCGATCGCGTAGCGCATGTCCATTTGGAGTCCAAAGGGCGGCGGCGGTCCCGAAAGAGGCAGGCTTGCCGGCGCTGGCGCTGCCGGCATTTTCTTTTCCGTGTAGCGATCGCTGTCGCGCCGGTTCGTCAGCACGACGGTCGCGACAGCGGCCGGGTCGCTTTCGCCGTCAAGGAACAGCGCGCTTCGCCAATGCGAGATCGAGCGGCCGCC
>JBGSLM010000193.1:0-28350 GCA_041740755.1 Parvularculaceae bacterium | reverse complement strand
ACGCTGGAAGAGGCGCTTGGCGGCGCGGACCTCATCGTCGTCTCGACGCCGGTCGGCACCATGGCGAAAGTTCTTACCGATGTGGCGGCGAAGGCGGATGACGGCGCGCTCGTCATCGATGTCGGTTCGGTAAAGGGCGCTGTCGTCGATGCGGCGGCGGCGCTCGGCTCGCGCGTTCATATCGTGCCTTGTCACCCTGTGGCGGGGACGGAACAGTCGGGGCCGGAAGCAGGATTTGCGACGCTGTTTCAGCATCGCTGGTCGATCATGACGCCGCTCGCGCGGGCCGACGACGCCTATCTTGCTGCAGTGAAACGTGCGGCCGGCATCTGGCGCGCCATCGGCGCCGAAGTCGAGATCATGGACCATCAGCACCATGATCTTGCGCTGGCGATCACGAGCCACCTGCCGCACCTCATCGCTTTCACCCTGGTCGGCGCGGCAGACGATCTTGAATCGGTCGCCGAAGCCGAGATCGTCAAATATTCCGCCGGCGGGTTTCGCGACTTCACCAGGATTGCAGCGTCCGATCCCGTGATGTGGCGCGACGTCTTCCTCAACAACAAGACGGCAGTTCTCGAAGTTTTGGGCCGCTTCACGGAAGAGCTTGCGCTTTTGCAACGCGCGATTCGTTGGGGCGACGCTGAAACGCTGGAGAGCGTCTTCGCCCGGGGACGGGCGCTAAGGCGCGCAATCGTCGCGGCGGGCCAAGAAAAGGACGTGCCGAATTTCGGCCGGGATGAAAAGGATTAAGCGGCGATGATGCCGACCGCTCTGCTCTGGGGATTTGGGCTTGGCGTCGCTGTCGCCGTATTTGCCTCGCGGGTCGGATTTGATCGGGATCGTTCATTTTACCCGACCGTGTTGATGGTCATCGCGGCATACTACGTTCTTTTCGCCGTAATTTCCGGAAATGAGCAGGCGATCCTGATCGAGATCGGCGTCGCCGCGCTCTTTTGCATGGCGTCGCTCGCCGGATATCGATGGAGCCCGCTAATCGTCGCGGCGGCGATCTTCGCGCATGGCGCTTATGACTTTGCGCATCATTTGCTCTTTCCGGACCATGGCGCGCCGGTTTGGTGGCCGGGGTTTTGCGGCGCCATTGACGTCGTCTTGGCGATCGCCGCCGTGTTGATCGTCAGGGAAGGGAAGAAGGCGGATTAAGCCGCAGCCTCGTCCATTTTCACCTTGTGACCCCACAAGTGATGGACATGCCAAAGAACGTCTTCTTTGGTCTTCGGGTCGAGCGTGCGGCCGGCATGCGCCTCATGACGCAGCGATATCATGCGGTCGCCTTCAAGGTCGGCCGAGACGACCTGAATATTCGGTTCGTGCATGCCGAGATCATACTGGCGCGCCAGCGTTTCCCGAACGCGGCGGAAGCCGCGATCATCGTGGATCGCCTCGATTTCGTAATGCGCGTCGTCAGCATCGTCATGCAGCGCGAACAGGCGGAAATCGCGCATCACTTTAGGCGATAGGTACTGAAGGATAAAACTTTCATCGCGATAGTCCGCCCACGCGTCTTTCAACACGTCGCGCCAGTCTCCCTTGCCGGCGAATTCGGGAAACCAGTCGCGGTCCTCCGCCGTCGGCTCGGTTGAAATGCGTTTGATATCTTCCATCATCGCAAAGCCGAGCGCGTATGGATTGATGCCAGAATAGCGCGGATCGTCGAATTCCGGTTGAAAAATGACCGACGAATGCGAATGCAAAAACTCCATGATCGCGCCCTCATTGATGAGGCCGCGATCGTAGAGTTCGTGCATGATGTAGTGGTGCACGAAAGTCGCGCAGCCCTCGTTCATCACCTTCGTCTGTTTTTGCGGGTAGAAATACTGCGAGACGTTGCGCGCGATCCGGACAAGTTCGCGCTGCCACGGCTTCAGGATGGGCGAGGCCTTTTCGATGAAATAGAGAAGGTTCTCCTCCGGCAGCTTGATGTTTCTGACTTCAAGCTGGCGCTCTTCCGCGTCGCCGTCATCTTCTTCCGCAGTCGGCAGCGTGCGCCATATGTCGTTGAAGGTCTTCTGTTCGTGCTCGGCCCTTGCCACCGCCTTGGCGAGCTGATCGGCCTCGGAAAGGCGCGGCGGGCGGTTGTAGCGGAAGACGCCCTGATCCATCAGCGCATGGGCGCTGTCGAGAACTCTCTCGACTTCTTCGAGCCCATATTCGTCCTCGCATTTGGCGATATATTTCTTGGCGAAGTCGAGATAGGGCAAGATGCCCTCCGCGTCCGTCCATTGCCGGAAGAGATAATTGTTCTTGAAAAAATGATTATGCCCAAAACTGGCGTGCGCCATGACGAGCGCCTGCATCGTCATCGTGTTTTCTTCCATCAGATAGGCGATGCAGGGGTTGGAATTGATCACGATCTCATAGGCGAGACCCTGATAGCCCTTCTGGTACATCATCTGGTCGCGGGCGAAATGCTTGCCGAACGACCAATGGCGGTACATCAGCGGCATCCCGTGCGACGAATAGGCGTCGAGCATCTGCTCGGTCGAAATGATCTCGATCTGGTTCGGATAAACGTCGAGCTTTAGATCATTGAGCGCAATATCTTCGATCGCGTCATAGGTCGCCTTCAGGCGATCGAACGACCATTCGCTGTCGGTGAAGAGGAGGGCGCTCATGCCGCCTCCCGCGTGTTCTTGGCGAACAGCTCTCTGAAGACCGGGAAAATATCTGCAGGCTTCGCGATCCTTGTCTGTGCAAAGGTTTTCCAGCGCGGCGCAAAAGTGCGATAGGCGCGCCAGAGCTCAGCGCCTGAATCCTTATCCGAAAAAACCTCAAGCTCGCGCTCGTCAAGGATTTCGATATAGGCGTAATACTGGCTGATCGGCATCACGTCTTCGTCGAGCATTTCGACGCAGCGCTTGGCGTCGCCCGACTGTGTGTAACCGTCGGACGCCTGCGCGACATAGATGTTCCAGTCAGACGCCGCATAGCGCTCGCGCTGGATTTCGAGCATCTTTTCAAGCGCGGTCGAAACGACGGTGCCGCCCGACTGGCGCGAATAGAAGAAAGTCTCCTCGTCGACTTCTTCAGCATGATGCGTGTGGCGGATGAAGACGACATCGACGCGTTCATAGCGCCGCTTGAGGAACAGATAGAGCAGCATGTAAAATCGCTTGGCGAGGTCCTTTTCGCGCTCGCCCATCGAGCCTGAAACGTCCATCAGGCAAAACATGACGGCGGCGGTCGTCGGAACCGGCGTCGGCGCAAAGGCGTTGTATCGAACATCCAGAGGGTCGATGAACGGCGCCCAGCGGCGGCGCGCTTCCATCTCCTGCAATTTTTCCAGCAACGCCTTCTTTTCGGCGATCTCGGCGCTGCTTGGTTCTGAAATGCGCTCAAGCTCGAACAGCCGCTCCTTCAGCTCATTCATCTCACGGTTTGACGGACGCTTCAGCGCAAGGCGGCGCCCGTGAGCGTTTCTCATCGTTCGAACGAGATTGAGGTTGGTCGGCGAGCCGGCGATTGTAATCCCTGCTCTGCGAAACGCTTTCGACTTCATCGATTTCAGCGAACGCTTGACGAGGTTCGGCAATTCAAGATCCTCAAAGAAAATATCGAGGAATTCTTCCTGCGTCAGCGTGAATTGAAACTGGTCTTCGCTCTCGCCGCTGTCGGATGCGTCCTTGCCGCCGCCCTTGCCGCCCTGCTTCGGCGGCTTTTTGATTTTGTCGCCGACGCCGAATTCTTTGTTCCCAGGCGCGACCCATTCGCGCTCGCCGCTTTCGGGGTTGAGGCGAAAGCGGGGTTCGGCGGTTGATTTCGACGGGATCGTAATTTTCTCGCCGCTATCGAGGTCCTTCACCGACCGGTCGCGGATCGACTTGTTCACCGCGTCCTTGATCTGCACGCGCGCACGCCGAAGAAAGCGCTGGCGATTGCCAAGCGATTTGCCCTTGGGGTTCTTGCGGCGGTCGATGAAGTTGAAGTGGTTCATGGCGTAGGGGTGAATGGCGAATTGTGAAAGGCGAATGGCGCGGGGCCGCTTACCCTATTCACTATTGACCATTCACCACTCACTCCTATCCCGCCTTGTTAACGCGCATATACCATTCGACGAGCCGGCGAACCTGACGGGGCGTGTATCCGCGCTCTGTCATGCGATCGACGAAATTCTCATGCTTCTTCTCGGTGTCGCTGTCCTTCTTCGAGTCGAAGGAGATAACGGGGAGAAGGTCTTCAACCTGGCTGAACATCCGCTTTTCAATGACATTGCGGAGCTTCTCATACGAGGTCCATGCCGGGTTCTTGCCGGCATTTGCGGCGCGCGCGCGAAGCGTGAATTTGACCACCTCGTTGCGGAAGTCTTTCGGGTTCGCGATGCCTGCGGGCTTCTCGATTTTTGAAAGCTCCGCGTCGAGCGTCTGGCGATCGAGAAGCTGTCCCGTGTCCGCGTCCTTAAAGTCCTGATCTTCGATCCACGCATCGGCATAAGCGATGTAGCGGTCAAAGAGATTCTGGCCGTATTCCGAATAGCTTTCGAGATAGGCTTTCTGGATCTCCTTGCCGATGAAATCGGCATAGCGCTTGGAGAGATCTTCCTTGATGAATTCAAGATATTTCTTCTCGACTTCGTCCGGGTGCTGTTCGCGCTTGATGGCGTTTTCAAGCACGTACATCAGGTGCACAGGATCGGCGGCGACTTCATCGGTGTCGAAATTGAATGTCTCAGACAGTACTTTGTAGGCAAAGCGTGTCGAAACGCCGTCCATTCCTTCGTCGATCCCGCCCGCGTCGCGATACTCTTGCATCGTTTTCGCCTTGGGATCGGAATCCTTGAGCTTTTCGCCGTCATAGACGCGAAGCTTCGAATACAGGTTCGAGTTCTCGTGTTCCTTGAGGCGTGTCAGGACTGAAAAGCGCGCTAGAAGATCAAGCGTTTCCGGCGCGCACGCCGCATTGGCCAGCTCTGAGCTCGTTAGCAGTTTTTGATAAATCTGCCGCTCCTCGGTGACGCGCAGGCAATACGGAACCTTGATGACACTGATGCGGTCCAGGAACGCTTCATTGTTCTTGTTGTTGCGGAACTGGATCCATTCGCTTTCGTTCGAGTGCGCGAGGATCGTTCCATTAAAGGGAATCGGCCCCAGCGATTCGGTCCCGACATAATTGCCTTCCTGCGTCGCGGTCAGCAGCGGGTGCAAAACCTTGATCGGCGCCTTGAACATTTCGACGAATTCAAGAAGGCCCTGATTGGCGCGGCAAAGCCCGCCGGAATATGAGTATGCGTCGGTGTCCGACTGGCTGAAATGCTCGAGCTTCCTGATATCGACTTTGCCGGTCAGCGCGGAGATGTCCTGGTTGTTTTCGTCGCCGGGCTCGGTCTTGGCGACGGCGATCTGGCGCAGCTTCGACGGATATATGCGCACGACTTCGAATTTCGAAATATCGCCGCCGAACTCATCAAGACGCTTGACCGCCCATGGGCTCATGACGCTCGTCAGGCGGCGCTTCTCAATCCCGTACTTGTCAGCGAGCAGCGATTTCAGGTCTTCAGACTGGAAGAGGCCGAGCGGGCTTTCAAAGACCGGCGAAATCTCCTTGCCCGCTTTCAGAACATAAATCGGATTGATCTCCATCAGATCCTTGAGGCGCTCAGCGAGCGAGGATTTGCCGCCGCCGACCGGTCCGAGGAGGTAGATGATCTGGCGTTTTTCTTCGAGGCCCTGCGCTGCATGACGGAAATAGGAAACGATCCGCTCGATCGTGTCTTCCATCCCATAGAAGCCTTCGAACGCCTTGTAGCGGCGGATTGTGCGATTAAAGAAAATGCGCGACAGGCGCGGATCGCGCGATGTATCGACCAGTTCCGGTTCGCCGATCGCCTTGACCATGCGCTCTGAAGGCGACGCGTAAAGCATCGCATCGTCGCGGCAGCCGAGAAGATAGTCGCGAAGCGACATCGC
The DNA here is from genome assembly GCA_041740755.1 of Parvularculaceae bacterium. Classification (GTDB taxonomy): domain Bacteria; phylum Pseudomonadota; class Alphaproteobacteria; order Caulobacterales; family Parvularculaceae; genus Amphiplicatus. The sequence goes on along the minus strand of JBGSLM010000193.1, from coordinate 22,426 downwards.
CTCCTGCCTGACCTTAGTGTAGCCCTCGGAGAAGAGGTCGAAGACGTCCAGTTTATCCGTCATGTCGCTCACGCTCACTTCCTTTTTACGCGCCCCGACTAGAAGCGCCCGCCGCCGCTGAAGAACCGGTCGCCCTCAAGGAGCGCCCGGAAATAAAAAAGGCGCGGATCGATCCGATCCCCGCCCCCAATCTCGACCCGCCTGTTTCGCGCCGCACTCGCCGCGTTCAACAAGCTCCCCTCTCTCGCCTCGGCGCCGAGTTGACGATGCGCACCGCGACCAATCGCTTCCCGCACACGCTTAATGTGGGACTGCGATCCTTCAGAACAAGCCGCCTCGGTTACTTTCGAAGCCGGCGCGTCGCCAAACGCTTTCGCCATGATGCACCTGGAAAAACTCGAACTTACCTCTGAACTTCTTGTGTCTATCGCTCCGTATCTCGACTGGCGCCGCTCGCCGGAATTCGGGAAGATAGGCCCGGCTTCCTCGCCCGACCGGCCTTCGGCGCGAAAGAAGGTTAACGCAGCGGAGCTAAATTTTCCGTTTAAGGAAGCGCCAATACTCGCGCCGGCCCCGCTGATTTGCGCGAACAATGTAACGCGATTGCGGCGCCTATGCGACAACGATCAGGCGCAATGCGTCAGAATTTCACGCTTGCGTCAGAGCAGTGAAGAACGGCTGTCATGCTGGCGCCCGGCATGTGCAGGTGCTGCCAGCCATGTCCAAAGCGCTGATCAGGAGATCTTTGGTTCGATAAACGCGTCAAACGCCTTCCAGAACTGATCACGGATTTCATCGCGTTCCATCAATATTTCATGCAATGCGCCTTTGAGGACGACATTTTCGATCAACGGGGATTGCGAAGCGATCCAACGGTGGTCGCTCGTTCTGACGAAATGGTCGTTTTCCGCTGAAACGATCAGGGTCGGAGTCTTAAGGTTTTGGAAACGTCGCGGCTTGTGCAGGTCGTCCATCGCCTCGGTCGCGGCCCTGATCCAGCCATAGGTCGGCTCGCGGATTGTCGCGTTCGGCGCAGCTGACTGCAATTCGCGAAATCGTTCATGTCTCGCCCGGTCGGTTGTCAGGAAGTTGCCTTCGAACGCCATCGAATGTTCTTTGACCCCAGCGATCGCATAGCGCGAGAGACCGATCCTAGTCGCCGCCTGCGCCACCAGCCTCACGCCGATGCGCTTGGCCAGCCCATCAAAGAGCCGCGTCATCGGCGCACTTAGGACGGCGGCGCGATAATCGGCATCGCCGTCGGCGAGCGACTGGAGCGCCGGAAGCCCGCCCATCGAATGGGCCAGAAGAATGTATGGACCGGGCATGCGCTTCTTGACGATCTCTGTCATGAAGACCCGCAGATCGGATCGAAAGACGCCGAAATCCTGGATGTGGCCCTTTTCGCGGACTGGCAGCAGCCGCTCCGACAGGCCTTGGCCGCGCCAATCCATTGTTGCGACGGCGATGCCGCGTCGTTGAAGATCTCGTACGATCTCGAAATATTTCTCAATGAATTCGGATCTGCCGGTCAACAAAATGACCGTCGCCCTCGCGGTGAGTGCGTGAAACAGAGCGCCCCGCAGATGGCCGCCGTCAGCGCCCCGGAAGTCAACGGCTTCACCGCCTGCCGGAACCGGATTGGATGGTATCTCGATAAATTCGGCTATCGCGAGGTCTCCAGCACAAGCCGCGCCATGACGCTCATATCCCCAGAGATATGGAGACGGCCGGAAAGGTAGGCGCCTTCAAGCGCGCGGCCGCCTTCAAAAATTCGTATCAGCGTTTCTGTCGCCGCCCGCCAGCCGCAGTCGGCTATCGTATCCGGCGCAGCAGGACCAACTTCGCAAATTTCGCTGCGGCCGTCGATAATAAAGGACGGGCCGTCCGACGGCTCAATGCGAAGGACCCCGCCGAAGCCGTCCTTGAATGCGCTTGCGGCTTTCAGCTGCGCACTCGCCCCCGTCATGGATTCGGCTTGACGAATTTCAGCGTCATACGATCGCTCTCTCCGATCGCGTCGTATTTCGCCCGGTCGAACGCTGGGTCTTCCTGGCCCGGCGACGCAGACGAGCGCCGCACCGGCGGCAATGTCCAGACGCCGAAAGGATGATCTTTGGTGTCATTCGGATTGGCGTTGATCTCCGACGAACCGGCGAACTCAAACCCTGCCGCTTCGGCGAGCGACTTCACCGTTGATTCCTTGACGTATCCGGTCGAGCCGTCCGCGTCATTCGCGTTCTCATTGGCGCGGTGATCTACAACGCCAAGTATGCCGCCGGGCTTCAAGGCTTGGTAAAATGCTCTGAAGTGCGCTTCAGCAGCGCCGCTGGACGTCCAATTGTGAACGTTTCTGAAAGTCAAAACGACGTCGGCGGAATTCTCGGGCGCTATGTCGCCGGCGCCAAGCGCAGTGATCCTGATTTCACCGGAAACGGATGGGTCTGAAAATTCGGCGCGAAAGCGATCGACAGCAGCGGCGGCCCGTTCGCTGGCGGATGGATCGACGTGTGCGGCGTAGTAAGTGCCGCCGCCTGATTTGAGATACGGCGCTATTATTCGCGTATACCAGCCGCCGCCGGGCCAGACTTCGACCACTGTCATGTCGGGTTCGACGCCGAAGAAGCTTAGGGTCTCTTTCGGGTGGCGCCATTGGTCGCGCGCCCGGTCTTCATCTGAACGGGTTGGCGCGCCGAGTGCGGCATCGAGAAGGGCAGAGGCGTCGGGCGCTTGCACCGTCTCGGCTGGCGCTTTTGCGGTAGGCCCTTGCGGGCCGCAGCCAGCGATCAAGAGGGGCGTCAAAGCTGCGAGAAATTTGACGTTCAAGGCAGTACTCCCAAGGTGATGAGGCGGATGCTGCGTTCGTAACACGGTTCCGCGCCGGTTCGCCAACTGCCCCTTGAACCGGAAAAAGGCGCTCCTACCTAGGAATTGCTGGAGGCCAGAAGGCTCCGGCGCGGTTGGGCCGTCTCGCGCAGTGGGACCCGATCGCTTTGTCACCTTGCTTCTTGAAGGAGGATAATAATGCGCGGTTACGATTTGACGCCGCTTTACCGCACGACCGTCGGCTTCGACCGGATGTTCGATCTGCTCGACAATCTCGGCAAGTCCGAAGCGACCGGTTATCCGCCCTATAATATCGAACGCGTTGACGAAGATCGCTATCGCGTGACGCTCGCGGTCGCTGGATTTTCCGAGGCCGAGCTTGATATCGAGCTGCATGAAAACACGTTGAAGATCGTCGGCTCCCGCCCCGAAGGCGAGGACGCGCGCACCTATCTCCACCAGGGTATAGCGGGCCGCTCCTTCGAGCGCCGCTTCCAGCTCGCCGATCACGTAAAGATCGAAGGCGCAAGCCTTCTCAATGGATTGTTGAATGTCGATCTTCGCCGCGAAATTCCGGAGGCGAAGAAGCCGCGCAAGATCGAGATCAATTCGACCGGCGCGAAAATCGAAGTGCTGAAGGCCTCCAACGCGGCATAAAAATACGCGGCGTCCGCCCCAGACGTTGCGACAAGGAGCGCTCGCCCCAACCCCTCCCGGGCGGGCGTTTCCTTTTTATTGGCCAGTGATCAGCTTTTTCGCTTTGTCGAAGATTTCGGCATTCGCTGCGAGAATTGATCCGGCGTGCATCGGCTGATTGCCGCCTTCAATTTCGGCGACCATTCCGCCGGCTTCGCGAACCAGAACAATGCCGGCGCCTACATCCCATGAATTCAGCCCGCGCTCCCAATAAGCGTCGAAACGGCCCGCGGCCACAAAGGCGAGATCAAGCGCCGCCGCGCCAAATCGCCTCACGCCCGCAGTCTCGGCAAGGACGCGGTCCGCTTCCTTGAGCGCGACTTCGCGGCCGGGGCGTCCCTTGAAGGGAAGGCCGGTCGCAAAGAGACTTTCGTCAAGCAACGTGCGCGCCGATACGCGAAGCCGCTTGTCGTTCAGCCATGCGCCTTCGCCCTTTTCAGCCCAGAACAGCTCATTCGAGGCAGGATTGAAAATGACCCCGGCATAGGGCTGGCGGTCGCGCTCAAGGCAGATTGAGATCGCGAACTGAGGAAGTCCGTGCAGAAAATTGGTCGTGCCGTCGAGCGGATCGACGACCCAGCGGTTTGAATTGTCGGCGCCTTCAACCTCGCCGCGTTCTTCCATGACGAAGCCGTATTTCGGCCGCCCCTTGGAAAGCTCTTCAAACAAGATCTGTTCGGCTTTGAGATCGGCGGCCGAAACGAAGTCCGCCGCGCCCTTTTTTGAGGTGCGCAACCCGTCAAGCTCGCCGAAATCGCGCGACAGCCCACGGGCCGCCTTTCGGGCGGCGGCGATCATTACAGTCATCACGGCGGAAGCGTGCGTCATGGGGAAAGCCTGAGGGTCCGGGAAAGCGGCGCACCATAGCGGCGAGCGATGCAAGCGCAAGGGGCGGGCCCTTTTGCCCTTTGCCGTGTGGATTCGGTTCAGTCTATTGAGGGCCGACCAGGAATGAAGCCAGCTTGACCAATCCGCCGCCATCGCCGACGCCGGCCGCAGAACTTCCCTCGCTCACCTCCAGGGTCGCGCGCAGCGCTGGGTGGATCGTCGGCGGACGCTTCGTGATGGGGTTGTTCGGGTTCCTCAATACAATCATCGTTGCACGGCTTCTTGCGCCTGAGGATTTCGGGATAGTCGCAATCGGCCTCACCGCGATGCAGATCCTCACCAATCTTTCAGATATCGGCGTCAGCCAGGCGGTGATCCGATTTCGCGACGCCGACCGGGATGACCTCGACACGTTGTTTACGCTTTCGGCGATCCGCGGCGCCCTTATCGCCGCAGTTCTTTTGATCGCCGCGCCGTTCGCCGCAACCTTTTATGGCGATCCGCGCGTCCTTTGGGTGTTCACCGGCGTCGCTGCGTTTCCGTTGATCACAGGGTTCATAAATCCGAGATTTTATGAATTCGAACGGTTGCTCGACTATTCGAAGGAATTTGTCGCAGCGGTTATAAACAAACTGGCCGGCGTTACCGTTTCGATCGCCATCGCAGTGATCTTCAAGAGCTATTGGGCGATTATTCTCGGCCTTGCGACAAACGGCCTTGTCCAGTTGTTGCTTTCCTATCTGATGCGGCCTTACGCGCCGCGCTTTTCATTTGCATCGCTTGGCCGCGTGCTCGGATTTTCCGGGTGGCTCACCGGCGTCGGATTGATGAGCGCTCTGAACAACAAGCTCGACCCGCTCATTCTCGCCCGCACAGTCGGCGTGACGGGCGCAGGCCACTATTTCATGGGACTGCAACTCGCAGAACTGCCGACGCGCGAGATCGCGTTTCCGGCGACGCGGGCGATCTATCCGGGCCTTTCAGAGCTTCAGGAAGACCCTGCGCGCGCCAATCAGGCGTTTTTGACGGGCGTTGAAGCGATGGCGGCGATTGCGATGCCGGCGGCGATCGGCTTTGCCTTGGTCGCGCGTGACCTCGTTCCGCTGCTGCTTGGAGAAAAATGGATCGACGCGGTTCCCGTCGTCGAGATCATCACGCCCGTCATGGGCGTCCAGATGCCGCTGCTGGCGACGCAATATTACGCCATGGCGGTCGGATCGACGCGCCTCGTCTTCTTTCGTGAGCTGATTTTCTTTTTCATCAGAACGCCGGTCTTCATCTGGGCGGCGACCCATTTCGGCCTTCTCGGCGCTGCGTGGGCGGTCGCCGTCAGCGGCGTCGCGCATATTCTGCTCAATCTCGCTCTATATTCGCGAACGAGCGGCGACCGATGGTTCAGGCCGGTGTGGCGCGCCCGGCGGTCGATATTTTCAGTGATTGCGATGGCGCTCGCGTTGACTGCTGTCGATGCCGGCGGGCTTCTCGCGGGATCTGCGGCGATCCTCGCCGTCGCGGCCAAATCCGCTTTCGGCGCTCTGATCTATGTCGTCTGTCATGCGCTTTTCTGGCGGCTTGAAAACAGACCTTATGGCGTCGAGCGCCTCATGATGGGACTTGCCGCCCCAACGCTCCGCCGCCTATTCGTCCGCCGCGCGTGACGGGGCTGCTAAGGGCGGTTCCGGCGATCAGTTTCGTCCGCTAAGACTGACCGGCAATCCAACGTGGAGACTTCGCGCCCATGCCGTCAGTCGCCCAACCGACCAGCGAACAGATCGCTGCCAGCGCGTACAAGCTGCTTGTCGAAAACCCGCTTTTCAAGGTCGGCTCAGCGACGATCCGGGGCAATGAATACCGCGTGTTCGAGAACGCGCCGTCAAGCCTTGTCGGGATTTTCGCGCACGGCGCCAATCACGGCGACAAAAAATTCCTTTTCTACAAAGGCGACAGCTGGTCCTTTGCTGAAATCTGGTCGCAGGCGCGACGCTTCGCCAACGCGCTTTCGGCGGGGCTTGGCGTGAAGCATGGCGACCGCGTCGCGATCGCCATGCGCAATTATCCTGAGTGGATAACAAGCTATATGGGCGCAATTTCGCTGGGCGCCGTCGTCGTTCCGCTAAACGCTTGGTGGAAGACGGAGGAACTTCATTACGCGCTCAAGGATTGTGACGCGAAAATTGTCATCGTTGACGCCAAGCGGCTTGAGTACATGAAGCCGCTAAAAAATGAGCTGGGCCTGACGTTCATCCTCGCAGGCGGGGAGGGTGAAGGCGCCGATTTCACATACCGGGACCTGCTCGACGCGAGCCGCAGTGAGGATTTGCCCGCCGTCGACATAGCGCCGGATGATGATTTTGCGATCTATTACACGTCCGGTTCAACCGGGAATCCCAAAGGCGTTATCCTTACGCATCGCGGCGCGATAACGACGCTCCTTTCGTGGGCGTTTATCGCGTCGGCGATCAAGGACGCGCGGGGCGGGGAATCTCTCTTTGGCGACAATCCCGGAATTCTCCTCGCTGTGCCGCTCTTTCATGTAACCGGATCGCATTCGCTATTCATGCTGTCCTGGATGGTCGGCAGGCGGCTCGCCATCATGTATCGCTGGGATCCTAAGCTCGCGGTAGATATGATCAACGAGCATCGACTGACCAATTTCGTCGGCGTGCCAAGCCAATCCTATGAGTTGATCGAAGCGGCGGGCGAACAGGGGATGCCGAGCCTTATCGATATCGGTTCTGGCGGCGCAAAGCGCCCGTCCGAACATGTGCGAAAGCTCAAGGCGAAATTCTCCAACGCTAATCCCTCTTCCGGTTATGGCCTCAGCGAGACCAATGCGCTCGGCTGCGTCATCTCGCTTGAGGATTACCAAAAGCGCCCGGATTCGACGGGGCGAGCAGTGCCGCCCTGTTGCGATATCAAGATTGTAGGGGAGCACGGCGACGCGAAGGTCGGCGAAGTCGGCGAAGTGTGGATCAGGACCGCCGCGAATTTTCGCGGCTATTTGAACCTTCCAGAAGAAACCGCGCGCTCTTTGACGGCGGACGGCTGGTTCAAGTCCGGCGACCTTGGGCGGCTCGACGAGGAAGGATTTCTCTACATCGTCGACCGCATCAAGGAACTCATCATTCGCGGCGGCGAGAACATTTCCTGTCTTGAGGTCGAGGCGCGCGCCTATCAGCATCCGGCGGTCGATCAGACAGTGGCGTTTTCGGTCCCCGATGAAATTCTTGGCGAGCGCGTCGGCCTCGTTGTCTATCCGAAGGCGGGCTCATCATTCGATCCGATCGAGCTGCGCGATTTCATGGGGCGCGAACTTGCCGACTTCAAATGTCCGGAACGCATTTGGATCTCGCCTGGCCCATTGCCCAAGCTCGGCACCGAGAAGTTCGACAAGCGGACGGTGCGGATGATCGCGCTTCAGCATCCGCCCGTCTGGTCACGATAGGCGGTTTACTGCCGAAGAATGTTGCGCTGCGGCGCGTGCAGGCGTTTGATCCTGCTGACTGTCCAGGAGCGTTACATGACCGATCTTGAGGCCTTCCAGAAAGACGTTCGGGGCTGGCTCGACGCCAATTGCCCGAAGGAAATGCGTGACGGCGCCGGCGGAGAAGAAAACATCTGCTGGGGCGGTCGGAGATGGAAATTCAAATCAGAAGCGCAGAAAATCTGGCTTGAACGCATGGCGGCGAAGGGCTGGACCGTGCCTGCTTGGCCGAAGGAATATGGCGGCGGCGGCCTGTCAAAGGACGAGGTGAAAATTCTCAAGGACGAGTTGCGCAAAATGAAAATGCGCTCCCCCCTTGAAAGTTTCGGCATCTGGATGCTGGGGCCGGCGCTCCTCAAATATGGAACGCATGAACAAAAGGCGATGTTCCTGCCGCCGATCGCGCGCGGCGAGATCAGGTGGTGCCAGGGCTATTCCGAACCGAACGCCGGGTCGGATCTCGCTTCCCTGCAGACGAAATGCGAGGACAAGGGCGATCACTGGCTCGTCAACGGCCAGAAGATCTGGACGTCTTATGCGGACGAATCCGACTGGATTTTCGTCCTCGTTCGAACCGATCCGAAGGCCGCCAAACACGACGGCATTTCCTTCATCCTGATCGATATGACGGCGAAAGGCGTGTCGACGAAGCCGATCAAGCTGATCTCCGGCAAGTCGCCTTTCTGCGAGACATTTTTCGACGACGTCAAAGTTCCGAAAGAACACGGTCCCGGCATCAATGCGATTGTCGGAACGATGAATCGCGGATGGGACGTTGCAAAATATCTCCTGACGCATGAGCGCGAAATGATCGGCGCCGGCGGCGGCGGGCTTATGGGCGGCCGGGGCATTGGCGAGATGGCGGCGCAACAGGTCGGTCTCGACGACAGGGGCCGCCTCGCCGATCCGATGTTGCGTGCAAAAGTCGCGCAGGCGGAAGTCGACGGCTGGGCGTTCCTTCTCACGATGGAACGCCTCAAAGATGAATCGAAAGCCGGTCAGGGCATGGGCGCGAAATCGTCGATGCTCAAATATTACGGCACGGAGTTCAACAAGCGCCGCTTTGAGCTCTTCATGGACGCGTCAGGGTCCGAAGCGCTCGAATGGGAGGGCGAGCGGACTGAAGACGGAAAGCTCGCCAAAGGCTGGCTGCGCACCAAAGCGAACTCGATCGAAGGCGGCACATCGGAAGTGCAGCTCAACATCATCTCGAAACGCATTCTCGAACTGCCAGACGCCTAGGTTTAAAGGCGCATAGGAACTGACATGCCGCTTATCCTCAACGAAGAACAGGAAATGCTGAAGGAATCCGCGCGCGGATTCCTCGAAGAGAAAGCGCCCGTTTCAGCGCTGCGAAAGCTTCGCGATGAAAGGTCGGAGGAAGGATTCTCGCGCGCGCTCTGGAAAGAGATGGCGGAGATGGGCTGGGCGGGCATCCTTGTTGAGGAGGCTCATGGCGGATCTGGCTTCGGCTTCGTCGGCGCCGGCGTTCTCGCGGAAGAAATGGGCCGCACGCTCACCGCCTCGCCGTTCCTGTCGACGTCGATTCTTGCGGCGACCGCGCTCAACAAATACGCAAGCGAAGCGGCGAAGGACGAATATTTGCCGAAGATCGCCAGCGCCGATGTCGTGATTGCGCTCGCGGTCGATGAGAGCCGAAAGCATGGTCCGGCGAACATCGCGATGAAGGCCGAAAAATCCGGCAACGGGTTCAGGTTGTCCGGCGCAAAGACGTTTGTCGCCGACGGACATGTCGCGGACAAAATCATCGTCGCCGCGCGAACTGCGGGCGCTGCGGGCGAAGAGGGAGGCATTTCCCTTTTCCTCGTCGATATGAAGGCGAAAGGCGTCTCGCGTGAGCGCACGATTATGGTCGACAGCCGCAACGCCGCCCGCGTCAATTTCGATAATGTCGCGGTTACCGGCGAAGACCTTATCGGCGAGATTGACAACGGCTACATGGCGCTTGACGGCGTCCTTTCCGCCGGACGCGCCGGACTAGCCGCCGAGCTTTCCGGTTCCGCGCAACAGGCGTTCGAAATGACGACGCGTTATCTCAAAGAGCGCACCCAATTCGGCAAGGTGATCGGCTCTTTCCAGGCGCTGCAGCACCGCGCCGCGCATCTTTATTGCGAAATCGAACTTGTGAAATCCGTCACCCTGAAAGCGCTTCAGGACCTCGACAACGCCTTCGGCATGGCGTCCGTCACCTGCGCGCTTGCGAAAGCCAAGGCCGGCGAGGTCGCAAAGCTTGCGAGCCAGGAAGCCGTGCAGATGCATGGCGGCATCGGCATGACCGACGAATACGACATTGGGCTTTTCATGAAACGCATTCGCGTCGCGCAGGAAATGTTCGGCGACAACGCTTATCACGCCGACCGCATTGCGCGGCTGCGCGGCTATTGAGGGAGACAGGAATGAAGGCGGTAAAAAAAGAAGACCTGAAGGATTATATCGGCAAGCAAACCGGCATCTCCCAGTGGTCGGTCATCGACCAGAACCGGATCAACATTTTCGCCGATGTGACGGAAGATCATCAATTCATCCACGTCAACCCGGAAGCCGCAAAGAAGACGCCCTTCGGCGGAACTGTCGCCCACGGCTTCCTGACGCTCTCGATGTTGTCGCATTTCGCCAAGGACACCGTTCTTGTGCTTGAAGGCGTCAAAATGGGCGTCAATTACGGCTTCGACAAAGTCCGGTTCATGGCGCCCGTGAAATCCGGCAAGCGAATTCGCGGCCATTTCACCTTGATGAGCGCCGACGAAAAAATTCCTGGCCAATGGCAGTTCAAATATGCTGTGAAGGTCGAGATCGAAGGAGAAGAAAAGCCGGCCCTTATGGCCGAGTGGCTATCAATGCAATTTGTGTAAATAGAGGTCACAGAAGTAGGTGTTAAGCCTAGCAATGAAAAGTGTTTCCATATTGCTCCTATTTTTGTCGGCCGTCCTGCCTGCGGCCGCTGCGCAGTCACTTGATGCGCCGGCATTGCCCGACCGCTCGAAGAAGGGTCAAAAGTCTGGCAATGAAGTGCAGTTTGAAATCAAAGGCGTCGTCGAAATCGACAAGTCGCCTCTCGTCGCGTGCAGCGAAGGCGCCGCTTCCGGAGAGGATCTTGAAAATGCGCTGAAGGCTTGCGACGTCGCCATAGCCCAAGATCCGACCAACGGCGACGCGCAGTATTATCGGGGCTTTGTGCTTTATCATTTTGAACTATATCGGGAAGCGGAAGAGGCCTTCACCGCTGCAATCGACCTCGGAGCTGATCGGCTCGCGGAAAGCTTTTTCCAGCGCGGCGCGTGCAAGGAGCATCAACGCCGTCTTCGTGAAGCATCGCTCGATTTCAAAATGGCGCACGAGCTAAAACCCGAGTGGTCTGCCGCGCGACGAAAAGTTGACGAATATCGTTGGGCTTATCAGTGAACGAGGGAATATGTCTGAACACATCGCCGAAATCAGCTGGAAGCGCCAAACGGAAAGCTTCGCCTACGATCATTACAATCGCGCGCATGACTGGAAGTTCGATGCCGGCGTCACAGTGCCCGGCTCGGCGGCTCCCGCTTATAAGGGCGAGCCGGACAGGGTCGATCCCGAAGAAGCCTTCGTCGCTTCGCTATCAAGTTGCCACATGCTGACATTCCTTGCGATTGCAGCGAAGAAGAAGCTCACAGTCGATGCCTATCTCGACCGCGCCGTCGGCCATATGGACAAGAACGCGCAAGGAAAACTCGCTGTCACAAGCGTCGATCTGCACCCGCAGGTGACCTTTGCGCTCGGCGTTGAGGTTGACGCGGCGACGTTGAAAAAGCTGCACCACGACGCGCATGAGAATTGCTTCATCGCAAATTCAGTGAAGACGCTCGTCATCGTTCATTCGAGGTAAGGAGTTCCGCTTGGCTATCAGGTTTGACGGAAGGGTCGCGATTGTCACCGGCGCTGGAAACGGCCTTGGCCGCAGCCATGCGCTGGCGCTGGCGGCGCGCGGCGCCAAGGTTGTCGTCAACGATCTCGGCGGGGCGCGCGACGGAACGGGCTCGTCGCTTTCGGCGGCGGAAACGGTCGTCAGGGAAATTGTCGGTGCGGGCGGCGAAGCGATCGCCAATGGCGCCAATGTGACGAAGGATGCAGACGTGGCGGCCATGGTCGATGTCGCGATGAAGAAATGGGGCCGCGTCGATATCTTGGTCAACAATGCGGGCATCCTGCGCGACAAGACGTTTGCAAAGATGGAAATGGATGATTTTCGCCTTGTGATCGACGTCCATCTTGTCGGCACGGCGAATTGCACAAAGGCTGTGTGGGAAATCATGCGCCAGCAGCAATATGGCCGCATTGTCTGCACGTCTTCTCCGTCGGGCCTTTACGGCATCTTCGGTCAGGCGAATTACGGCGCGGCGAAGGCCGGCATGATCGGCTTCATGAATGCGCTGCATCTTGAAGGCGGCAAGTACAACATCCGCGCCAATCTCTTATCGCCCTCAGCGCGGACCCGCATGACCGAGGATATCGGAATTCCAGAGCAGTTCCTCGAAATGATGACGCCGGAAGCGATTACGGCGGCGTGTCTCTACCTTGTCAGCGACGACGCGCCGTCTCGCGCAATCGTGTCTTGCGCTGCGGGCGGATACGCGCGCGCCTATGTCGCCGAAACCGACGGGATTTATCTGCCGCCCGGCGAGCAGACGCCGGAGAATATCGCCGCGAACTGGGACAAAATCTCCGACGTCAACACCGTTCGCTATTACGACAACAGCGCCGGACCGAATATGAATTTTATGTCGAAGGCGAAAGCCTTCGCAAAAAAATAGGGAACAGAGCCATGCGTGAAGCTGTCATCGTCTCGACCGCCAGAACCCCGATCGGCAAGGCCTATCGCGGCGCCTTCAATGCGACGACAGCGCCGGCCCTTGGCGCGCATGCGATCAGACATGCGGCGGCGCGTGCAAAGGTCGATCCGGAAGAAATCGAAGACGTCGTTATGGGATGCGCGATCCAGCAGGGAACGGCTTTCCAGAATGTCGCGCGTCAGAGCGCCTTGCGCGCGGGCTTTCCGATCGGCGTTTCCGGCATGTCGGTCGACCGGCAATGCGCCTCAGGCATGATGGCGATAGCGACCGCCGCAAAACAGGTGATTGTCGACAATATGCAGGTCGCGATCGGCGGCGGCGTTGAATCAATTTCGACGAACCAGACGAAGGACATGTTTGTCCGTCCCGATAAGTGGCTGCTCGAAAACATGCCGGCGACCTATATGCAGATGATCGAAACGGCGGAAATCGTCGGCGAGCGCTACAAGATCAGCCGCGACGCGCAGGATGAATACGCGCTTCAGTCGCAGCAGCGGACGCACGCCGCGCAGATGGCTGGAAAATTCAATGACGAGATCGTTGCGCTGCCATCCGTCATGTCGATGACGAACAAGGAGACCGGCGCCGTCACCGAACACGCTGTGACGATTGAAAAGGATGAAGGCAATCGCCCCGAGACGACGCTTGAAGGGCTGAAAGGCCTCGCGCCCGTGTTCAAGGGCGGACAGAAACTGCAAGTCGGAAAACACGTCACAGCCGGCAACGCGTCGCAATTGTCGGACGGCGCCTCGGCTGCGGTTGTGATGGAAGCAAAAGAGGCGTCAAGGCGCGGCCTCAAGCCGCTCGGAATTTATCGCGGGATTGCTGTCGCCGGCACGCATCCTGATGAAATGGGAATTGGGCCTGTCTATGCGGTGCCGAAATTGCTGCAAAAGTTCGGACTCAATATCAGCGACATCGGTCTATGGGAATTGAACGAAGCGTTCGCGGTGCAGGTTCTCTATTGCCGCGACAAGCTCGGCATTCCGGATGAGCTGCTAAACGTCAATGGCGGCGCAATTTCGATTGGCCACCCTTACGGCATGTCTGGCGCGCGCATGGTCAGTCATGCGCTGATCGAAGGAAAACGCCGCAAGGCGAAATATGTCGTCTGCACGATGTGCGTCGGCGGCGGAATGGGAGCCGCCGGACTGTTTGAAGTTGCGTGACCGTCGATAATAAAATTATCCACGCGCTTATTCGCGAAGTGCCGAAGGGCGAAGTCGCAAGCTACGGCATGATTGCAAGTTTGATTCCCGGCGTCGGCCCGCGCCAGGTGGCGCGCGCAATGCGAAGCGCGCCGAACGGTCTTGCGTGGTATCGCATCCTTACGGCCTCCGGCGCGCCGGCCGACCATTCGGGCGCGGCGGAACAGCGCCGGCTTTTGAAAAAGGAAGGCGTTGCATTCCGGAAAAACGGCGCCGTCGATTGGGCGGCGCATCGCTGGAAGGGGCCGTCGCAAAAATGGGTCGACAAAAGCGGCGCCGACATTCATGACGTGATGGAAGCAATCGCGGGGTGGAGCGGGAAATGAGCGCCGATATCAATATCGCCTTCGTCCTGTTTCCAAATGTCACGCAGCTTGATTTCACCGGGCCGTTGCAAGTGCTCTCGCGCGTGCCGGGCGCCAAGGTTCACATCGTCGCGCGGACTTTGGCGCCGGTGCAGACAGACGCCGTGCTGACGTTCAATCCGACCTGCACGTTTACAACATGCCCGCCGGTCGATGTGCTGGTCATACCCGGCGGGTTTGGCGTCGACGACGCGATGAACGATGCGGAATTGATGGCGTTCGTCAAACGCGAAGGCGCCCGCGCGAAATACGCGACGTCGGTTTGCACCGGCGCCTTTGTGCTCGGCGCGGCAGGATTGCTGCGGGGCAAGCGCGCAACCACGCATTGGGCCTACCATGATCAACTGAAAAATGTCGGCGCTATTCCTGTGAATGCGCGCGTCGTTCGGGACGGAAACATTTTCACCGGCGGCGGCGTCACCGCCGGAATCGATTTTGCTTTCACGCTCGCCGCAGAACTCGCAGGAGAGGATGCGGCGAAGGCTATACAGCTTGGTCTTGAATATGACCCTCAGCCGCCATTTGACGCGGGCTCTCCCGCAAAGGCGCATCCGGATGCGCTCGCGGCGCAGCGCAAACGCTATGCGCCGCGGCTTGACGCGTTCAGGGCTGCGCTGGCGCGCGCGCAAGGCGAAGCTTAACTTTCCGACAGAGATTGCGACGCGCCGCATTTCAGCGCAAAAACGCCATAATGTCGGCGCCCTCCAGAGGAGGATCGCTCAAGCCTGAAAACGGAGGAAGACATGCAGACAACGACTTTCAACCGGATCGTCTTTGCCCTGATCGCCTCGTTGATCGCATTCACAGGGACGGCGGACGCGGCGTCGAAATCCAAGATCAACCGCCGCGTCGATGAGAAGCTTGAGCTCTTCCGCGAAGAAGTCAGCGGCGCCAGTTCATTGCTGGCGAAAGCGAACGGCGTTCTCGTCTTTCCGTCGATCAAGAAAGCGGGCATCGGCATCGGCGGCGAGTATGGCGAGGGCGCGTTGCGCGTCGGCGGCAGGACCGTCGGCTATTATTCGACCGCCGCCGCGTCGATCGGATTTCAGCTCGGCGCGCAGGCGCGAACGCAGATCATCGTGTTTCTCGATCCCAAAGCGCTTGAGAAGTTTCGCGCAAGCGACGGCTGGGAAATCGGCGTCGACGCGTCTGTCGCGGTCGTCACGATCGGGGCGGGCGGCGCGATCGACACGACGACATTGGATCAGCCGATCGTCGCCTTCATCTTCGACAACAAGGGATTGATGTACAATCTGTCGCTCGAAGGATCGAAGATCAGCCGGATCCACGAAGACTAAACCTGAACCTTGTCGATCGCGGCCAGATGCGCGCGCTTCTGGCCGTCGTTCAGGAACGACCCTTCAAAGCTGTTTTTAGTCAGTGTACGGATATTTTCGGCGGAAAGATCGAGCGCCTCGATTGCGGCTTCAAAATTCGCGATGACATAGCCGCCGAAATAGGCGGGATCGTCGGAGTTGACGCTCGCGCGAAGCCCAAGATCGAGCATGCGCTTCAAGGGATGCGCGCTCATGTCCTTGACGACGCAAAGCTTCAGATTCGACAATGGACAAACCGTCAGCGTCATTTGCAAAGCGCGAAGCCGCTCAACGAGCGCCTCAACTTCGAGCGAGCGGTTACCGTGGTCGAGCCGGTCAATCTTCAACAGATCTAGCGAATCGCGAACGAAATCGGGCGGGCCCTCTTCGCCCGCATGCGCGCAGAGTTTCAATCCGCGCTCCTTCGCCGCCTTGAACACGCGCGCGAATTTTTCCGGCGGATGGCCAAGTTCGGATGAATCAAGACCGATGCCCTCGATCTGGTCGAGCCAGGGTTCCGCCTCTTGCAGCGTCGCAAAGGCGTCTTCTTCGGGAAGATGCCGCAGAAAACACATGATGAGCTTTGACGTCATCCCGAATTGCGGGCGGCTCATTTTCAGCGCGGTCAGAATGCCGCTGATCGCGACGCCGAACGGTACGCCGCGCGCCGTATGGCCCTGCGGGTCGAAGAATATTTCGGCGTGACGCACATTGTCGGCGCGCGCGCGATTGAGATAGGCCATCGTCAGATCGAAAAAATCCTCCTCGGTCCGAAGGACATTCATCCCCTGATAATAGATGTCGAGAAAGTCCTGAAGGTTCGAGAATTGATAGGCGGCGCGCACGTCTTCAATCGACTTGAAGGGAATCTCGATCGCATTTCGCCGAGCGAGCGCGAACATCATCTCGGGCTCAAGACTGCCCTCGATGTGAAGGTGGAGCTCGGCCTTTGGAAGGCGCCGGGCGAAATCGATCAACGCCGCCTTGCTCATCTGCGTTTCCAAATCAGCCGGGCGCCAGCCGCAAGCGCGGCGATCGCGAGCGCCGCAAGGCCAAGAAGGATCGAGCCGAATCCGCTGAACATCTTGACCGTTGTCGCCGCCTGCTGAACGAGCGCGAAAGGTTCGGTGGGGGATAGCAATTTTGCAGCGAAGGCCGCGACAAGCGCGTTCTCAATTATTTCACACAGAACATAAAGCGGCGGCAGGAGGAGAAGATAGCGAAGGACCGATTTGTCCAGGCGCAGCGCTTTTAGCGCGAGTGCGATTGCGATCGACGTGACGAAGAGATTGCCGATCGCATAGGGAAAATCGAGCGCCTGCCAGAGGATATAATCGCCGGTCGCGCTCGCTGCGCTGAGCGCTTCGAGCGATCTTTGCGGCTCGATTGGCGGAAAGCCCGTCTGCGTCTCGGGCAACTTTCCGCCGCCGCCCGAGAGCGCGCGTGTCCAAGGGCTGGCCAAATTGAACGCCCACCAATTATAGGCGAACCATGGCGCAAACCAGACAGCCAAGCCCCGCCAGTTCGATTTTTGAAGGCGTGCTGAAATCCAGTTTTTCATGCCGCGCCCTTTTCAGTCTGCAAATTCCCGCCGAGCGCCGCGACGAAACTGAACGAGAGAGCAAGGGTCGCGGCGGCAAGAATAAGTTTGAGGCTTGTTATCGTTTGCTGCATGAAAGCGAGCATCGGCGACGGCGCGAAAGCTTCGGCTGCAACGAGCGCGAGCAGCAGATTTTCAGCAAGCTCAGCGCCGGCGAAAGCGACGGGCGCCAGAAAAAACCATCGCGTCGAAGAAATGGGCGCCGCCGGCTTTCTCAGCATGAGCGCAATTGAAAAGAGCGCCGTCATCGCAAGGAGAGCGACGAAAACAAGGTCGTAGGCCTGCATCCAGAGATAATCGCCGCGCGCATCGCCAAGGCGCGCCAGTATTGCCGCAGGCTCGCCGGCGGGAAAGCCGAACGTCAATTCGGGGAGAGGTCCGGCGGCTTCGCGCGCGCGGGTCAGCGGGCTGTCGGCGCCCGCAAACCAGAGAGAATAAAGGACGAGGAGCGCAGCGGCGCCGGCGAAGCGGCGCCAGGTCGTGCGGTCCGTCAGACGGCGGATGGCGCTCGCGATCAGAATACGGCCCTTTCTGCGAGCGACAGGCCGCGCACATCGGCAAATTGCGCGGCGCGGCCGGATTTCCTGATTGTGAAGGCCGCCTTCTCGAAGGCTTCGTATTGCGGCGTCTCGATCGTGCTGACCGCCATGAACTGCGCGTCGATTTTGTCGCGCGTCACGGTCAGCGCGATATAGCCGTGATCTTCGCCGGAAATGTAGCGGACATCGGCGTTGTCCTTTCCGGTGAGGAGCGCGTATTCGGCGCCCTTTCCGCCAAGGAAGGACTTGTCGTAGGGTGAGGTCGACGTGACGGAATGAACGCCAAGTTCGACGCCGACATGCGATCCGTCTTTTGCAGTGAGATCGTTCGCCCACCATGTGTGCGTGTCGCCAGTGAGGACGACGACGCCGTCGGCGCCCGATACTTTCGCCGCGTCATAGAAACGCTCGCGCGACGCCGGATAGCCGTCCCATGCGTCGAGATTTGTCGGCAGGCCAAGCGTCGAAAATTTGATAAACGAGCGCGCCTGACCCCAGGTCGCTTCCAGTTCCACAATGTTTTCTTCGGTGAGATGCGGCTCTAGGTTCGGCGCTGTCACTTTCGCCATGATCACCTGATTGGCGATAAGCCGCCAGGGTTGTCCGGCATTGACGGATTCTCGAAGCGTATTTTGAACGAAAGCGGTCTGTTCCGCGCCGAGCATCTCGCGCGTCGGCGCCCAGAGAATATTTTCGCGGAAATTTTCGACCGCTTCGGGCGACGTCAAAGTCGGAACGATTTTATTGTACTCAAACCGTTCGCTGCGCGCCATCAACCGCGTTTCAAGCGCGGCAAGGGTCAGCAAATCGCCGAAGGAAAACGAGCGGAAAATCGCC
Organism: Parvularculaceae bacterium; assembly: GCA_041740755.1. GTDB lineage: Bacteria > Pseudomonadota > Alphaproteobacteria > Caulobacterales > Parvularculaceae > Amphiplicatus. Next base: position 3,880 of record JBGSLM010000193.1, on the reverse strand, counting down.
TCGCGCGGGCGGCCAAGGTCCGGCTCGCGGATCGGCATCCATTCGTAATAGGCCTGCATCGCCGCGCGTTTTCTCGCCTGCCAGTCGCCTTCGGTTTCCGGGTTGTGATTTTCCGCGCCGCCGGACCACGAATCGTTCGCTGTTTCATGATCGTCCCAGATTGCGATGAAGGGATGCGCGGCGTGCGCCGCTTTGAGGCATGGATCGGCTTTGTATTGCGCATGGCGCGTGCGGTAGTCGGCGAGCGAATTAATTTCATGCGGCGGAAGATGCGGGCGGCCGAGCCGCGCGCCTTCGTCGGCGCCGTAATCGCCGGGCGATGCGCTATATTCGTAGATGTAATCGCCGAGGTGAATGACCGCGTCGAGATCGTCCCGACGCGCGACGAGATCGTAAACATTGAAATATCCGAACGGAATGTTCGAGCAGGAAACGACGCCGAAGCGGGCGCTATCGAGCGCGCCGGTGGGCAAGGTTTTCGTTCGGCCGATCGGCGATACCGCGTCGCTGACGCGGAAACGGTAGAAATAACGAGCGCCAGGCTTGAGGCCGCCAGCGAGGATCTTGACCGTGAAATCGCTTTCAAAACGCGCGGCTGCTTCTCCCGATGCGACGACGGAAGAAAACTCGGCGTCTTCCGCGACTTGCCATTCGACTGGAACGGCGTCGACGCCGGATACCGTGACGCGCGACCAGAGCACGACGCTGTCTTGTCCCGGATCGCCGCTCGCGACGCCATGCGCGAAAAGGGCGTCGGCGTCTCCGGCGACCGCATCATATTTCGTCCGCGCCGCGGGGGCCGTGCAGGCAGCGGCTCCGCCGAGCAGGGCGGCGCTTAGGGCGGCGCGTCGCGTGATCTGAGACATGAATTTCCTTTCGTCGCAATTTTGCTTCGTTTTGGCGCATGACGTCCTGCGCGCTGGTCTTCTATCTGCCGCAAAATGGTCTAGGTTGGCGACAGTTTCATGCAATTCGGGATGAAAATCGACATGCGAACGAAAACCCACATGGCGGCGGCGACGCTCGCCGCCATCCTCGCAGCTGCGGGCTGCGGCGGAAAAGGCGACAAGGCGGCTGACGCCGCAAAAGGCGGCAAGGACGGAAAGTCCGCAGACGCTGCGGAAGCGAAAGAGCCGAGCCGCTGGGCCTCGGACGCGTTCGCTTCCACCTATCAGCCTTATCCGTCGGCGCCGACCGTCATTCGCGGCGCGACGATCCTCACCGGTACCGGCGCGCGGATCGACAATGGAACGGTCGTCATCGAGAACGGCAAGGTTGCAAGCGTCGGCGGCGCGGATATCCAGGCGCCCGAAGGCGCCGTCGTCATCGACGCCAAGGGCAAATGGGTGACGCCCGGCATCATCGACATTCACTCGCATCTTGGCGACTATCCCTCGCCGCAAACGGATTCGACGTCGGACGGAAACGAAGCGACCGCGCCCAACACGTCGCAGGTCTGGGCCGAACATTCCGTCTGGCCGCAGGACGCAGGCTTCACTCGCGCACTCGCGGGCGGTATTACTGCGCTGCAGGTTCTTCCAGGTTCCGCCAATCTTTTCGGCGGACGGTCGGCGATCTTGAAGAACGTTCCCTCGCGCACCGTTCAGGAGATGAAATTCCCCGGCGCGCCCTACGGCCTCAAAATGGCGTGCGGCGAAAATCCCAAGCGCGTTTACGGCGACAAGGGCGGACCCTCGACCCGGATGGCGAATTTCTCCGGCTACCGCGCCGCCTGGATCGAGGCCGCCGACTACAAGAAAAAATGGGAGAAATACTGGGAAGAAAAAGACGCGTTCGACAAGAAGAACGGCGGCAAGAAGAAAGCCGCCAAAAAGGGCGAAGAAGCGGCCAAAGAGCCTGAAGCGCCGACGCGCGATCTGAAACTTGAAACGCTTGCGATGGCCTTGAGCGGCGACATCACCGTCAACATGCATTGCTACCGCGCGGACGAAATGGCGCAAGTCATCGATATGTCGAAGGAATTCGGCTATAAAGTGTCGACGTTCCATCACGCGGTCGAAGCCTACAAAGTGGCCGATCTTCTCGGCCAGAACGGCATTTGCGCCGCTGTCTGGGCCGACTGGTGGGGCTTCAAGCTCGAAGCCTATGACGGGGTTCGCGAAAACGCGGCGCTCGTCGATGCGCAGCCGAACAGCTGCACGGTCATTCACTCCGACGACGCCTACGGCATTCAGCGCCTCAATCAGGAAGCCGGCAAGGCGATGGCCGACGGCAACAAGATGGGGATGAAGATCACGCCGGAACACGCGATCAAATGGCTGACTTTGAATCCCGCGAATGCGATGCGCATCGGCGATCAGACGGGATCGCTCGAGCCCGGAAAGATGGCGGACGTCGTCGTCTGGAACGCCGATCCTTTCTCCGTCTATGCGAAAACCGAAAAGGTCTTCATCGACGGCGCGCTGCTTTACGATGCGAGCGATCCAAAACGCTCGCCGCGGATGGATTTTGAAATCGGCCAGCACGGCCAGGGCTTCACCGGCGGATCGGGGCAGTAACGATGAAAACCAGATCAATGAAACTTCTCGCATCATCGCTTGCTGCGCTCGCGGCGTCCTTCTCTCTTGCTTCGGCGCAAACGATCGCGATCCAGAACGCGCGCGTTTACACGATCGCCGGCGCCAATGCGGGCCGCATCGATAATGGCGATGTCATCGTGAAAGACGGCGTCGTCACCGCGATCGGACAGGATATTCCGGTTCCGGAAGGGGCGACCGTCATCAACGCGCAAGGGCGCATCGTGACGCCCGGCCTCTTTGCGCCGTGGTCGCAGATCGGTCTCGTCGAGCTTAGCCTCGACGGCGAAGCCAATGATTCGTTGACGGAGGATGATTTCCCCCTGTCGGCGGGTCTCGATGCGACGGACGCGTTCAATCCCTATTCGACGATCATTCCGATCAACCGGGCGGGCGGCGTCACAAGAGCCGTTTCGGCGCCGGATTTCGGCGCGAAGATGTTCGGCGGACAAGGCGCAATCGTCGATCTCTCGGGCCGTCCGAATTCCGTCCTTCGCGCGCAGGCGGTGCAATCGGTCGCAATGGGCGCGATGGGCATCGGCTATAATGGCGGCACGCGCCTAGGCAATTGGGCGTCGCTGCGCGATGCGCTCGATGAAGCGCGCGCCTATGCGGCGAACCCTGCCGCCTATGTCATGCGTCCGCGTCAGGGCGGCCTCTCGATCGGCGATCTCAAGGCGCTTGGCGCTGTTGCGCGCGGCCAGCAGCCGCTCGTCGTCGTCGTCAACAGCGTCACGGACATCCGCACGCTGATCAAGCTGAAGGCGCAATACGGCCTCAACGCGATCATTCTCGGCGGAACGGAAGCGCATCTCATCGCGCCGGAAGTCGCGGCGGCGAAAATTCCCGTGATCCTCAATCCGATGCTGAACCTGCCGACGCAGTTCGAAAGCCTCGCGTCGAGCCTTTCCAATGCGGCAAAGCTCAATGCGGCGGGCGTCACGATCGCTTTCTACGATCCGCCGTCCGGCACCCACAATCTGCGTCTTCTCCCGCAGCTTGCGGGCAACGCAGTCGCCAACGGTCTTCCCTATGATGCGGCGCTTGCGGCGCTGACGATCAACCCGGCGCGGATTTACGGCGTCGCCGATCGCCTCGGCTCGCTTGAAATCGGCAAGGCTGGCGATGTCGTCGTCTGGGACGGCGACCCGCTCGAAGTCGCAACGCGCCCCATTGCGGTTTTGATCGACGGGCGCGTCACCTCGCTCAAGACGCGCCAGACCATGCTGCGCGACCGCTACAAGGATCTGACGCGCGGCGACCTGCCGCTCGCCTATCGCGGCGCGAATTAAAGTAACCCGGCGGGGCGCTCGCCATGCTTGGCAAGCGCCCCGTCCGCTTAT
>JBGSLM010000192.1:0-22712 GCA_041740755.1 Parvularculaceae bacterium | reverse complement strand
GCACCGGCCTTTGTTGCGTCGCCTGCTGCGGCGATTGCGCCGCAGGCGCTGCACGCCCGAGCGCGGCGAGGCGATTTTGTGCGAGCGTTGCGAAATTGCCGTTTGGATAGCGCTTTAAATAGGCTTCAAAGTCAGCGCGATCTTTTCCGTCTTTGATCGTATTCCAGAACGTTGTTTCGAACGACGCGTCTGACCCGGCCGCAACCGGCGCAGCCGCAGGTTGCGCCTTTGCGCTGCGGCGCGTAATTGCCGTTCGGACATCCTGCATGAAAGCGCGCCAGTGCGGATCGGCGCGGTCGCCGCGCCAGTGACGAAGGTCCGCAGTCTGCACCAGTTCAAACCGGATCGGGCGCTCGCAATCTTCAATCAGCGCCGGAACCAGAGTGGAGCTTCGCTCGCCGACTGTCGCTTCAGCGCGCACCCATTTCGAGTTGGAAGAACGTTTCGACCATAAAACAACAACGGCGCCGGCGGTGCGCAAGTTCTGCTCGGTGACTTCGTCATAGGTCTCGCCGGCGCGCAGCGCTGCGTCCCACCAGACCGAGAATCCTTCGGCCTCGAGCGCATTGGCGATTACGCCCGCCCGTTCGCGGTCTTCGCGATTATAGGAAATGAAAACATCTGGCACGGGTCGCTCCCTGGCGCGCCTACCTACCGCAGACGGATGGATTTTGATAGGGCTGTCTGCATCGGGTGACCCGGGGAATGGCCGGCAAGCCGGCGTAAGGCCGCCAAATTGAGGTCTGACGGGAGAGCGGATGGCCTACGCCTTTAATAACGACATCTTCCTGACCGAGGCTGACCGCGAGACGGCGAAGCGGGCGTTCCCCAACATTTATTACGCGCTCGACAACCCCGCCCTGCGCGATATTTTTCAAGTCCACGACGAGCGGGCCAATCGCTCGAAATCAAGAAGCCGGCGCTGGGGCGTCGCCGCCGTCTCGCTGGCGACGGCCGCGCTGATGCTTGCGGCGAGTTCAACCCTTTATCAGGATCTTTCAAAGGATTTGAACCGCGCAATTTCAATTCTTGGCGCCTTTTGCGGGATCGCGAGTGTCGCCATCGGCTATTTCGGCGTGATGTTCCGCGGTCGCAAGCTGCGCTGGCTGACCGACCGGCTGGCGACCGAGCGCCTTCGCCAGTTTCACTTCCAGCATTTCGCCGCGCATGGCGGCTCGATCCTGAAAGGCGCGCGCGACGAGACGGCGCGCGACGCCTACCTCGCGCTGCGCAATCGCGATTTCGAACGTCTCAAAGTCGACTTCCTCGCCCGCATTGAGGACGAGTTCTACGCGATCGTCGAAGTGGAAGATCCATCCTCCGGCCTGTACTTCGATTTCGCCGCTGATCTTCCCGATGCGGATGATCCAAATCTTGAAGAATATTACCGCGCCTACGAATTGCTTCGCTTCCAGCGGCAGATCGACTATTGCAATCTTCTGCTCTCCGACTCGCGCAATCTCTGGAAGCACGCGCCGGCGCGGCAGGCGCGTTTTTTCGGCGCCCTTGGCCTCACCTGCCTTGTCGTCGTTCTCAGCCTCGATTCGCTCGTATTTCTGGGATCGATCATCGGCATACCTTTTTTCGCAGCGCCTGTTTTGAGCGTCGCAGGCGTTCTGATCGCATTTTTTGCACTCGGCGCCCGCACGGTGGAAGACGGCCTTCAACCCGGCGTCGAGGCGGAGCGCATGCGCCAGTACCGGATAGCGCTAAACCGAAGCCACGCGCGCTTCCGCAGCGTGAAAAGACCCGACGACAAGATCGAGCCGATGATCGACCTCGAAAACGCGTCGTTCGAAGAGATGATTCCGTTCCTCAAGACGAATTATTCAGCGACGTTTGTGATGTAAAAAAGCGTCCCCGTTACAGGGGACGCTTTTTCAATTCTGCAGAATTCCAAAGATCAATTATCGAGGAAAGACCTGAGCTTCCGGCTTCTCGACGGATGCTTCAGTTTCCTCAGCGCTTTGGCTTCAATCTGGCGGATACGCTCGCGCGTGACCGAGAACTGCTGGCCGACTTCCTCGAGCGTGTGATCGGTGTTCATGCCGATCCCGAAGCGCATCCGCAGGACGCGTTCTTCGCGCGGCGTCAGTGATGCGAGTACGCGCGTTGTCGTCTCGCGCAGGTTCGACTGAATCGCCGCATCGATCGGCAAGATCGTGTTCTTGTCTTCGATGAAATCGCCAAGATGCGAATCTTCCTCGTCGCCGATCGGCGTTTCGAGCGAGATCGGCTCTTTCGCGATCTTCATCACCTTGCGCACTTTTTCGAGCGGCATCGAGAGCTTTTCGGCAAGCTCTTCCGGCGTCGGCTCGCGGCCGATTTCGTGAAGCATCTGGCGCGACGTGCGAACGATCTTGTTGATCGTCTCGATCATGTGCACCGGAATGCGGATCGTGCGCGCCTGATCGGCGATCGAGCGCGTGATCGCCTGCCGGATCCACCAAGTCGCATAGGTCGAGAATTTGTAGCCGCGGCGGTACTCGAATTTATCGACAGCTTTCATCAGGCCGATATTGCCTTCCTGAATGAGGTCGAGGAACTGGAGGCCGCGATTGGTGTATTTTTTCGCGATCGAGATGACGAGACGAAGATTCGCCTCAACCATTTCTTTCTTCGCGATGCGCGCTTCGCGCTCGCCTTTCTGCACGGTCTGCACGATGCGGCGGAAGTCTTTGACGGTAAGGCCCGTCTCGGTCGACAACTTGCCGATTTCCTCGCGCAGGTGAACAATCGACTTCTCGCCCTTGCTGGTGAAATTTTTCCAGCCCTTGCCGGTCTTTTCTTTCAGGCGATCGACCCAGTCCGGGTCAAGTTCGTGGCCGAGATATTCGTTGAGGAACTCGCGGCGGTTGACGCCGTAATTGTCGGCGAGACGAACGAGCTTTCCTTCGAGCGCCATCAGGCGGCGATTGATGTCATAAAGCTGCTCGACGAGCGCTTCGATACGCTGGTTGTTGAGACGGACTGAGCGGACCCGTTCGACAATTTCCTTCTGGAGTTTTTTGAACCGCTTGCCCTGGCTCGCCGAAAGCTCGCTTCCTTTCAGCTCCTCCTCGATCATGATGTCCTGGAGGCGGCGCAATTTCTTGTAGTCTTCCGAAATCGCATCGAACGTCTGCATGACGCCGTCGCGCAGTTCCGCTTCCATCGCCGAAAGCGACAATGCTCCCTCGTCGAATTCATCCTCATCGTCTTCGCCGATGCTTATCGTCTCTTCGAGCCGCTCGGCTTCTTCCTTTTGAACGCGCGCCGCGATCTCGGGCTGCGTCATGTCGGGGCGCGCTTCAGGGCCGCCGCCATAGGTCGCATCGAGGTCGATAATGTCGCGCAAAAGCACGCGCCCGTCGCGCAATTCGTCGCGCCAAACGGTGATCGCTTCGAAGGTCAGCGACGACTCGCACAGCGCGCGGATCATCGTCTCGCGCCCGGCTTCGATGCGCTTTGCGATCGCGATTTCGCCTTCGCGGGACAACAGCTCGACCGAGCCCATTTCGCGCAGATACATCCGAACCGGATCGTCCGTACGGTCGGCCGAAGACGAGGTGTTGCCGATGGTCACGCCTTTTTCGTCACGCTTGGCGACGGCGCGCGACGGGCCTTCCTCGTCGGCTTCTTCCTCCGCCGCTTCGGCGGGTTCTTCATCTTCTTCGTCATGTTCGACGACGTTGATGCCGAGCTCCGACAGCTGCGCCATCACGTCTTCAATCTGCTCGGACGAAAACTCCGCAGACGGAAGAATAGAATTCAGTTCGTCATAGGTGACGTAGCCGCGCGCCTTCGCGGACTTGATAAGTTTTTTGACCTCGGCGTCGGTGAGATCAAGGATCGGACCGTCCGTCGTTTCGGTTTCCGGCGCTTCCTTTTCGGCCTTCTTCGCCATTCAATATCCGCCTTTTGATGCCGGCGCCTAAGCGCCGAAAGATTAATGGTTGGGCTTGCGATCGCGCCGCCGCGCAGAAATGCTCGCCCGCATATTGTTCAACCGTTCGTCGAGTTCGCCTGCCTTAGCCTCACCGTCACTGTCGAGACGCCCGCCGAGATCGCCAGAATTGTGCAACTCGTCGCGCGCCAGAACGGCGGCCTTCCAAACTTCCTCTCCGTCAGAAAACGTCTGAGATGCCGATGACGCCACCTCCCGCTTCGCCGACGTGGCGAGCAAGTGATGTCGCAGGGCGTCGCTCCAGCCCCAGTCAACCTCGTCCAACTCAGCGCCCGGCCTTAGGAATCTTTGCCTATTCAGCGTCTCATCAAGGAGAATTCGCTGCCATGTCCCGGCCGCGGGCGTTTTTTGCAAATGAGCCTTGAGCCCCTCGCTGTCAAGGCCGGGCTCGGCCAGCAATGCGCCTAAAACCTCACCAAGGAGCTCGTCGAGGTCAGAATTTTCAAGATCGAGCCCAAAAACCGCCTCTTCCCGCCGCCGCGCGAGATCAGGGTGGTTAATACACGCCAAAAGGAGCGTCGCTCCCCGCCTAAAAGTCGTCGGCGGGGGCAGTCGTTTCAACGCATCGGTTCGGGCCGCCTCATGGAAGAGCCGCTCTGATTCGTTTTCATAGCGCCGACGGCGCGCAAAGCCAGCATACGTACGCGGGATCTGGCCGACCGACGCGACCGCAACCGGCGCGAAAAAATCACGCAGGCGGTTGGCCATCTCAACGCCGTACGCCTGGCGCACATCTTTGTCGGCGATTCCGGCGATCAGCGCCCTGAGGCGCGTCCTTAAGGCGGCCCGCTTTTCCGGCGTTGCGAGATCGGTCAATTCCTTCTCGCGCCGCCAGAGCACGGCGGCGAGCGATTGCGTCTCGGCAAGTATCCGCTCAAAAGCGGCAGCGCCGCCCGACCGGATCAAATCGTCCGGGTCCTGACCGTCTGGCAGAAATGCGAAGGAAAGCGACTTTCCCGGCTTCAGCATCGGCAGCGCGCGATCAACCGAGCGGAACGCTGCGGCGACGCCGGCCTTGTCGCCGTCGAAGCACAACACAGGTTCATCCGACTGACGCCACAAAAGCGCAATCTGGTTTTCGGTGAGCGCCGTTCCAAGCGGCGCGACGGCGGACTTGAAGCCCGCGCCCCAAAGCGCGATCACGTCCATATAGCCTTCACAGACGATCAGCGGCCGACCGGATGAGACCGACGCCTCACGCGCGGGCGTGTAGCGATAAAGCACGTCGCCCTTGTGAAAGAGCGGCGTTTCCGGCGAATTCAGATATTTGGCGCGGGCGTCCTTTTCCATTGCGCGGCCGCCAAAGGCGATCACCCCGCCGCGCGCGCCGAGAATTGGGAACATCACGCGATTGCGGAAGCGATCATAGGATGCGCCGCCGTCATCGGGTTTGATGACAAGGCCCGATTCGACGAGCGTCGCTTCAACAAAACCCTTGTTGACAAGATAATCTTTCAGCGCGGTCCGTTCAGCGGGCGCAAAACCTATACGAAATTCTTCGATCTGTTCTTCGCTGACGCTGCGGCCTTTCAGATAATCGAACGCGGCCCTGCCCGGCGCACGTCTCAACATCGACTGAAAGAACGCCGCCGCCGCGTCGCATGCTTCGATCAACCCTTTGCGCGTTTCAGCTTCTTTTTGCGCCTGCGGAGAATCCTGCAGGATTTCCATGCCTGCTTCCGCGGCAAGCTGTTCGACGGATTCCGGAAAGGAAAGCCCCTTCGTCTCCATCAAAAACTTGATGATGTCGCCATGCTGACCTGTCGAAAAACAATGATAGCTCTGGCGATTGTCATCGACTGAGAATGAGGGCGACTTTTCTTTCTTGAACGGCGACAGTCCCCAATAGGCGTTGCCGCGACGCGTCAGCTTGACTGAGCGCCCGACGATATCGGACACCCGCAGGCGCGAGCGCAGTTCATCCAGAAATTCCGGCGTGAAACGGGGCATGAGGTACTGATAGCCGCGCGCGCGCAACGATTGAAGCTGGAGTTTTCCGACATCGCGGCCGCGAGGCCCGATTTGCCAAAGTTGAAACGCCCCTCTCCCACACGCGAAAAGGGGCGGTTCAGTTCTACCCAAGCGCCTGTTTCATCAGCGCGCCGGCCCGTCCGAAATCCATGGCGCCGGAGTGGCGCGCCTTGAGCGCCGCCATGCATTTGCCCATGTCCTTGAGGCCGGACGCCTCAAGTTCAGCGATGACGCCGTTTACTGCGCCCGAGATTTCCTCGTCGGTCATCTGTTTCGGCATGAATTCCTTGATGACCGCGATTTCCGCCCGTTCCTGCTCAGCCAGATCAAGCCGGCAGCCTTTTTCGTAGGCGGCGGCGGAATCTTCCCGCTGTTTCACCATTTTGGTGAGGATCGCCAGGATTTCATCGTCCGAAACCCCGTCGCACCGGTCGCAGGCGCGCGCGGCAATGTCGCGATCTTTGATGGCGGCGTTGATCAGGCGCAGCGTTGAAACGCGCACTTTCTCTTCCCGCGCCTTCATGGCGACTTTTAACGCGTCGTCGATTTTATGCCTAAGCATGCAGTCTCCTTTTGGGGCGCACTAGCGCGCCGCCGGTCGCCCCAAAAATTGGTTATTTATCCTAGCGTATTGATATTCCTAGGATTTTTTCAGTTTCCGCTGGTTGACCCTAAGCCCGGTTTCGCCTAGCTTCCCTGCAATTTGCGCACCGCACAATAAACGGTTTTTCAGTCCTGCGCACTGATTTCGTCAAGAGAGATATGCCGAGATGAAGCTAAGTCAAGCGCCTGCCCCCAAGCCAACCGGGGCGATCGCCTTCGCGAGCGGGCTTGTACTCAAGGGAGCCGGGGTTGGGGCTCATGGCGACGCTGTTGGAGAGGTCTGTTTCAATACAGCGATGACCGGCTATCAGGAGATCCTTACCGACCCCTCCTACGCCTCTCAGATCGTCACATTCACATTCCCCCATATCGGCAATGTCGGCGTCAACAGCGAGGATATAGAGAACGCCTCTCCCGCCGCTGCTGCGGCCGCCCGGGGCGCAATTTTTCGCTGTGCCGTCACCAGCCCCTCGAACTATCGCTCGCAGCTCGATTTCCCGGCATGGCTCAAGCGCCGCGGCATCATCGGCGTTTCCGGCATCGACACGCGCGCCCTGACCGCAGACATTCGCGAACACGGGATGCCGCACGCGGTGATCGCCCATCATCCGAACGGCGAATTCGATGATACAGCGCTCGTTGCAAAGGCGCGCGCGTGGAGCGGGCTTGAGGGGCGCGATCTCGCAAAAGAAGTCTCGACGCTTCAGTCCTATAGCCACACGGAAACTGCATGGCGCTGGGAAAAGGGATATGGCCGATCGACGGGCGCAGGCCCGCATGTCGTCGTCATCGACTATGGCGTCAAACGCAACATCTTGCGGCTCCTCGACGAACAGGGCGCGCGCGTGACCGTCGTTCCGGCGACGGCGAGCTATGATGAAATCATGGAAAAGCGCCCGGACGGCGTCGTTCTCTCGAATGGTCCGGGCGATCCGGCGGCGACCGGCGTTCATTCGATTCCGGTGATCCGGCGGCTGATCGCCGACAAAGTGCCGACACTTGGCATCTGCCTTGGTCACCAGATGCTGGCGCTGGCAGCAGGCGCCAAGACGATGAAAATGCCGCAGGGCCATCATGGCGCAAACCATCCGGTCAAAGATCTCGACACCGGCAAAGTCGAGATCGTCTCGATGAACCACGGTTTTACGGTCGATATTTCGACCCTTCCAGCAAACGCCGAGCCGACTTTCACGTCGCTTTTTGACGGATCGAACAGCGGCATCCGCCTCAAGGACGCGCCTGCATTCTCCGTCCAGCATCACCCGGAAGCCTCTCCCGGCCCACAGGACAGTTTCGGCGTATTCAAGAAGTTCGTGGACGGTTTAAAGACGGCGTCTAGGGCTGACTAGTTCAACAACCGGAATTCTCGATTGGCGTGAAGCTGTTCCGCCCGGCCATAACGGCAACGAGCAGGGATTTTTGCGTCGCTGAATAGGCGACCAGCGGTGAGACCGCGATTTTGGATCAAACGAACCGTTCGCGCGTTGAGATGTTGCGCGTGGCGGAGAAATTTCCCTCGCATCCGTGTTATTCGAACATGACGGCCCGCATCAGGACGGCCATGTTTAGAGGAACGTTCGCAGCAATGAAGCAGCCGAGGTTTCACACTTCCAGCCGCGCAAAGGCCCCTCGTTTGAATCACATACTCGTCGGGACAGGCGTTGCCGCGGCCGCTTTCATATTCGCCAGCGCGCAAGCGAATGACGAACTACACTGGACGCCGGAACAAAAGGCAATCATCGCGCTGCTCGAAAACGGCCCCATGGGTATTGAATCAAATTTCGAGGCTTGGGAGAAGGAGTTCCATGAGGACTGGACGGTCTGGTTCGTCGGTCAGCCTCAAGTCCGCGCCAAACCCGGCCATATGGCGGATGTGCGCGATTACATAGGTCGAGGCGCGCGGGTTATTTCCTATACTGCGCAGTTCGCCGATATCGCCGTCAACGGCGACACGGCTGTTGCGCGGTTTAATGCAATTGAGAAACTTCAGAACCCAGACGGTTCGCTGCGGACGGTAAACTACGCCAGCACCGATTACCTCGTCAAAGTCGATGGCGAATGGAAAATCAGGGCGACAACGGTCGCGCATTTGCCGCAGGACTAGAGCGCTCCCTAAACGCGTGATTGGCCACATTCTTATCGCTCACCGCGCGCCACCGATCGAAGCCCGGGGGGCGCGTGCGCCTTATCCCCACGTCTAGCCCCCAGGCGTAATCCTGCGCCCCATCCGCCCCCCCTCGCCAAAGCGGCGCTGCGCGGCTATAGACCCGCGCAACCAATTTCCATTTTTGAAGAGTTCGACTTATGAAAATCGCCGGCAATTCCATCCGCCAGGGCATGGTCATCATGTACAAGGACAAGCTCTGCCTCGTGATCAAGGCGGAACACCGGACCCCCGGCAACCTTCGGGCCTTCAACCAGATCGAAATGCAGGACATCCAGTCCGGCACGAAATACAATGATCGCTTCTCTGCCTCAGAGACGGTCGAGCGCGCGCGTCTTGAACAAAAAGACCACCAGTTTCTGTACGAGGAAGGCGAACACCTCGTGTTCATGGATAGCGACAGCTACGAACAGACCCACATTCTGAAGGATCTCGTCGGCGACCAGGCCGCATTCCTTGAGCCGAACATGAAGGTCATCATTGAGAGCCACGAAGGCCGACCGCTCTCGGTCGAACTTCCTGAAACCGCGATCGTGACCATCAAAGAGACCGAGCCGACGACGAAGGGGCAAACCGCGTCTTCGTCCTATAAGCCGGCGATCCTCGAAAACGGCGTTCGCGTCATGATCCCGCCTTACCTTGGCGAAGGCGAGCGCATTGTCGTTCGGATCGCCGATCAGGAATATGTCGAGCGAGCGAAATAACATAGGCGTGTAACAGGGAGGCGATCGCCCGCGATGCATCCTCTGATCGACGGCCTTGCGACTTCGCCTGATCTCTTCATCCACCAGTTCGACGCGGCGGGCGATCGCGCGCTCATTATCCGTCTTTCTACGGATCAATTGCGCAAGGCGAGTTTTCTCGACGAACGCATACTCGGACAAGGGATCGAAGGCGGCTGGGCGTCCTGGACCGAAATCGAGGCTTCCGCGCGCCGGACCCCGCCTGCCGACGTCAATTTCATCTTTCACGTCGGTCATTGCGGTTCGACGCTGATATCCCGCCTGATTGAGGAATCATCGGGCGCAAGGTCGCTGCGCGAGCCGCTCGCTATCCGCCAAATTGCGTCCATCGCCTCTGAAATCCCCGATGGATTGTCGCTTTGGACGGAAGCGACGCTCCGTGACCGTTTAGATCTGTATCTCCGCACTGCGTCAAAAGGCGCAAAGACCGTTATCAAAGCGACGAGCTGGTGCGGCGATCTTATTGGCAGGTCCTCGACGCCCTCCATTTTTTGCTACTCGAAGCCTGACACTTATCTGTCGACGATGCTTGGCGGCGCGAACAATTTGATCGATCTGAAGTTAAATGCGGCGCTTCGCATGAAACGTCTGCGGCGTCTTGCGGGCGCCCATCTCGGCGATGTCGCCAGCCTGGCGCCTGGAGAACTCGTCGCGATGAGTTGGGCGACCGAGACCGCTTCTGCGGCAGCGGCGGCGGCAAATGTTACTCCGCTGCGAATTCTGGCGGTCGAATTCGACAGCTTTCTGCAGCAACCGGAGGAAAAACTGCCCGGACTTCTCGCGCATTTGTCGGCGCCCGTCGCTGCCGAAAATATCCGGTCAGCGATCTCAGGACCGCTTATGCGAACCTATTCAAAAGATGCGTCCTTCAACTTTTCGCCGGAGGATCGGCGCACGCTGCTTGGCGAGTACCGAACCGTCCATCGCGCGGAAATCGCGCGCGGTATTGGTTGGCTTGAGAGCGTTGGTAAAGCCTGTCCCGCGATTGGGGCGGCGCTGAACCTTTACAGCTGAGATTGCGCGCAGCGCCCGTCTCCCTTAACGAGGGTTCATGACTGAAACGCCGCCTTTCACCGTCCAGATCGTGCCCGTCACGCCGTTCCAGCAAAATTGCTCGATCATTCGGGCGGCGAGCGGCAAGGCCGCCGTCGTCGATCCTGGCGGCGAGGCGGACAAGATCATGGCGGCCGCCGCGAAGATGGACGCAAAAATCGAAAAAATCTGGCTGACCCATGGCCATCTCGATCACGCTGGCGCGGCGGAGGAAATCAAGAGGCGCACAGGCGCGCCGATCGAAGGTCCGCAAAGGGAAGAAGTTTTCTGGCTGCAACAAATCCGCGAGTCGTGGCGCAAATTCGGCATCGAGGATGGAGAGGATTGCACTCCTGACAGGTGGCTTGAAGATGGCGATACGCTTGAACTAGACGGCGTGAAGTTCGATGTCTTCTATACGCCCGGTCACACGCCCGGCCACATCGTGATCGTCAACCGCGAGGCAAAGCTCGCCTTTGTCGGCGACGTCATTTTCGCCGGCTCGATCGGCCGGACAGATTTTCCGCGCGGCGACCACGCGACGCTTATTCGTTCGATTACGGAGAAACTCTGGCCGCTTGGCGACGACATCCGGTTTGTTCCAGGGCATGGACCGATATCGACCTTTGGCCGCGAGCGACAGTCAAATCCGTTCGTTGCAGATTCGATCACCGGCTATTTGGGCGCGGCAACGCAGGCGGTCGATGAAATCGCGCAAAAAACATCGAAACGCTGGCAATAAGCGCCTTTAACAGGCAACGTCTTGAGCGCGCCCTTCCCTCTCCTATACTCGGCATATGAACGAGACTGATTCCGCCTCCGTCATCAGCGCACATGATTGCCGACTTAGCGCGAAAGGCTTGAGCATATCGCGCGGGGGCGCACGCATTATCAACGGCATCAGTCTTACGCTTGAGCCGGGGGAGACGGCGATCCTGCGCGGTCCAAACGGCGCAGGAAAGACCACCCTTCTTCGCGCCTTCGCGGGTCTGCTGCGCATTGATTCCGGCAGTATCGGTATTGAGCGGCAAGACGGAAGCGCGGTCGATGATCCTTTTCGGGCAACGATCTATTGCGGCCCGCTGAACGCCGTGAAGGCTGCGCTCTCGGTCGACGAAAACCTTCGTTTCTGGGCGGCGCTCTACAATGCGCCGGGAGATTTGGTTTCGAACGCGCGCGCCGCGTTTCGCCTCGACGACTATGCGCGGCAAAGCGCTGGAACGCTATCGACCGGACTTGGTCGCCGCCTCGGCCTCGCGCGGCTTCTCCTCGCGCGCAAGCCGATCTGGCTGGTTGACGAGCCGACCGCTTCGCTCGACGTCGCATCGGCGGCGATTTTTACGTCCCTCGCAGAGCGCCACTGCGCTGTTGGCGGCATCGCCATAATCGCGACGCACGATGCATTTAGCCTAAGCGGCGCACGCAATATCGAGCTGAAAACCGGGAGCGCGGCATGAGCGCGTTATCCGCAATCATCCTGCGCGATCTTCAACTTGCGTTCCGCGCCGGCGGCGGATCATTCCAGGCGGTCGGCTTTTTTTCAATTGTCTGCGTCCTGTTCACGCTCGCGGTCGGCCCTGATATTGCGCTCATTACCGAAATTGCTGGCCCTGTCCTTTGGACCGGCGCGCTCCTCGCAACGCTCATCTCGCTCGATCAGATCTATCGCGCCGACCGGGAGGACGGATCGCTTGATGTGATCGCAGCGACAAGCGAGGAACTGGCGCTGACCGCCGCCGCAAAGGCTGCGGCGCATTGGCTGTCGACCGGATTGCCGCTCATTCTTGCGACGCCTTTGTTGGCGATCCTCCTCAACCTGACCGCCGACGCCTATTTTCCGTTGTTGATGTCGCTGCTCATCGGAACGCCTGGTCTTTCGCTCATTGGCTCCTTCGCCGCAGCGCTCACCGTGTCATTGCCGCGCGCCAGTCTGCTGATTTCAATCATCGTAAGCCCGCTCTATATCCCAATCCTGATTTTTGGAGCGGGCGCAGCTTCGGCCGGCGCGGCGGGCGACCCGCAATTTGCCGCGAATTTGAAACTACTTGGCGCTGCGACATTGTTTGCCGCGGTGACTGCGCCACTTGCAAGCGCCGTCGCTTTACGCTCCAACCTCGACTGAGGAACAGCAATGCCCGGCCTTTACGAACTCGCCAATCCGGTGCGATTTGAGCGCATAGCGCGCCCGGCGCTGCCGTGGCTCGCCGGGATCACATTTGTCCTGTCCGCACTCGGCCTTTATTACGCGCTCTTCAATTCGCCTGCGGATTATCAGCAGGGCGATTCCGTGCGGATCATGTACGTCCACGTTCCGGCCGCATGGATGGCGCTATTTTGTTATACGGTTGTCGCCGGCGCATCAGCCGTCGGATTCATCTGGAAGCACCCGCTTGCCGATGTCGCCGCCAAGGAAGCAGCGCCAATCGGCGCCGGCTTTACTTTCCTGGCGCTTGTCACAGGTTCTTTGTGGGGAAAGCCGATGTGGGGTGCGTGGTGGGCGTGGGACGCGCGGCTTACTTCGGTCCTCATTCTTTTCTTTCTCTATCTCGGATACATCTCGCTTTGGCGCGCTTTTTCGGACAAGACGCGCGCTGCGCGGCTCGCAGCAATACTCGCCATTGTCGGCTTCGTGAACATCCCAGTGATCAAATTCTCGGTTGACTGGTGGAATTCCCTTCACCAGCCAGCAAGCGTGTTCCGCGCGGGCGGACCAACGATCGACGCGTCGATGCTTCCCGCACTGTTCCTGATGGCCGGAGCCTACATGTTCTTTTTTGCGACAGCACTCATCCAGTCCATGCGTAACGAGCTGATGGCGCGCCGATGCGCCAGGATGCAGGCCGTCGATGCGCAGGCAGCTTCAATATTGGTGGAAAATTGACCAAGAAGACCAGGCGAATTTATCTAGCTCTTGGCGCATTCGCTTTCGCGGCTGCAGCAGTCGGGTTGACGTTAAGCGCGCTCAAGAGTTCGATCACCTACTTCTACATGCCGAGTGAAATTGCAGCGCTCGCGTCGACGCCCTCGAAAGCCATACGGCTTGGCGGCCTGGTTGAAACGGGAAGCATCGAATATCTCAGCCCCAAGGGAGGTTCTGAGAATGAAGCCCTTGTTTCGTTCAGCGTCACCGATGGCGGGAACAGCATCAAAGTGACCTATGCGGGACTTCTTCCCGATCTCTTTCGCGAAGGTCAGGGCGTCATCGTGCAAGGAAGTTTTGTCGATGGCGGCTCGGTGCTGAAGGCAGACAATGTACTGGCCAAGCATGACGAAAATTATATGCCGAAAGAGGTCGCGGACGCGTTGAAGGAACAGGGTTACTGGAACGAGACATCAAAAAGCGATTGAATGGCCTAATTCACTGAACCTGTTCCAAAAGGCGGTCGAGCGTCGGCGAGACCGGCGTGTCGCCCGGCAGAATTTCCCGCAACCGCGACCACATCGCTTTTGCTCCGGCTATATCGCCGCGATTGAATGCTGCGTGACCAAGCACGAATAGCGCGAGCGGGTCGTCTGCATCGAATGCGCGAAGTCTGGTGAACGCGGTTTCCATTTCGACGCTTACCGACGTATCGCCAGCCTCCCGGTCATCCGCCAGAGCATAGGCGTATTGGCGCCAATCCTCGACGCCGCCGCCGTCAATCTTGAGCAGTTCCCGCCACGCTGACGCACTTTCTGCAGAACGACCTAGAACGGCGTAAGATCGCGCGAGCATGCGCCACCCGTCCGCATCGCCTGGCTCCTGTTTAAGCCTTTCGGCGAGGCTTTCGACCATTGACTCAATCATTGCGCGCCGATCTTCGTCGGGCATCGCTGCAATCGCAGCAGCCTGGTCGGCGTCCATTCCTTCGGTATTCGCGACCGCAGACGGCTCTTTGGCAGTTTTCTGGTCGAAGGCCTGGGGCGCGCCAATGTTGAAGTAGAGAAACACCGCAGCCAGCGGCGCAGCGCCGAGGCATAGCGCCGCCGCAGACCGCCCGACGCGCGAAACATTTCCTAAATTATCCGCAGCCTGAGATTCGCGCGCGGTCGTGCGCGCTTCTGCGACCGCCTCGATTGCGCGTTCCGCGTCGATCAGGTCAAATGCCCGATCAGTCTCGATCGTGTCTAGACGCGACTGCAATTTCATCTCAGAATTTTGGGCGCCTGCCCGGCCTGCAATATGCGCCCGCATCAGCGGTCGCGCGACAAAAGCCATGACCGCGATTGCGAAAGCAAGAGTTGTGATGAGAAACACGAGCACGTTACGGCGCGCTCCCGCCGTCGCCAGAAACGGCGTTAGATCGCGGCGAAGGCGTGACGACTTTCACTCTTCGCATTCCCGCAAGGTAGGCTCCCGCAGCAAGCAGCGCTGCGCTGAAAATGATCATCGGCGCCGCCCACAGAATGAGCGTATTCGCCTGAATACGCGGCTTTAAAAGCACATAATCGCCATAACGCGCGACAAGAAACCTGTAAATTTCCTCGTCGCTATCGCCTGCGATAAGCCTTTCGCGCACAATGAGGCGCATATCCTTGGCAAGTGGCGCATTCGAATCGTCAATATTCTGACTCTGGCAGACGACGCAGCGAACGTTGACGCTGATCTCCCGCGCGCGGGCTTCCATGACTGGATCTGGGAGCATTTCATCAGGCTCGACGGCCAGCGCAGGCGCAAAGAGCGCAAGCGAGCAGAGCGTAGCCGCAAGAAGCGATTTAGTCACCATCGGCTCCATCGCGTTCGAGCTTTTCGACGAGTGGTCTTAACTCCTCGCGCCAGATGCGCCTGTCGATCGGCCCGACTTGTTTGTAGCGAATGCGGCCGTTCTTATCGACGATGAACGTCTCAGGCGCGCCGGTCACGCCAAGATCAATTGCGGTCCTGCCATCCGCATCATCGCCGATAAGGCTGTACGGATTCCCATATTTCTGAAGCCAGTGGCTGCCTGCGCCTTTTTCATCTTTCCAGTCGAGCCCGGCGATGAGGACGTCGCCGCTGGCTGCGATCTCCATCAGAACCGGATGCTCAATTACGCAGCTAGCGCACCATGACCCAAACACGTTGATCAATGCGACGCGGCCTTTCAGGTCGCCGGACGAAAAGCCTTTTTCAAATCCTTCAATCGCCGGAAGGTCGAATTGAGGAAGCGGCTTGTCTATCAGAACAGAAGGTATCTTCGATGGATCGCGCTGAAGGCCGATTGCAAAATAAGCGCTGAGAACAACGAACGCGGCAAGCGGCAGCGCAAGAAGTATCCTTTTCACACCGTTGCTCCGGCAGTTGTCGATGCCGTCGATATGCGTCGCCCACGCGGGGCGAAAGCCCGTTCGCCCGCAGCGACAACGCCGCCAAGAGCAATGATTCCAGATCCGATCCACATCCAGATTACAAGCGGATTGAAAAACGCCCGGACAGCCCAGCCGCCGACCTGAGACTCCTCGCCAAGTGTCAGATAAACGTCGCCGGCAAGCGTTGTCCAAATTGCCGCTTCAGTCGTCTGCATGCCCCGCACCGGGTAAAATCGTCGCTCCGCAGACATCTCGCGCACCTGCCGCCCGCCTTTGAGAATTTCAAACTGCGCAACTTCGGTCACGTAATTCGGCCCTTCGGAATGAACGACCTCAGTGAGCCTTGCTTCATAAGCGCCGACCGCGACCACGTCGCCGATCTGCATCAGGCGCACCGTCTCGGTTCGCCATACGCCGGCGCCGAGTACGCCAAGCGCGACGATCGCAAGTCCAAAATGCGCAAGCGACATCCCGACATAAGAGCGGGGCAGTCCGCCGAGTCGTGTGAGCGAATCGCGAACAGGAACTGAGAACACCTTAGTGCGACGGGCAATATCCGTCACTGTGCCGGCGATCGCCCACACAGCCAGCCCGGCGCCCAAGGCGGCGGCGACTGGTTTGGGCCATGTGAGCCAAAGCGCGATGACAGCGCCAGCGACGCCGGCGGCCATAGCCGGGAATAACTGAGCGAGGCCGCTCTTGATATCGCCCTTTTTCCACGCCAGCGCAGCGCCCGGCGCTAGAACAAATAAAAGCGCGGCCATCAACGGCAGGAACGTCGCGTTGAAGAACGGCGCGCCAACCGAAAGTCGCTCGCTGCTGACGATGTCGACGAACAACGGATAAAATGTTCCGATGAAGACCGTCGCGCACGCTGTGACAAGAAAAACGTTGTTGAGCAGAATTGCGCCCTCACGGCTCACGGGCTGAAATGTCGATTGCGTCGTCAGGAACGCGCCGCGCAGCGCAAACAGCGTCAGCGATCCGCCGATCACTACGCCGAGGATTGCAAGAATGAATACGCCGCGCGCCGGATCTACCGCGAATGCGTGGACTGATGTCAGTATGCCGGAGCGAACGAGGAAAGTTCCAATAAGACTGAGCGAGAACGCAAGGATCGCCAGCAGCACAGTCCATACCTTCAACGCATCGCGCTTCTCAACGACGCGCACTGAATGCAGGAACGCCGTCCCTGCAAGCCACGGCATGAACGACGCGTTTTCAACCGGATCCCACGCCCAGAACCCGCCCCAGCCAAGTTCGTAATATGCCCACCATGAACCGAGCGCGATCCCGATCGTCAGGAACACCCATGCCGCCAATGCCCATGGGCGCACCGCCTGCGCCCAATCAGCATCGACGCGCTTTTGAAGCAACCCTGCGATCGCATAGGCGAACGTGACCGAGAATCCGACATAGCCGAGGTAGAGAAACGGCGGATGGATCGCGAGACCTGGATCCTGAAGCAACGGATTGAGATCAGCGCCGTCGGCAGGCGCAGGGAAAATTCGCTCGAACGGATTGGACGTAAAGAGGATGAACGCGATAAAGGCGAACGCGACCAGTCCTTGAACGCCTAGCACCTGCGCAGTTAACGCAGGCGCATCATCGCGCGCGTTGATGGCGACGGCTGCTCCGTAAACGGCGAGGATCAGGATCCAAAGAAGCATCGACCCTTCATGGTTCCCCCAGACCCCGCTCAATTTGTAGATGAAGGGTTTGGCGGTGTGAGAATTCTGGACCACGTTAAGTACAGAAAAATCTGACGTTGCGTGCGCGATGGTGAGGCATGCAAAAGCCAAGGCAACGAGGGTCGCCTGCGCCAGCGCGGCTGACCTGCCAATCGAGGCCAAAGCGAAATCACCGCGCGCGACGCCCGCAAAGGGGAACGTCCCCTGAAGGAGCGCGGCTAACATCGCCAGGATTAGGGCGAATTGGCCGAATTCGGCGATCATTGTGCAAACACTCTCAAAAATACTTTGAACCGGCGACGTTTTACCTCGCGCCGATGCGAGAATTCCACCTCTTAATTCCTTGAAAGTGCGGCCGGCGAGGCGCTGCCTCGCACATGGCGCAGGGACATGAGGTCGCACTGACAATGGAAGCCGCGCGCCAGCCTCGAATGGGCAGGCCGCATCGTGCTAAGGCCCCTAATGTTGCAGGCCATAGGATCGAAGTGGACTGCGCTGGAGGCGCGATGCGGG
Organism: Parvularculaceae bacterium; assembly: GCA_041740755.1. Classification (GTDB taxonomy): domain Bacteria; phylum Pseudomonadota; class Alphaproteobacteria; order Caulobacterales; family Parvularculaceae; genus Amphiplicatus. Next base: position 4,781 of record JBGSLM010000192.1, on the reverse strand, counting down.
ACTTTCTCACAATGGGCGGCTATGGCGGCTATGTTTGGCCAGCCTACATTATATCGGCAGTCGTTCTGATCGCGCTCGCCGTTGCAATCTGGTTGCGAGGCAGGTCGCTCTCGCGAAAGTTGAAAGAATTGGACGCAGACAGCGCGCGCGACCAGCAACGCTGAAAGCGGCGCAATTTTAAAAAATCGCGCCGCTTTGCAGACAGGCAATTAATAGCCGCCGATCATTTAGCCGAATTGGTGCATCGTATTGTCTTTGCCTGCCGCTTTCAGCGCAGCCTCGCCGGCAAAGTATTCCTTGTGATCGTCGCCGATGTCGGAACCTGACATGTTCTGGTGCTTGACGCAGGCGATGCCCTGACGAATTTCCTCGCGCTGAACATTCTTGACATAACCGAGCATCGCCTCCTCGCCGAAATAGCGCTTGGCGAGATTATCGGTCGATAGCGCCGCAGTGTGATAAGTCGGCAGCGTGATGAGGTGGTGGAAGATGCCGGCGCGTCTTGCGCCGTCCGCCTGAAAGGTCTGAATGCGGCGGTCAGCCTCGATCGCAAGCGGCGTTGTGTCATAGTCGACACTCATCAACTTTGCGCGATCGTAAGCCGCCATGTCTTTTCCTTCTTTCGCCCACGCATCGTATATCTGCTGGCGGAAATTGAGTGTCCAGTTGAAAGACGGCGAATTATTATAGACGAGTTTCGCGTTAGGGATGACGGCGCGAATGCGATCGACCATGCCTGCAATCTGGGCGACGTGGGGTTTTTCGGTTTCGATCCAAAGGAGATCTGCGCCGTGCTGCAGCGAGGTGATGCAGTCGAGGACGCAGCGGTCTTCGCCAGTGCCTGAGCGGAATTGGTAAAGGTTGCTGCGAAGCCGCTTTGGACGCATCAGCTTGCCGCCCCTATTGATCAAAACGTCGCCATTGACGCTGCGATCCGGCGTGATCTCCTCGCAATCGAGGAACGAGTTGTATTGGTCGCCGATATCGCCGGGGGTTTCGCTATAAGCGATCTGCTTCGTCAACCCGGCGCCGAGCGAATCCGTGCGCGCGACAATGATCCCGTCTTCAACGCCAAGTTCCAGGAAGGCGTAGCGACAAGCGCGGATCTTGGCGAGGAAGTCCTCATGCGGAACGGTGACTTTTCCGTCCTGGTGTCCGCATTGCTTTTCGTCAGAGACCTGGTTTTCGATCTGAAGCGCGCAGGCGCCTGCTTCAATCATTTTCCTTGCGAGGAGATACGTCGCTTCGGCATTGCCAAATCCGGCGTCAATGTCGGCGATGATCGGCACGACATGGGTCTGGAAATTGTCGACGGCGTCGAGGAGTTTCTTTTCCTTCGCTGTATCGCCAGCGGCGCGCGCCGCATCGATGTCGCGAAACATCATGCCAAGCTCGCGCGCATCCGCCTGACGAAGAAAGGTGTATAGCTCCTCGATCAGCGCCGGCACCGATGTTTTCTCATGCATGGATTGATCGGGCAGCGGACCGAAATCGGAACGCAACGCGGCGATCATCCAGCCGGAAAGATAGAGATACCGCCGCTTCGTATCGCCAAAATGCTTCTTGATGGAGATCATCTTCTGCTGGCCGATGAAGCCGTGCCAGCACCCAAGCGATTGAGTGTACTTCGACGGATCCGCATCATAGGCGGCCATATCCTCGCGCATGATCTTCGCACAATATTTTGCGATATCGAGCCCGGTCCTGAAGCGGTTCTGGGCGCGCATGCGCGCGACAGACTCGGCGTCGATTCCGTTCCAGCTTCCGTTCTGGCCCTTGATGAGCCGGCCTGTCGATTTGATGTCGTCCTGATAAGCCATGGATTTGGTTCCGTTTTTCCGGGCGCGCCCTGTCCGGTGCGCCTCTTTGAGCCCTGCTAGAACCGGGCCAGGGTTTTTGCACCTGCGAAATAGTGCCATTGTCAATCTTTACAGAAAAATGCTGTAACTTCGTAAGATTCAATACCTTCAACCGGTTCCGGGGTGAAAATGGCTAAAGAACGAACCGCTTTCATGGGGCCGCGTCTGCGGCGGCTGAGGCGCGATCTGGGGCTGACCCAATCAGTCATGGCCGCAGACCTTGGAATTTCGCCATCCTACATCGCCCTCCTTGAGGGCAATCAGCGCCCGCTGACGGCCGATCTCCTGTTGAAGCTCGCCCAGATTTACCGGCTCGATATCGCGGCGCTGGCCAGCGAGCGCAGCGACGAATTCGCGGCTCGCCTTGCTACGGCGTTGCGGGATCCGATGTTTTCCGACCTCGATCTTGTTCCTACCGAGATCGAGGATTTCAGCAATTCCTTTCCTGGCACAGCCGAAGCGCTCCTTCGTCTCTATACCGCCTATCAGGAAGGGCAGATGGCGCTCGCGGACCAAAGCGGAGGGAGCGCCATTGCGGCCGATCCAGTCGCTGAAATCCGCCGTTTCCTGGCGGCGCGACACAATTCTTTCCCATCGCTTGATGATGAGGCTGAAGCGCTCGCCGGCAAAATCGCGGCGGCAGGCGGATTTACGGAGTATCTCGCGGAACGGCGCGTGAAAGTGCGCCGTCTGCCCTCGGACGTCATGACCGGCTCAACGCGCCGGTTCGATCAACATCGCGGCGAGATCGTGCTCGATGAAAGGCTCGACAAGGCGAGCGCCGCTTTTCAGCTCGCGCTTCAGATCGCCTATCTCGACCTCCATGCCGCGATTGAAGGCGCGCTTTCGGGAACGCGATTTGACGGCGTAAACACCGAACGTCTCGCTCGGCGCGCGCTCGCCAATTACGCGGCTGGCGCGCTGATGATGCCCTATCGCGCCTTCGTCAAAGCCGCTGAAGCACGGCGCTATGATGTCGAAGCGCTCTCCCGGCTCTTCGGCGCGAGCTTTGAACAGGTCGCGCATCGCCTCACCACGCTGCAAAAGCCCGGCATGGAGGGCGTTCCGTTCTTCTTCATCAGGGTCGACGCCGCAGGCAATGTCTCGAAACGGCTCGACGGCGCAGGATTTCCCTTCGCGCGCCATGGGGGATCTTGCCCCCTGTGGTCGCTGCATCAGGCGTTTTGTTCGCCGCGTCAGATTTTGACCCAATGGGTGGAATTGCCGGACGGCGAGCGATTCTTTTCGATCGTCCGTACAGTGACCGCAGGAGGCGGCGCCCATGACGCGCCGCGTATCGAAAGGGCGATCGCGCTCGGCTGCGCCTCAAAACATGCGCACAGACTTGTTTACACGCAAGGACGAAATCTCGCCGAAGAAGCGCCGACGCCAATCGGCGTCAGTTGCAGGTTATGTCACCGCGTCGATTGCATCGCGCGGGCTGAACCTCCGATCGGGCGCCAATTGCTGGCTGACGACTTCCGCCGGACTGCGGCGCCGTACGGTCTCGCGGATCGTTGAGCATCAAGCAGACTGATCAGTCAACAGCGTCGCGCGGGATGATCGCTCCCGGATGGCGGATGACGCGGCCGGCTAGACGATGGCCGCTGCGGCAGGCGTCATCAATCGACTGGCCCGCACGTAGCGCCGCCAGAAATCCGGCATTGAAACTGTCGCCGGCGCCAGTCGTGTCGCGCGGATTTCCAAGGCTCGTCGTTTTGACCCATCCTGTGAAATCGTCGGAATCGACATAACATCCGTTCGGACCATCCTTGACGATGACAATTCTCGCCCCGGCGTCGCGCCATTTCTTTGCGCAGTCCTCCCCCGTCGCCGGACCGAAAAGCGCCGCCTCTTCTTCGCGCGACGGAAGAGCTATCGAAACGTGGCGCGAAAATTCGAGAATCGCCTTTTTCGCGGTATCGGCGTCTCGCCAGCCGCGCGCACGGTAATTGGTGTCGAATGCGACATCGCCTCCCCGCGCGCGGATCGCCCCTGCGATCTCCGCGATCATGCGCCGGTGGCTCTCGCTGAAAAGCGAGAGCGTGATACCTGAAAGATAAAGGACGTCGCACGCCTTCATCGCTTCAATGGCGTCTGCGGCGTCAGGCGCTTCAAAAAAACTGCGCGCCGCGCTTTCGCTGCGCCAATAGGTGAAGCTTCTCTCTCCCCTATCGTCGGTTCGCACCGCATAAAGGCCGACAGTCCGCCCCGGGATTTTCAGACAATAGTTCAGCGACAATCCCTCATCGATCCATGATCGCCGCAAGCTTTCGCTGAACGGGTCGCCGCCGAGGGCGCTGACATATTCAACGCTTTCGCCGGAACGTGCGAGATAGATGGCGGTATTCAGCGTATCGCCGCCATAGCTGAGGCGAGCCCGCCCGGCGTCAATGTCCGAAAGCTCAAGCATTCCTTCGCCAAAAACAAAAACCGTCATGCGCCGGCGCCTTCGCAAACAAGATCAAAATAGTCATCGCACTCTATTCGCTGCGTCGCATTTCCACTATGCTTTCCAGCGCACAAGATGATTTCCAACGGAACAATCCAGTGACCGACATTTTCGAGAAGATCGCCGCTCAACGAATCATTCCCGTGCTCGTCGTCGGCGACATTGCCTCTGCCCGTCCCCTTGCAGCCGCGCTCGTCGAAGGCGGTCTTCCGATCGTTGAAGTGACCATGCGCACGCCTCGCGCGCTGGACATCGCGCGCGAAGTAGCGGCTGTGGACGGCGCAATTGTCGGCATCGGAACCGTATTGAATGCTGACCATTGCAAGGCCGCGATTGTCTTGCCCCCGTATAACTGGGCCGCTTATCTGGGATTTTTCTACGAAGCGGTTGGGGAACTGGGATGGCGAGGAAACGGTTTTCGGACGAGGACATATTGAACCTGCTGCGGCTGATCGAAGTCGAGTTGTCAT
>JBGSLM010000191.1:0-2761 GCA_041740755.1 Parvularculaceae bacterium | reverse complement strand
CGCCGCCGCCCGCAAGCACCGCGCGACGGCGCGTCAATAACGATTTTATCTGTTCCGATCGCGAAAGCATGCGCCCAAGCTTATGCGAGGCTTCCGCCGCGGCATCAAGTCCGCCGCGCCGGCGACGCGGCCGCGCCGTTGTGGAAGAATTGGACGCGCCGGGTTGTTGGCGCCGCCGCCAAACCGGTCCATCCTATGAGGTCACATTCAGTCCGACGCCCGACCGAGCAGGAGTTCTTATGGCTGACGCTTCCGCCGCCCCCCATGACGCCAACCCCGCAAGCGGTCTGCTGACGCCGTCTTACGCGTACAAGCCGTTCCGCTATCCTTGGGCCTATGATTTCTGGAAGCGCCAGCAGCAGATCCACTGGATGCCCGAAGAAGTGCCGCTCGGCGAAGACTGCAAGGACTGGGCGAACAAGCTCTCCGACGCTGAACGCAATCTGCTGACGCAGATTTTCCGCTTCTTCACGCAGTCAGACGTCGAAGTGAACGACAATTACATGGAGCGGTACGGGCGCGTCTTCAAACCGACAGAAGTGAAGATGATGCTCTCCGCCTTCTCTAATATGGAGACGGTGCATATCGCCGCGTACGCGTTGCTGCTTGAGACGATCGGCATGCCGGAGTCGGAATTCACGGCTTTCCTCGACTACAAGGCGATGCGGGACAAGCATGATTTCATGCAAAAATTCGGCGTCGATACGAACGAGGATATCGCGCGCACGCTCGCGATGTTCGGCGCCTTCACCGAGGGGCTGCAGCTTTTTGCTTCATTCGCAATGCTGATGAACTTTCCGCGCTTCAACAAGATGAAGGGCATGGGGCAGATCATCACCTGGTCAATTCGCGACGAGAGCCTTCATTGCGAAGGAATGATCAAGATGTATCACGCCTTTGCGCGTGAAACCGGTTGCGTCACCAAGGCTGTCGCCGACGATATCATCGAATGCTGCAGAACGGTTGTCGGTCTTGAAGACAAGTTCATTGATCTTGCATTCGAAATGGGCCCGGTCGAGGGCATGACCGCCGCCGACATCAAGCAATATATCCGCTATATCGCCGACTGGCGCCTCGACCAGCTGGACCTGCCGAAAATCTACGGCGTTGAAAAGCACCCGCTTCCCTGGCTCACGGAGATCCTGAACGGCGTTGAACACGCGAACTTTTTCGAAGCGCGCGCGACCGAATACTCAAAGGGCGCAACGCGCGGCGAATGGCACGGCGACGACGGCGTCTGGGCGAATTTCGACCGCATGCGGGAAAAGCGGAAGTCCGCCGCCGGCGCTGACGCGTGACTGATTTCCGAATAGCGCTTGTGGAATTGGACATTTCGCGCGGGCGCGCTAATACTGCGGCGCACAATAGATAAAGCCGGACCGGCTGGCATCGGAAAGCAAGACCCATGTCTCAAGACTCTGACCGCATCACAATCCTCGCTCGCGAATTCACTGCCGCAGCGCTCGAATTTCATCGCGGCAAGATGGCCGAGAAAGGCTATCGTATGGAGGGGTCAATCACGCCCCGAACCTTCAAGATGATCGAAGGCATGGCCGCGCCGAAGGATTTGTTCGACGGCGAGCCGCTATTCGCGGTGACGTTCATAAAGCGCGATTCTGCGGGTTAGCAGTCGAACGCGCCAGATTGCCGGAGGCGACAGAAAACCCCCGCGTAAGCGGGGGTTTTGGCTTTTGCGACCTGCGGAGGAGGACTTCAGGCGCCGATCAGCAATTGGTCTGGCAGCCGCCATTGCCCCAGTCGGGATCGTCAACGACCGTCTCGCTTCCGCGATCGAAGCGGAGCGCGTAGCGATACAAGACGGCGTCATTGTTTCGGTCTGTGACAGCTAGCCGGAGCCCGTCATCCGATACGCTGAAATCGTAGAACTGCGATCCCTCATACGGGCCTTTCGGGCTGGCCGCTGGTCCGACAATGCGCTGCTCGCCGATCCAAATCGCCTCGCGGGCGTCCTGTTTGAATTTGACGCCCATCGCCGATCCGTCCGCGATTGAAAATGTTACGACGACGGTGTGATCGAACGCCTCGCCTTTGGAGAAATCGAAGTTTCCCTCTTCATCGGAAAAGGGCGAGTCATAAGCAAAGGAATAGCCGCCCGCGCCGTTTTCGGCGATCGTTACCGAGGCGTCGACGGTGATTTCAGGCCTTGCGGCTTTCGCGGTTTCATAATGCTCGCAGCCCGCCAACAAAAGCGGCAATGAAACAAGGGCCGCCATACCAGTATTGTTCACGGAGAACTCCTATATTGGTGGCCGGCGAAGTCTAGGCGTATTCGGTCTTGCCGCAATAATTGAATTCTCAACCGCTCTTGCGGCCTTCAGTTGCTGGAAAGCGCGATAAGGCGGCGGCGATGTGCAAGAAATTCAGGGATTTTCACGCCTATCTTGTCGATTTCAGCGATGATCGCCGCCGCCTTTTCGAGATCGAGTTTTTCGAGATAAAGCCCCGCCAAGGCGATTTTCGCCTTGATGTCGATCTTTCCGTTCAGCGGTTCAAGCGCCCTGATCGCCGCATCGACCGTCGCTCTCGAACGGTCAAAGTCTCCGCGCTTGCGCGCGTGGGCGGAAAGCACAAGCGACGCGGATGCTATGATGCTCGTATCCGGCATGATTTCGCCGCTGTACATCCGTGTACAGATGTCAAAGAGTTCGTCCGCAGCCATAGCCTCGGCTTCGCCGCCGCCGGCCGCGACGCGTTGGATCAGCGCGCGCGCCAACGCCTCGCGATAGCGCGAGCCGCCCCC
>JBGSLM010000190.1:0-16994 GCA_041740755.1 Parvularculaceae bacterium | reverse complement strand
CAGGCACGACAGACGCGTTTGATGCCCACCGATAGATCTTGATAGGTCTTGGCTGGAATATTTTTGTTTTTCAGGTGGTTACGTCGTATTCTGGCGTAGTTTCGGATACTCTCGGATGGGCAAAAATTATTCCCATTCGATTGTGCCTGGGGGTTTCGACGTCACGTCATAAACGACGCGGTTTACGCCGCGGCATTCATTGATGATGCGCGTCGCCGCGCGGCCGAGGAATTCGTGGGTGAATGGATAATAATCCGCCGTCATGCCGTCGGTCGAGGTGACGGCCCTTAGCGCCAGCACGTGATCGTATGTGCGTTCATCGCCCATGACGCCGACCGTCCGCACCGGGAGCAGCACGGCGAACGCCTGCCAAATTTCGTCGTAAAGGCCCGCTTTCCTAATCTCATCGAGATAGATCGCATCCGCCTTGCGCAGGATGTCCGCCTTTTCTTTTGTCACTTCGCCCGGAATGCGGATCGCAAGACCCGGCCCCGGGAACGGATGACGAGAAACGAAATGATCCGGGAGACCAAGTTCGCGCCCCAGCGCGCGCACTTCATCCTTGAACAATTCGCGCAGCGGTTCGACGAGCTTCAGATTCATTCTGGCGGGCAAGCCGCCGACATTGTGGTGCGACTTGATGGTGACTGACGGCCCGCCGTCGAAGGAGACGCTCTCGATCACGTCGGGATAGAGCGTACCTTGCGCGAGGAATTTTGCGCCATCGATTTTCTTTGCTTCCGCCTCGAAGACATCGATGAAGGTTGCGCCGATGATCTTGCGCTTTTTTTCCGGATCGTCGACGCCCGCGAGCTTGCCGAGGAAGAGCTCTTCCGCCTGCACATGAATGAGCGGAATATTGTAGCTGTCGCGGAAGAGGCGCACGACTTCGGCGCCCTCGCCCGCGCGCATCAATCCCGTGTCGACGAAGACGCAGGTCAGCTGCTCGCCGATCGCTTCGTGGACCAGGACTGCTGCGACCGATGAATCGACGCCGCCCGAAAGGCCGCAGATGACGCGCGAGGCGCCGACCTGCTTCCTGATTTCGCGGATCGCTTCCGAACGGAACGACGCCATCGACCAGTCGCCGGTCAGCCCTGCGATATTACGCACGAAATTGCGCAACAACCGCGCGCCGTCGGGCGTGTGCGCGACTTCCGGATGAAACTGCACGGCGTAGATTTTGCGCGTTGGGTCATGGATCGCAGCGAACGGCGCGCCTTCCGATGTTGCAATCGCCTCAAAGCCCGGCGGAAGCGCATTCACGCGATCGCCATGGCTCATCCACACCTGATATTTTCCGCCTCTTTCCCAGACGCCTTCGAATAGCGGGCTGTCAGTTTTCACTTCGATATGCGCGCGGCCGAACTCCCGATGATCCGATCGTTCGACGTCGCCGCCTAGTTGCGCGCAGATCGTCTGCTCGCCGTAACAGATGCCGAGAACGGGAACGCCGGTCTCGAACACCGCCTTGTCGGCGCGCGGGCTCGCCGCCGTTTTGACGCTAGCGGGGCCGCCAGAAAGGATAATCGCTTTCGGCGCGTATTCAGCGATAAACTTCGCATCAGCGCGGTTGAATGGATGTATCTCGCAGTAGACGCCAGCTTCGCGCAGGCGCCGGGCGATCAGCTGCGTCACCTGACTGCCGAAATCAACAATCAGTACACGTTCATGAAGGGCGGCGTGAGGGTCAAGGGTCATGGCGGGCCTTTAGCTGACTTTCCTTTGCCCGTCATCCGATTCGCGAGGCGTTTTCAGCTTTGGCGATATTCCGCGCCAAAAGGTCAAACCGTTCGCGGTGTCGGGCGGCCCGGGACCGCGCCTTGCCCTTCAACGGGTGGAAGCCCGGAAGATACCACCGCAGATATGGCGCAAACGATCGCCGCAAAAATCCAGGGGACCAGAAGAGGTAGCGGAGCATCTCGCGCGTCGCGCCCGGCGCCCGATCCTTTGCCGCGATCAGCCCGTAGTTCCGGGAAAAAATCTGAAGCAGCAACAAGGTCGAGAGGATCATGAGCCAGACGCGATAGAAATAGCCCCGCCGTTTGCGCGCGAAAACGTCGAAGGCGACCGCCCCGTGTTCAGCCTCTTCCATCGCATGCCACACCCAAAGGTCGCGCATCACAGGATGCGCCTTTTCGAGATATGCGTCGTCGTGGGTTAGCTGTTCGGCAAGGACGCTCGTCATGTGCTCCATACAGGCGGTGACGCCGAGAGGCGCATCCCCGCCGAGGTCATTTTCGATCCAGGCGATGGTCTTTGCCTGCGCCGCCTCCATCGCGCCGATGTCGTATCCTGCATCGGAGAGCCGTTTGTTATAGGCGCGGTGTTCGCGCGAGTGCACGAATTCCTGTCCTGCAAACCCGCGAACTGCAGCTTTGAGCCCGCCATTGTCGCCGACGTCGTCGCCCGCCTCATTGATCGACGCGGCGCCGCGTTTCACCGACCTTATGAAGAAGCCTTCGCCGAGCGGAAAGCAGGCCGACAGCGCATCGTAGAACTGGGTGACGCCGTTTCCGCATCCATGCCAACGAAGGGGCGCCGCCGCGAGGTCAAAATGGATGTCGCGTACCGGGATCTCTCCGGTCCGGTCGACCTTCGCAGGCGCTGCATCGTTCATCTTTGCGGCCTTTCCGGATGGATATTAGGCGGTGCGGCGAAGCGTTCCAACAAAAAAGCCGTCTGAACCGGTCCGCGCCGGCGTCATTCGCAACGCGCCGTCAGCAGTTTCGCACTTTTCAATCGCGGCGAGCCCATCCTTTGTCATCAGGCCAGTCGCAGCAATCTGATCGATCGTACGAAGTCGCTCAAAATCTGCGTGGGCTGCGAGGAATGTGTCAAGGCGATCCTCATTTTCCTCAAATAGAAAGGAACAGGTGACATAAACGATCCGGCCGCCCGGTTTTGCAAATCGCGCGGCGTCGTTCAAAACGCCGTCCTGCTCAGCGATGCGGCGGCCAAGCTGTTCGGGCGTCAACCGCCATTTGGTGTCAGGATGGCGCCGCCATGTGCCGGATCCGGTGCACGGCGCGTCGACAAACACCACGTCCATTTTTGTCGCGAGCGCTTCGAGCGCCGCCTTGTCGGTCGCCGGATTGACAATCTGAAGATTGCACACATCCGCGCGGCGCACACGTTCGTAAAGCGGCTGCAGGCGGCGCGCGTCATTGTCATAGGCGTAAAGCTGGCCCTTGTTCGCCATCATCGCCGCGAGCGCCAAGGTCTTGCCTCCGCCGCCTGCGCAAAGATCTAGAACCTGCGCGCCCTTGATATCGCCCGCCGCAAGCGCCGCGATCTGGCTTCCGAGGTCCTGCACTTCGACCCAGCCCTTGTTGAAGGCGGGGATGATCGTCACAGCGGGCGTCCGGTCCATCGCATCGGGCGCTGCAATGCGCGCAGCCGTCTTGACGAACGGATGCTGAACGGCGCCGACTGTCGAAAGCGCGTCGAGCGCTTTTTCAGGGGAAGTCTGAAGCGTGTTGAGACGCAGATCGACATCAGCGCGCGCCGCGAAGGCGGCCATTTCGGCGGCTCCATCAGCGCCGAACGCTCGCTCGACTGACGGCTCCAGCCATTCAGGAAAGTCGGCGACAACTGTTAGGTCAGATTCACCTCGCCGTTCATCCTGGCGAAAGCCGGGATCCAGTTTCTCCGACGCGCAGATCCCGGCTTTCGCCGGGAAGAGCGAATGGAGACTTGCCCGCTCCGCGTCAGAAAGCGCGCCGGGTCCGTGCGGCTGTTCTTCGGCGAGCGCTGCGATATCGTTGGCGCTCATTCCCCACACGACGCGCAGCGCCGCCAGCACCGCAGCGCGCGGACATTGATCGCCCATCGCCGCTGCGAGCGACCGGCGTCGTCGCAGCACGTCGAGGCAGAGCCCCGATATCCACGCGCGATCTTTTGATCCCGCAAAGCGCGCATTTCGCGCCCAGTCGGCGATCGCGGTCTTTAACGGCACGCGCCGCCGCTCGAAATCTTCCAATATTGCGATGGCGGCGGCGATGCGCCCGGAATCCCTCACGGCGTCATCCCTTGAACACGAACCAGGCGCCGGCCGCTATCAGCGCAAAGCCGATGAGATGGTTCCACCCAATTTGTTCCTTGAGATAAACGACAGAGAATATTGAAAAGACGCACAGCGTGATCACTTCCTGCATCGTCTTCAGTTGCGCCGCAGAATAGACGGCGTGGCCGATCCGGTTAGCCGGCACCGCAAGGCAATATTCAATGAACGCGATGCCCCAGCTTGCGACGACAACGATCAGCAACGGCGTCGATTTGAACTTCAGATGCCCGTACCATGCAAACGTCATGAAGACGTTGGAAGCTATGAGAAGAAGGATCGGGGAAAGATGCGGCGACATGGCGTTCAGGGAATAGCGAATGGTGAATAGGGATTAGGTATCGTTAGCAGCTCTCATCCGTACACAAGCGGGGATTGGCGAGTTTGAACGTCACCGTTCGCCATTCAAGATTCCCCATTCTCTAACTCGGTGTTGGGTAATTCGGCGCCTCGCGCGTGATCTGAACGTCATGAACGTGAGACTCGCGAAGCCCGGCATTGGTGATTTTCACGAACCGCGCTCGCTTTTGCAGCTCTTCGATTGTCGCTGCGCCGACATAACCCATGGACGCCCTGACGCCGCCGACAAGCTGGTGCAGAATTGGGCCCGCAGCGCCTTTATAGGGCGTCTGGCCCTCGATACCCTCGGGCACGAGCTTCATTTGTTCCGACACATCCGCCTGGAAATACCGGTCGGCGCTTCCGCGCGCCATCGCGCTGATCGAGCCCATCCCGCGATAGGATTTATACGGACGCCCCTGATACTGGAAGATTTCACCGGGGGCTTCATCGGTTCCCGCGAGCAGCGACCCGATCATCACGCAGTCTGCGCCGGCGGCAAGCGCCTTCGCGACGTCGCCGGAATACTTGATGCCGCCATCGGCGATAATAGCGGCGCCCGTTCCCTTGGCGGCGCGCGCGGCATCCATGACAGCGGTCAATTGCGGCACACCCACGCCCGCAACGATGCGCGTTGTGCAGATCGACCCTGGTCCGATACCGACCTTTATCGCGTCAGCGCCAGCATCGATTAGCGCCTTCGCGCCTTCGAATGTGGCTATATTTCCGGCGATTATCTGCGTCGCGTTTGACGCCTTCTTGATCCGCGTCACCTGTTCAAGGACGTGGATCGAATGCCCATGCGCAGTGTCGATGACAACGACATCGACGCCCGCGTCAATCAGCGCCTCAACGCGTTCATAGCCATTGTTCCCAACGGTCGAGGCGGCCGCAACCCGAAGCCGGCCCTCTGCGTCTTTCGCGGCGTTCGGGTATTTCTGCGCCTTCTCGATGTCTTTGACGGTGACCAGGCCGATGCAGCGATAGTTTTCATCGACGACGATTAATCGTTCGATGCGGTGCTGATGGAGAAGGCGCGTGATTTCCTCGCGGCTTGCATGCGGACGCACCGTAACGAGGTTTTCCTTCGTCATCATATCGGCGACGCGCTGTTTGCCGTCAGTCGCAAAACGCATGTCGCGATTGGTCAGGATGCCGACAAGCTTTCCATTCTTCTCCACCACCGGAAAGCCGGAGATCTTGCGGTCATCCATGATCTTCCATGCTTCATCGAGCGTCGCATCAGGCGAGAGCGTCAGCGGGTTGACGACCATGCCGCTTTCAAAGCGTTTCACGCGACGCACCTGCTCGGCCTGTTCCTCGATCGACAGATTGCGGTGAAGCACGCCTATTCCGCCGTTCTGCGCCATCGCGATAGCCATTTCGGCTTCCGTCACCGTATCCATCGCAGAAGAAAGAATAGGAATGTTGAGCGTCACTTCGCGCGTCAGGCGCGCTTTGATCGACACCTGCGAAGGGATCACTTCGGAAGGGCCAGGCTCAAGCAAGACGTCGTCGAAAGTCAGCGCTTCGCGAATTTGCATGTCGTCTCTCACTCCTCGGCGAACAGATATACTGAAAATTCATCGACCGGCGCTTCGCTATCGTCTTCCCACGGGCGGCGCTGTTCAAATCGAAGCTCGCCTTCGCCCGCTTTCGTCACCTTGAACAAGAACGCTTCCCAATGGTTGCCGCCGGCAAACCCCGGTTCCAGCTGCGCGCTCGATGTCGGACCGCCGTATTCGCCCGCAGACTCAAGAAACGCCGGCGTCATAGACGGCGTCCACACATATCCGGCGGTCGGCACGCCGATGAGTTCGATTGCGATTGTCGTTCCGACCTTTGTGCTGACGTTCTGGCTTTCATCCGCCGCCGTGATGCGCATCGCAACGCCTGCCGGCGTCGGCGCTGATAGCGAGGCGTATTCCTTCTTGGTTCCGTCTGCCGAAGAGTTCGCGCAGGCGGCGATGAAGAGCATGGTCGCAATCGCAATTACCGCTTTCATGGATCTTTCCTTCCCCTGAATCCCATCGCTACGACGTACATTTCCGCCGAATCCGCACGAGAGGATTTCGGCTTTGCGTGTTTGACGGTTGCGAAATTCTCTTTGAGCTTCGCGAAGAATTCGCTTTCAGCGCCGCCCTGAAACACTTTGCAGACGAAAGCGCCGCCAGGCGCCAGCACATCTGCGGCGAAATCGAGCGCAGCTTCTGCAAGGGCGACGATGCGCAAATGGTCTGTGTTCTTGTGTCCGGTTGTCGGCGCCGCCATGTCGGAGAGAACGACGTCCGCCTCCCCGCCAAGCAGTTTCTTGAGTTTGCCTGGCGCTGCTTCATCGAGGAAATCGAGTTCAAGATGCTCGGACCCCGGAACGTGAGGCATGGGAAGGTAATCAATTCCGACGACGTTTGTCGCGCCCGCTTCAACCGAAGCCTGCAGCCACCCGCCTGGCGCACAGCCAAGATCGACGACGCGCGACCCTTCGCGGATCAGGTGGAATTTCTCGTTCAACTCTTTGAGCTTGTAGGCGGCGCGGCTTCGGTAGCCTTCGGCCTTCGCGCGCGCGACATAAGGATCGTTCAACTGCCGATCGAGCCAGAGCGTTGACGAAAGTTTGCGCTTCTTTGCCGTCTTGACGTTGACGCGCATTTCGCGCTGACCGGAGCCGACAGCCGCAGCCGGCTCTTGTTTCTGATTTTCAGGAGATTTTTTCAGGCCGCGTTTTGCTGGAACCGCCCCGAGCGCAGTCGTCGCCTGATCGGTCGGGGGACGTTTTTTGGGCTTGCCTGCGCCCTTTGATGCCGGTTTTCGCCGCTCCATGGCGCGCTATAGCAGAGGGGTTTCGAGTCGCAAAGGGCATTTCGAAGCCCAAATACCGCAGATTTCGCCACAGCGCTCTTAAGCGGTTGAAGGCCTACCTAATGCCCTCCCTGCTTTTCCGTTGAAGTATGAAGGTTTGTACGGTTTTTCCGGCGCCGTCCCCGCCGCCGGTTGCGGGCGCGGTTATGGTCGTGCGCCAGGCCGACGAGAATTCCCTCTCGAAGTCCCCGATCGGCGACGCGGATGCGGGTCGCCGGCCATTCATGCAGGAGCGCATCGAGAATGGCGCAGCCGCAGACAACAAGGTCGGCCCGCTCAGTTCCGATACATGGCTCGGCGGCGCGTTCGTCATAGCTCATCAAACGCAAGCGCTGCGTCACGTCGCGAACTTCGAGTTCGCTCAACCACAGCCCATCAACAGCGTCGCGGCGATAGCGGTTGAGACCAAGGTGTACGCCGGCGATCGACGTAACTGTTCCGGACGTACCCAGAAAATGGCCGTCGCCGGCGGCGAACACGTCGCGCAATCCCGACGGATCGCCGAAGGCGGCAATTTCTGACCTGACGAAATCAACGACGGCGTTATAGCTTTCGCGCGACAACTCGCGGCCGCCGAATTTCTCGGAAAGGGAGACAACGCCGATCGGCATCGACGTCCACGCCGCAACATCAAGCATTGTTCGCGAGCCGCCTTTGGGCGGGCCTCCCGCTCCAGGTCTCACCCAGGAAATTTCAGTCGATCCGCCGCCGATATCAAAAATAAGTCCGGCCTTCGCTTCGCCGTCTATGAGTTCCGCGCAGCCAGTAACCGCGAGGCGCGCCTCTTCAGCAGGCGTTATAATTTCAAATTCAAGGCCGGTTTCGTCATGAACGCGCGCAAGGAATTCCTTGCCGTTCGAAGCGGCCCTGCAGGCCTGCGTCGCGATGCATCGCTGGCGTGTGACGCTGCGGCGTTCAATTTTTTCCGCGCAGATTTTAATCGCATCGATCGTGCGATCCATCGCCGCCGCAGACAATGCGCCGGACGCGGACATTCCCTCGCCGAGCCGAACGATCCGCGAGAATGCGTCGAAGACACGAAAGCCCCGTCCTCGGGGACTGGCGATTAGAAGGCGGCAATTATTGGTGCCGAGATCAAGCGCGGCAAAGCGGTCAGCCGGCGCCGGCGACGGGCTCGGCTTTTCCAGTTTGGGTTTTTGATGCGGACCTGCATCGCTTGCTGCGACGCCGGACAATTCGCCATCAGACAATCCAAATTCAGACGATCCCTCGTCCGACCGGCTTTCGGGCCCAGTTTTGGTTGGTGGTCGCTCCGGCGCCCCGTGCGCGCCAGATGGCGGTTTGGGCTGCCGGCGCCGGTTGCGGCGCCTGTTGGCCATGGTTCTCGCGTCCTCGCTGCGGGGCCGGCCCGAAGGGGCCCCGAAAGAAAGAACTCTAGCCGGATAGAACGCCGCCCCGCAACCGCGGAGAAAACCCTAGAAAATCATATAGATACAACAGACAGACGCCGGCGCCGAGGCGTCGGACTGGTGGGCGCTCGCCCCCCTGACCCCAAACGCGACGGCGCAGACAAAGCATAAGGCTGCGACCAGAAGGACGCCTGCGGCGCGCACGAAATTCGACATCGAAATCTCTCCCACTTTCGACGCACCTCTCCCGTCAGCCGGTTGAGGCGGCAAGCGCGTCGTCTATTTTCAAAAACTCAGGCTCCGCTTTCGAGATCGCGGAATTCTTTCCTCAAGGCGTAGTCGCTTGACGTCACCGCCCGCTCCATATCGGCGATGCGGGCGTCGAGCGCGCGGAACCGGTGACGCAATTCCGAATAGGTCATCTTCGGTTTCACGGAATAATTTCGCCAGAAACGCTCTTCTTCCGGATCGCGGTAGCGCGATGCGATCGGCTCGCCCGGCGGCATGAAGAACGCGGCCGCCGCGTAGATGAAGATCGGCACCGGGAAAAAGAATACCGTCAGCAGGATCAACCCAAGGCGAACCATTTTCACGCGCCAGCCGAAATAATCGGCAAGGCCGGCGCAAACGCCCGCGATCTTGCCGCCGCGCGTGTTGCGATAAACGCGATGGCGATTGGGACCAGGGCCCGGATCGCCGACATGATGAGCGTAACGCTGATGCCCGCGCCAGTCGTCGAAATAGTCGTTCATGTGCGAGATGAACCGCTCGACTTCCGGATGCACGCCGTTTGAGCGCGGCTCGTGTTCGCTTTCCCACCGGCGCCGTCTACGCATGGGGACGATCCTTGTATTCATCGCGCCATTTCGGCGCTTCCTTGTCGAGGATCGTCTCCAGCGCATCGACGCGGCGCTCGAGGCGCTGCGCCGTGCGCCAGAGGTCTTCCACCAGCCGTTCATCGTCCGGCGTCGGCGATTTCGTTTTCCGCCACTCAGTAATGTAATGCATGATCATTGACGGAAGACCGATGACGACAATCGCAACGATGGCGACGACGAACGGCCAGGCATTGTATTCCATTCTAAGGCCCTCTCTCCCTCAGAGCGCTACGATGCGCCGCTCACGCGATCAGCTACCCGCTTTTTCAACGCATCGAATTCGGCGTTCACGTCATCTTCCGCCTCAAGTTCGCGGAATTCCTGTTCAAGCGATTTCGGACGGCCCATGACATAGCTTTCCGCTTCCGCTTCCATTTCGTCGATGCGCCGCTCATAACGCTCATAGCGCACCATCGCTTCGTCGATGCGGCCGTCATAGACCGCGCGATTGATGCGAAGGCTTCCTTCCGCCGCAGAACGCCGGATTTCAAGGCTGCGCTGTTTCGCCTTTGCTTCCTTCAGCTTCGCCCCGAGTTTTTCGAGATCGTCGTTCGCCTTTTCAAGGCTCTTGTCGATCGCCTCATGTTCCTTGGCGAAGAGATCCGCCATTTCGAGCGCCTTGCGCTTTGCAGCGATTGCGCCTTTGGCGAGGTCGTCGCGGCCCTTTGCAATCGCAAGCTCGGCTTTCGATTCCCATTCGCGCGACCGGAGTTCGAATTCAGCCTTGCGGCGTTCGACTTCCTTTTTGTCGGCGATCGCCCGCGCAGCTCTGCTTCTGACCTCGACCAGCGTGTCTTCCATTTCCTGGATGATGAGACGCACGATCTTTTCGGGATCCTCGGCCTTGTCGAGCATCGCGTTGAGGTTGGAATTGATGATGTCGGAAAGTCTTGAAAAAACGCCCATGTCATCCTCCCCTAAAAGATAATCGCGCCGACGACCAAACCAATGAGGAACGCGCCCCAGGCGAATCCCTCGCGGCTGCGGCTGGCTCTGCGGAACCGCGTTTCCCAGTCGGCGTCGCGGTCTTCATAGCGGTAGTAGCTCATTCGTCGGTCTCCGGTGTCGGCCCTGCATTGGGGCTGGTTAGCCTCTGATTAACTCTTACTTTGCGAAAGCCGTGCCAACTCCTGGCCGTCATTATAGTCGATTGTTTTTATTGACTTTTGACGCTAACCCGCCACATCTGCTCCCCCAAATCTGAGTAAATTTCGCCATCTACAGGTTTTATTTACCCCTTTGCGATGGTATCTTTAACCTATGGAATCAGCGCGTCAGCCGCCCGAGCTATTGGGCCAATCCCCCGTCTTTCTCGATGCGCTCGCCCACGCATCAGCAGCGGCGGCGCTAAGCCGGCCGCTCCTCATTTGCGGAGAACGTGGGTCGGGCAAGGAACTGATCGCCGGCAGAATCCACTTTCTTTCGCCGCGGTGGGAAGGACCGTTCATCAAACTGAACTGCGCCGCCCTCGCGGAGGAGTTACTCGACAGCGAATTGTTCGGACACGAGGCCGGCGCCTTTACCGGCGCAACAAAGCGTCATGCCGGGCGCTTTGAGCGCGCCGAAGGGGGCACGCTTTTTCTCGACGAGATCGCGTCTGCGAGCGTTCGAATACAGGAGAAGCTGCTTCGCGTCATCGAATATGGAGAATATGAACGTGTAGGTGGCAGCGAAACACATGTCGCCGATGTCCGCGTCATTGCAGCGGCGAATGTCGATCTTCGCGCGCTCGCTAAATCTGGAAAGTTCCGCGAGGATCTCCTTGACCGTCTCGCATTCGATGTCATCGCGACGCCGCCGCTGCGCGACAGGCGGGAAGATGTTCCGATCCTCGCCGCGCATTTCGCCGCAGGACTGGCGCGCGAGATGGGCGTTCGCTTCGAAGGTTTTTCGCCCGCAGCGATGAATTCTTTGCTCGACTATGACTGGCCCGGCAATGTGCGAGAGTTGAAAAACGCCGCCGAGCGTTCCTTATACAGATGGCTCTCAGGCGGCGGCGCGGGCCCCGTCGATGTCGCCTTGATCGACCCGTTTCCATCGCCCGCCTCACTTGGACCGGCGGAACCTGTTCAGCCGCCGCCTGTTCCTCTTCGCGATTTCGATTTGCGCCGCGAGCTAAACGCCGTCGAAAAACGGTGGGTGGAAGACGCGTTGATCGCCTGCGCCTGGAACCAGAAGGAAGCGGCGGCGCGCCTTGCGCTCACCTACGATCAGATGCGCGGTCTTGTGCGCAAACATCGGTTGAACAGCACGCCGTCTTAGGCACGCGTTTAGATACGGGAGACTTCGCGCTCGGCGACCGCTTTGGCGGCCGGCTTTTTTACGCCTGCTTTTCCCATCGTCCCGCAGGCGACTGCTTCCAGTATGCAGCTTCATGCCCTGCCGCTTTCACATCTTTCCAGAACGCGCGCGCAGCGGCGACTGCCGTCTCGTCGCCGCCATCAAAGATCATCACGCAGCGGACGAAAGATGCGAGTGATCCCGCATCAGCGGACGCGTTATCAACGAGAAAGAGAAGATGAGCGCCATTGGGAACGTCTGCCTGAGTCGTCAGAAAGACGGGCTGCTCCGACGCGCGCGCCGGATCCGCCGAATGCGGCAGAAACGCTTCATCATTATAAGTCCAGAGAACGTCATTGAGCCTTTCGACGGTCTCCTGCGTTCCGCAGCGGACAACCGCGCGCCAACCGCGCTCGAGCGATCGTTCAAGCAGGCCCGGCAGGACGCTTTCAAGCGATGCGCGTTCGAGATGATAGAATAGAACTTCAGTCATTGTTCGCCGCCGAGGTCGCGCATCGCCGCCGCCACCGCTCGCTGATTTTCGTCGCCGCCTGCAAGTTTCGCCATGACGGTTGCAAAATCCGCCTCATCCTTGTTCTGGCTGAGCTTTGCTTTGAGCGCCATTTCTTCGATGTCAATTTCGAAGGCGACAATCGCCGCGCGCATCTTGCGAAGCTTATCCTGCGGAAGTTTCGATAGCTTCCAGATCGTCCCGTCATCGAGATCATGCCGGCGACTCTCGTGAAGATCTGACAACTCTTCTAAAAGCATGTCGATGTCAGCGGCTTGCGTCAGTGCTCGGGCGGCGCCCGTCACATGAACCGCCGAATAATTCCAGGTCGGAACCTGTTCCGCATCGCCATACCAGTCGGGCGACACATAGGCGTCCGCGCCAATGAAGATCGCCGTATGGCGCCGGCCATCGATCCGCCCGGCGTGAGGATTTGCGCGCGCGAGATGTCCGCGCAGAACACGCCTCACCGGGTCCGCGATCATCGGGAGGTGAGAGATAACCGGCCGGCTGTCGTCAATCGTTATCAGCGTCGCAAAGCCATGCCGCGCGATAAGATCGAACGCCGCCTGCGGATCGTCGTTACGAAATGCAGGCGGCGTATACATTCATCACTCGTGGTTCGCCCGGATGAATTCGTCGAGAAGGCGCACGCCGAATCCTGCGCCGCCTTTCGGGCAAATCGGCTTGTCCTTGGCGTTCCAGGCCATGCCGGCGATATCGATATGCGCCCAGGATTGGCCGTCCTTGATGAACCTGCCGATGAAAGCGGCTGCAGTCGACGAGCCGCCCTCGCGAGGACCGATGTTCTTGATATCGGCGACATCCGATTTGATCAGGTCAAAATGCGCCATTGCGAGCGGCATCCGCCACACGGCGTCGCCGGATGTCTTTGCCGCCGCCTGAATTTGCGCGGCGAGTTTGTCATCCTGCGTGAAAAGGCCGGCATATTCATGCGCGAGCGAGATAATGATCGCGCCGGTCAGCGTCGCAAGATCAATCATCGCAGACGGTTTGTATTTTTCCTGTGTCCACCAGACTGCGTCGCCGAGCACCAGACGGCCTTCAGCATCGGTGTTCAGGATTTCGACGGTCTGACCTGACATCGATTTCACGATGTCGGATGGACGCTGCGCGCCGCCGTCAGGCATATTCTCGACAAGCCCGATGACGCCGACGACATTCGCTTTCGCCTTGCGTCCGGCGAGCGCCGCCATTGCGCCGGTGACGGCGCCGGCGCCGCCCATATCCCACTTCATGTCTTCCATGCCGGGGCCTGGCTTCAGCGAAATCCCCCCAGTATCAAAGCAGACGCCCTTGCCGACGAAAGCGACGGGCGCGTCGCCCTTCTTGCCGCCCATCCATTCCATGGCGACAAGCTTTGATTCACGGACCGACCCCTGCCCCACGCCAAGGAGCATATCCATGCCGAGCTTTTGCATCTCCTTGGCGCCAAGAACGGTCACCTTGACGCCCAATGCTTCCAGTTCCTTGCAGCGGGCCGCAAAGCTTTCAGGATAGAGGACGTTGGGCGGCTCCGAGACGAGGTCGCGGGTCAACACGACGCCCTCAGCGATTTTCTCGAGCGGCGCGAATTTCGCCTTTGCGTCTGCAGCCGGCGTGTTGACGGTCAGCTTTTCGAGCGCCGGCTTTTGATCCTTTTCGAGCCGCGTGCGGTATTTGTCGAAGCGATAGGCTCGCAACTGCGCTCCGAAGGCGATGCGCGCCGCCGTCTCCCCGGCGCCGACTTTGTCTGTCGAAAAACCGTCCAGCAGAAACGCCGCCGCCTTTTCCTGCGTCTTGAGCAGCGGGGCGACGCCCAAGCCCCCTACATTTTCAGCATCGAGCGATGAAAAATCCGCGCGCTTGCCTGCGCCAACCATGACGATTCGCGTAGCCTCCGCGCCCTGGAGGCCGATCAGCTCAAGCGTCTGCGATTTCTTGCCGCCGAAATTCGCCGCCTTGATCGCCTTGGCAAGGGCGCCCGATGTCGCCGCGTCGAGCGCTGCGTGCGCAGCCGACGGCTCGCCGTCCTCGAAAGCGGGAACAATCAGCGCCGCGCTCGCCGGAGCCGCAGCTTTTGAAAACGCGATTTTCATTCATACCTCTTTGGTGGCTTCGCCGCCTGCGCCTATCGGCGCCGGGGCCGGCCGTTGGTGGAGAGACGGGGTTAGCGTCAATACGTAGGCTGTCCGCCTTTTCGTGGCAACAGCCGGGGGCAAGACGCAGAATCGACCTGCGACTCGAATGCCCCTAAAAGCGGTCCGCGCATGGCCCATCCCGGCCCGGAATTGGAATTCGGTTTGAAAAGTCTCGACCAGTACATTCTTCGCCAGATGTGGACGCCGTTCCTGTTCGCGACCGTGGTTGTAACTGCGATCGTGTGGCTGACGCAGAGCCTTCAACGAATCGATATCATCGTCGAACACGGCCAGTCGCTGACAATGTTCGGATGGCTGACGCTGCTCATCATCCCGAGCCTGCTCGTGGTCATAATTCCCTTTGGGCTCTTCGCATCGGCGATATTTGCATTGCAAAAGCTCCATACGGACAGCGAGATCGCCGTGATGTTCGCGGCCGGCGTAAGCCGCGCGGACATCGCGCGTCCGATCCTGCTGGTCGCCTTCATCGGCGCCGCCGCAACGCTCTGGATCAATGTCGATCTGATGCCGCGGACCTATCGAGAGCTGAAACGCGAAATCGCCGATATTCGCGCGGACTTCGCATCGGCGGTCATCCGCAGCGGGGAATTCATTACGATCCGGAATGGTTTTACCGTCTATGTAGAGAGTGCGGACCAGAATGGGCAGTTTTCCGGTCTGTTGATCCACGACTATCGAAATGGCGACAGCGCCGAGACTTACATGGCGGAACGGGCGCTGCTGAAGGAAACCGACATAGGTCCTGTTCTCTACCTTTCAAACGGGAATATACAGCGCATCAGCAAGAGAAATGGCGACGTTGATATTGTATTTTTCAACCGGACCGCGATCAATCTTGGCCAGTTCGACAACGGCGCCGGGGACCTGCAACTTGAAATGACGGAGCGGTATCTCGGGGAGCTTCTCAATCCGGATCTGACGAAATCCTATGATCGCGAGAACGCTGACAAGCTGAAGGGCGAAGGACACGGGCGCCTTGCCTCGCCGCTATACGCTTTCGCATACGTGCTGATCGCCGTCTTCGCGCTGATTGGCGGCCCATACGACCGGCGCGGCTATGCTGTCAGAATTCTGCTCGCATGTTCTGCTGTCGGCGTCCTGCGCGTCGCCGGATATATACTGCAGGGCGAAGCGGCCGAGCTTGGAGCGTTCTGGATAATCTATGCGGTGCCCGCTTCAGCGATCCTTGCCGCCCTGCTTCTAATTTTCGACGTATTGCCCGGGCGTGGCCGTTCAGCGCTCGATCCCAACCGGAAGGCGGAGGACTAGATGCCGCCCGCAACACTCTTTCGATACATCTTCGAACGGACTGCGTTTACGGTGGCGGCCTTGTTCGCCGCGCTCGCCAGTATGGTGATGCTTGTCGATCTCCTCGACAATCTAAGCTTCGCTTCAAAGGTCGGCGAGGATTTCGCTTTCGCACTCCAGGCGACGATCCTGCGGACACCCGCGATGACGCAGGCGCTGGCGCCGTTTGTTTTCCTGTTCGCGTCGATATGGATGTTCTCGCAGCTCAACCGGCGCTCGGAACTCGCCGTCATGCGCTCGGCGGGCCTCTCGATCTGGCGCCTGATCGGGCCTGCCGCGTTTCTTGCTGCGCTGGCGGGATTGTGTCTGATCCTTCTGGTGGACCCGATGTCGGCGCGGTTGATGGCATACGCCGAGGCGATGAAGATAGAAAGCCGCGGCCAGACGATGAGCCTCGTGCGCGTCTTCGGCGACGGCATCTGGCTCCGGCAACGCGACGATGGCGAACATCTGATCATCAACGCCGGGAGCTTCGACGCGACACACGGAGCTTTGAAAAGAGTGACCGTATGGCGGATGTCGCCTTCCGGCGCGTTCGAAGAGCGCATCGATGCGCCCGAAGCTGTCCTTACGGGGCGGACGATTGAGCTGCGCGAGGCGCGCATGAAGGCGGCGGGAGACAATTTCTCGAAGCGAACGCCGACCTATTCCGTGCCGACAAGGCTGACGCTCGCGGATTTTCGAGAAAGCGTGCCCTCGCCCGAATCGATGTCGATCTGGGACCTGCCGCGCTTCATGTTGCTCGCGGAGGCTGCCGGCCTGTCGACGGTCCGGTACAATATCCGCTTCCACGAACTTTGCTCGACGCCGCTAAAGCTGACCGCCATGGTCCTGATAGCCGCCATGTTCTCGATGGGACCGGTCAGATCAGGAACCGCCTTCCGGTTGCTGGGGGTCGCCGTCGGCGCGGGCTTCCTTTTATACGTCCTGTCGGAAGTTTCCACCGCACTCGGCGAATCAGGGGCGGCGCCTGAAGCTCTGGCGGCATGGGCCCCGGCGATTGTGGCGGTCGTAATCGCGACAGCGATCTTGATGCGCCACGAAGAAAGCTGATTTCTTTCCAGACCAATCCATTTTCCGCGATCCCCCGTGGACCTCGCCAAACGGCTCAGCTAACCATGCGGAGTTCTTGCGTTTTTTGACCGCGCCGGTGGAGGTCTCTTGTTTCGGTCCCGATTGATCGTGCGCCTGCTGGCGACGACGGCGCTCGTCAGCGTCGGCGCC
>JBGSLM010000189.1:0-3751 GCA_041740755.1 Parvularculaceae bacterium | reverse complement strand
GCGCCGCATCGACTGCGCGCTTCCTCGACACTCTGATCGGACTTGAAGACGACGCCGTCGTCGAAAGCGGCGGCCGGGCGCGGCTCGGCAATTTCGCACCGGCGCGCATTGCGGAGGGAGCCTTCCAGCCGGGCGATGTCGCACGGTTGCGCGTCACAGGGCGCAATGGAGATACGCTCATCGCGGAAAGCGCCTGCGCATGAGCCTGATAACAGCGCGCGCGAAAAAAGCCGCGCCCCGAAATTTCTTCCGAGGCGCGGCTTTGAAAGTTAGAACCGTAGACCTTAAGCCGCTTTCGCTTTGGCCTTGCGCTGGGTGCGCTTGGCTTTCTTCGCTGCCGGCTTGGCGGCCTTTTTCACGGCCTTTTTGGCCGTCTTCTTCGCCGTTTTCTTCGCGGCCGGTTTGGCGGCTTTTTTCGCTTTGGCCATCGCCATGCTCTTCTCCATGAAAAAGGCTGACATACTTCAGCCGACGTGAAACAAGTTGCTGCGCCGCGATTTCTGGCAAGAGAAAAAATGACAAAGTCCAAAACTTTTTTGTCGGGACTGTTCGGAAAGAGACACGCGGAAGACGCGCCGCCTTCGGCGCAAGGCGCCTCTGAGGGTGCGGACGCGAATGCCCCGCCTACTGACATTTCCGTCGCGAACCCGGCGCAACCAGACGAAGATAAGCCTTCAAAACAAGGGTTTTTCGCACGCCTTGCCGACGGCCTCTCGCGAACGACGCAGAAGCTTTCCGAAGGCGTCACTTCGATTGTCGCCAAGCGAAAACTCGACGACGCGACGCTCGACGACCTTGAAGAGTTGCTGATCGGCGCAGACCTCGGCGTCGCGGCGGCGGCCCGCATCAGGGCGGCGCTCGCGCGCGATCGCTTCAACAAGGAGATTTCCGACGAGGAGGTCCGGACGGCGCTCGCCGGCGTCGTCGCCGAGAGTCTCAAAGATCGCGAGAAGCCGCTCCTTATCGACCGGACGCGCCGTCCGCACGTCATCTTGACGGTTGGGGTCAATGGTTCCGGAAAGACCACGACGATCGGCAAGCTGGCGGCGAAGTACCGAACGGAAGGCCTTACTGTCATGCTGGCCGCAGGCGATACGTTTCGCGCCGCCGCAGTTGAACAATTGAAGATATGGGGCGAGCGGACCGGCGCAACCGTCATCGCAAAGGATGACGGCGCGGACGCGGCAAGCCTTGCCTATGAGGCGTTCGAGCGCGCCAAGAATGAAGGCGTCGATGTTCTCCTTATCGATACGGCCGGGCGGCTGCAGAACAAGCGCGAGCTTATGGACGAACTCGCCAAAATCGTTCGCGTCCTAAAAAAGCTCGACCCGCAGGCGCCGCACGACACCCTGCTTATCCTTGACGCGACGGTCGGCCAGAACGCCATATCGCAGGCCGACGCATTCCGCGAAATCGCCGGCGTCACCGGCCTTGTCATGACCAAGCTTGACGGCACGGCGCGCGGAGGCGTTCTGGTGGCGCTGGCGGAGAAGCATTCATTGCCAATCCATTTCATCGGGGTCGGAGAATCGGTCGACGATCTTCAGCCATTTGAAGCTGCAGGCTTCGCCCGGGCGCTTTCGGGACTTTCCACGCTTGGCGGACGCGGCTAGAGGGCGATCCATGAGCGAGACAACCCCCGCAAGACGCCTCAGCGGCCGAGCGAAGTTCCTTGTCGACTTCGGCCCGCTTCTGGTTTTCTTCGTCGCCTATTTTTTCGGCCGCAAGCTTGCGCCGGTCATTGGCGGCGCGATCGGCCAAGACCTAGAGGTTGAACCGGGCGGCGAACTCTTTCTCGCCGTCGCCTGTTTCATGCCCGCTTATGCGCTCGCCTTCGTCTATAGCGTCTGGAAAGAACGGCGCGTCGCCCCGATGCTCCTTGTCAGCGGCATAGCGATCGGCGTCCTTGGATCGCTTACGCTTGTGCTGCACGACAAGACGTTCTTCTACATGAAGCCGACCATCGTCTATCTGATGTTCGTGGTGACGCTTGCGGGCGGCCTTGCGACACGGCGCAACTTTCTGCGAACGCTATTTGACGGCGCGCTGCACCTTCCGGACGACGCCTGGCGGGTGCTGACAAAGCGCTATGTCGTGTTCTTCGCGGTCCTCGCCCTCGCCAACGAGGTTGCCTGGCGGTGGCTGACCCGCGATTGCGATCTGACGGCGGCCGCCGCCTGCGCTGGAGAAGGACAATGGGTGAACCTCAAGATCTGGGGGTTCACCGCGATAAACATACTGTTTGCGATCGGCCAGGCGCCCTTCCTCGCTAAGCATTCTGAAGAGCCGCCCAAGACGAACGCCTAAAGGCCCTCGACCGGGTTCGCGTAAGGCGCAAATCCCGAGCGCCCCTCGCTCTCCTTCCAATGCCTCAACGCCCATCCAACGGTCGGAAAAGCGATTTCGGGCCAGGGGATGTCCCGCCAGTCGAACAGGTGAACTTCAAGGCTTTCAGGGCCCGGAGCGTATTCGGCCGTCTTCAAAGTCCCCCGATAGATGATT
Organism: Parvularculaceae bacterium; assembly: GCA_041740755.1. GTDB lineage: Bacteria > Pseudomonadota > Alphaproteobacteria > Caulobacterales > Parvularculaceae > Amphiplicatus. The sequence continues at coordinate 1,249 of JBGSLM010000189.1, read as the reverse complement.
TGCACCTGCGAAATCCGTGGGACCGAATATACGGCTAGCACCTGATCGAGGACAGGGTGAGCGCGCGCTTCTTCGAAGGCTTCGCGGCGGGCGCCGTCTTCGACGGTCTCGCCGATTTCTAGATAACCTGCGGGCAGCGTCCAAAAACCCCGGCGCGGGTCGATGGCGCGCCGGCACAGAAGGATCTTTCCTTCGAAACCAAGGACCGATCCGACCACGATTTTCGGATTGCGGTAGTCGATGAATCCGCAATGACCGCAAACATCGCGCTCGCGTTCGTCGCCTTCCGGCGTCGCCCTGCGGAAATACGGTCCCACCGGTGGATTTTCACTCATCGTCCGCGTCCCATCTATTGGTGTGGAAAATAATCCCGCCTGCTGATCATCCGCGCAAGTCGCATCCAAAAAGTGATCCTGCACTCATTGAAAATTCGCCGAATGCGGACGATATGACTTGACCGGACGGATGATCCAGCCGAAACCCACCGCACTGGCGAAAACCGTCTCCGCGAAGACGACTGCCGCCGCTATATTAGAGCCGACGCAGTGCTGCGCAAATGCAGGCGCTGTAAAAAACCAAAGGAGATTCCAATCATGGCGAACTACGATCTCAAAAAATCGCCGGGCCACCTTCTGCGCCGCGCCCAGCAATATGCGCACGACCTTCATTCGAACGCTGTGGGCGCTGACGGCCCGACGCCGCGCCAGTTCGAAGTCCTGCACGTCGTCTCCCGCAACAAGGGCATCAGCCAGACCGATCTCGTCAAGGCGACCGGCATCGACCGCTCGACGCTCGCCGACATGATCGCGCGGATGCTGAAGAAGGGCCTTTTGTCACGTTCGCGCGACAAGGATGATGCGCGAGCAAACAATGTCAGCATCACGCCCGCCGGCCAGCGTATCCTCTCGTCTGCGGCCTCAGGCGTATCAAAAGCCGACGCCGCGACGCTGAACGCGCTGCCGAAAGCCCAACAGGCGGCCTTCATGAAAGCGCTCGGCGCCTACGCCGAAGCTCTCGACAAGCTCACCGAAGGCGGCGCGGCAAAGCCGGCAAGGAAAAAGGCGGCCAAGAAAGCGCCGGCGAAAAAGAAAGCCAAGCGCGGCCGCCGCTAATACCAATTTGCGTTGAGCATCATGCATTGGCCCATTCGCGATTTCCGATGGACATGATGCGCCAAGGTTGATCGACGAGTTTGTTCCAGGCGTCGCAGCACAGCGCGACGATTTGATCATAGTTTGCGAAGACGCGG
>JBGSLM010000188.1:0-4685 GCA_041740755.1 Parvularculaceae bacterium | reverse complement strand
CGCGCGCGGCGGATCGCAAACATTCCAGATTCGCGGCGTCGGCGATGATGACAACGTATACACAGTCGAAGCTGCCGAATTTGCGATTGCACCGCCAGACCGCTTCGACCGCGACGATTCCGGCAACCTTGCGCGCAGCCGGCCGAACAATGACGCCAGCTCGCGAGCGGCGCCGATCGGCGCCAGTGACGGTCTTGCCTGGCCGGCGGGCGTCGGAGCCGCCGGAGCATCGACGCTGATCATACCATCGCTCAACTTCCACAATGCGAGCGATGTCGATTGGTTCTCGTTCGACGCCTTCCCAACGCCGGGCGGCAGCGGTTCGTGCGTCAATCGTTTCGTCGAGATTTCGTGGAACGGAAATGTCCGTTACGAACTCGGCAATGACGAAGGCTCATTGACGGAGGTAAGCCGCGAACGCGGAACGACGATCATCTCGCTTCGCAATCCGTCGCCCGGCCTGAAGCTCAAGACATCGAGAGCGCCTGGCGCTGTCGCCTCGGACTATGAATTGCGCATCAGCCACACTGCGCTTGCAGTTCCATCGGGCAGCCCGCTTTGCAGACGGTAATGCGCGTTCAATGAATCAGCCGATCCAAGCGGTTGGCTGAATTCACCTGTTGCTGATGTCGACGAACCGCGCAGCCGCGTCACGAGCACCTCAAGGATTTATGTCGCCGGGCGTGGCGCGACTGCGCCTGGCGCGCCGGGTTCAACCCAGTCACATGATCTTCAAGGAGATGAGGATTTCGTCGCTTCGGGACTGTCCGCTTTCAAAGCCCGATGCAAAGCCCGCAGACAAGGTCATCGGCAATCGATGGGCGAGGGTGAAGTTGAAATCGACCTGCGCGCCGAGCGTGAAAACCTCCCGGCTTCCCGTTCCACCCGGATTCGCGAGAAGCGCGCCGGCGAAAATCGCGGTTCGCGCATTCGCTACGTAAAGGCTCGGAGCGCCGACGCTTTCAAATCGCAAAGGCGGCAAATTCCACTCTACAACGGACTTCGCGAAGTTTCGGGCCGGTATTTCGTCGATCTCGAAGCCGGGCATTGTGTCGTATTCGCGATATCGTTTGACCTCTCGGTCATCGACATAATTGTTCTTGAACCCGCCAAAATAGAAACTCGCGAGCGGATTTAGCGAATCGCCGCTTGCAAGCCCGCCTGAATTGTAGATCCACACCGAAGAATTCGCGATCGGCAGCGCGAAACCGACGTCTACGCCGCCGCGCAGTCGGTGGATGGTGTCGCCGCCCGCGCGGTCGATATTGTTGACAACGCTCCAGCTCCACCCTTTTTCGTGATCGACGCTGCCGAGCGATTTTGTCTCGTTTGTAAAATGCAGCGAAAGCTCGGTCGCTAATATCTCGCTGATTCCGGAAGCGACATTCTGGTTCGAAGGCAATGCGTCGAGGCCGGTATAATACGCGACTTCTGCGCCGACCTTCAGCTCACGCGGCGAATCGTAAATGAGCGCCCTGTCGTAACCGATTATAAATGCGTCGCCCTTGCGAGCGCGTTTCGTCGGTCCAAAGAGATCATAAAAATCGGCGTCGTTATGCCAGTAGCGGCCGCGCCAGTTGAGTCCCTGATAGCGAACATCTGCGTGGAATTTTTCGCCGCTGGAAAGACCTGAATCCGGCGAATAGGAAAGAGTGACGTCAAACTGATTGAAATAAGCCGGATCTTCGAAATTGACGTGGATGCCCGCTGCTGCGCCGCCTTTGTATCCTTCGACAACCGGGTAAAGCGAGCCGAGGCGAAGACGGCGTCTCGGCTTATATTTGCTTTCCGCCGGCGCCACGTCGTCGAGATTGACCTTGCGCGGCGATCCGACCGCCCATGTCTTGATTATTGGATGTTTCTTGACGAGTTCTGCGCCGAGAAACGCAATCGCCCCGACATCCTCAATCGGTTTCGGTTCAAAACGCACGGGCGTGTAACCCTCGCCCGCGTACTCGAACGCGATGATCGAACCGTCATCCTGCGGAACCGGCCGAACATAACCCGTCTCGGCGTTGCTTACCGCTTCGAGCGCGCCAGTCGCAACATCGAGGCGAAAGATGTTCGAGACGCCGGTGAAATAGGAGCTGAAATAAAGCTGCTTTCCGTCGCCAGAAAAGGCGGCGCCTTCTGGCTGGGCGGAACCTGGCTGATAGGAAAGAACATCCTTGAATTCGCCGGCGAGAAGGTCCGCAGTTCGAAATGTTTTCAGGGTCTGCTTGCCGCTCGTCTCGCCAACCGTCATCGCAAGCAGCGCGCCGTCCGGCGAAATATCGAGATCGAAAAAGTCGTTGCTGAATTCCGATGCATGAACGAGCGTCCATTTATCGTACGGCGGCGGAATGCGCACCAGTGCGGAAAGACCGTTCAAATGGCGAACGCCCCACAGAGATTTGTCGGCCGGATTGAAGGCAAGATCGCCGATGCGCGCGTCGCGCTGAACTGTTCGCTTACTGCCGGTCTTTATATCGATCTCGACGATGTCGCGGTGCGCGTAATTGTCGGTCGTGTACCATACCTTGTCGCTTTCCGGGTCATAGGCGAGTGAAGCGACGCGGTGCGGCATCGAGCCCTTTATATCCGCAATTCGCCGAATATCGCCGGTCGCCAGGTCAAGCTCGCCGACGAGCGCAACAACGCCTGGATAGCGGAAGGCCGCGATGAGGCTGTTGCGCTTTTCCACATAGAAGGCGCGCGAAATTGATCCGAGTGCGCGCGGAGAAAGTCTTTGCGCTTTGGTTATCGGGAACTGATTTACTCTTTCGAGGTTCGCCCGCTGGAAATCGCGTTCGAATCCGATCCAGTCGTCCCATACGTCATCAAGCGGCGCGCCGAACACATTCCTGAATTGACTGGAATAATAAGCCTTGCTGTCCGGCCCGCGCGATAACCATTCAACAACCTGTTCCGGCGAGTATGAATAGGCGAGATAATTGAAAAACCGCGTGCCGTAGAGATAGGCGTTCGCCATGCCGCGGAAATCAATTTCGGTTCCTTGCGACAACAATCCGAGCGGACCGTAGAAGTGCGCGTCGTCGCGCACCATCGAACGAAACACCATCTCGTCATAGGCGCCCTGCGCGCGTCCAAGGCCTCCGGCCATCCACGTTTCAAGAAAGACAGCGCTGCCTTCGTGATACCACCGCGGCGCATTGACCCGCGGCGTTGCAAGAAAATTGTAGAGAATCGTTTCCGGATGTTCGCCATCCGGCATTGGTTTGCCGAAAAAGGCCCGCCGCCAGAACGCATCGCGCTCATTCCAGACGTCGAGCGCGGCAACGTGCACCGTCTCATGATTGATGAGCGAATAAAGTCGCTCGCTCGCGACAAACGCTTCGAATGTGCGGCTGACCGGCGCGATTTCAAGGTGCACGCCGTTTGAAGGCGACGAAAACGCGGCCCCATTCCCGTAATCGGACAGATCCATCAAAAGGACGGTCGTCTTCTCCCACGGCTCCCAGTCGAACAGGCGCTTTTGAAAATCGATCGCGTTGACAAACGTCCGCGTGACATGCGGCGTCAGGTAGGTCTGCGTCGGATCAATATAGAGAAGGCGCAGGTCTTCCGATTCCTGAGCCTGCAGCTCAAACGATTCAGCGCGCGCTGCGCCGAGAATGGCGAAACCCGCGACCGCTATTGCGAAGAGACCCCTCAACCCCGCCCCCGGGAATAACGATGCCCGGCCGTTACCGGCCGGGCATGATGCACTGTCTTAGTCGCGCGCTGCGAGAGCCTTAAGGCCCGCTTCGCTTCCGAGCGCCGATAGCGCCTTTGGATTTTGCGCTAGCGCCTGAAAAGCGTTGGTCGCAGCGAGCGCTTTGAAAGCGTTGGCGTTCGCGGCCACTGCGTTAAGCGCCTTTGGATTTGCGGCAAGCGCCTGAAAGGCTGAGGCGTTTGCGGCAAGCGCGCTCATCGCCTTGGCGTCACCCGCCAGCGCGCTGAAGGCGTTTGCATCAGCGGCGAGCGCCTGGAAGGCTGAGGCGTTTGCGGCAAGAGCGCTCAACGCCTTGGCGTCGCCCGCCAGCGCCTGAAACGCTTCAGCATTAGCGGCAAGCGCTGCAAGCGCTTGGGGGTTAGCGGCGAGCGCATTGAAGGCGTTGGCGTTCGCCGCGAGCGCATCGAATGCATTGGCGTTGGCGGCAAGCGCGCTGATCGCATTCGCGTTTGCTGACAGCGCTTTGAATGCTTCAGCATTGGCCGCGAGCGCCGAGAACGCATTGGCGTCGCCGGCAAGGGCGTTCATCGCCTTGGCGTCTGCCGCAAGAGCGTTGAATGCAGCGGCGTCAGCCGCCATTGCGCTCATTGACTTGGCGTCAGCCGCCGCAGCAGCGAAGCCTTTCGCATCGCCCGCAAAGGACGCGAATGCAGATGCGTTGGCGGCCATGGCGGCGAAAGCTTTGGGGTGCGCCGCAAACGCAGCGAACGCTTTTGGATGAGCAGCCATCGCGGCAAAGGCTTTCGGTTGCGCCGCCATCGCCTTGAAGGCTTCGGCGTTGGCGGCAAGTCCCGCGAGCGCCTTTGCGTCCATCTGCTGCGCGTTGAAGGCTTGCGCGTTCGCGGCGAGCGCCTGGAAAGCTTCTGCATTCGCGGCAAGTGCGGCGAAGGCCTCAGGCGCCGACGCGAGCGCGTCAAGCGCCTTTGGTTGGCTCGCCAGCGCGGCGAAGGCTGCCGGCGCTGCGGCCATC
>JBGSLM010000187.1:0-8417 GCA_041740755.1 Parvularculaceae bacterium | reverse complement strand
AACCGCGTCTTCGCAAACTATGATCAAATCGTCGCGCTGTGCTGCGACGCCTGGAACAAACTCGTCGATCAACCTTGGCGCATCATGTCCATCGGAAATCGCGAATGGGCCAATGCATGATGCTCAACGCAAATTGGTATTACGCCCATCGTTAACGGTTCCGAACGAACTCAGAGGTCTCGCCGCCAAATCAGTATTCGCGAAATAGACTGCCGCTAGGGAACCAGAGGCCAGAACCGCTGTTGGATCAAAAGCGGGGATAGCGCTGCACCGCAACGTCTCTGGAGGATGATTTCATGCAAGTTCAACAAATGATCAGCACGCATCCGCATGTGCGCGGTCGCACCAATGACGCGCTGATCGACTGCATCGAAGAGTGTTTCGACTGCGCTCAGACCTGCACGTCTTGCGCCGACGCCTGCCTCGGCGAAGAAATGGTTGATCGATTGACCCAATGCGTCAGACTCAATCTCGATTGCGCGGATATCTGCGCTGCTGCGGGTCATGTCAGTTCGCGGCGAACCGGGTCGAACGAAGACGTTATCGCCGCTCTCTTGGATGCTTGCCGGCTAGCCTGCGCGAGGTGCGCTGAGGAATGCGACAGACATTCCCATATGCGTCATTGTGAAATCTGCGCCGACGCCTGTTGGCGGTGCGAAGAGGCCTGCTGCGCGGCGATTTCGTCAATTTGCGGCCGTCAATAGCGCTTCAGGCGGGAGTTGTTTCGCGCGGCTTCCGGTCTTCCGCTTTCCGCCGGCTTGCTCACATTTTGGCCGCTGATATAGGAACGGCGCGGCGATCCCGTTCACTTATGCTGAGACGTCAGAATCTCCTTCCAGACAGGGACGAGCCCACACTTGGTTTTGGGCAGGTCCTCAGCAACGCGCTCATGCAAGCTGGCTAGCCGATAGCACGGAACATTCGGATACATGTGATGTTCGGCGTGAAAATTCATGCGCCAATAGAAGAATTCAAGAACCGGATTGAGGCGCATCGTGCGGCAGCTTTTGCGAAAGTCCGGCGTTTGCGATTCCATGCCTGCGTGCTGCGTGTTGTTGCAGAGAAAGAACAGGCCGCCGCCATAGGCCGGCGTCAGCGAGATGACGAGGACCAGCGCCCATTCGCCCGCCGCGACAGCGCCGATCATGAGGAAAAGATGCGCAGCGAATGCTGCGCGCGACCAGCGGGCGACACGCTTCGCGGTCGGTTCATCGGATAAAATCTGGCGATCCCAGTCCGCTCTGAACTTCCTGGCGGAATATTCGCCATGCAAGCGAAAGCGTTCGAACATCGTCATCGGATCCAGCACGGCGCGTCGCAGAAAATCGGGCAGCGTGAACCGCATGGGCAGAATGACTTCAAGATCGTGCGGCGGATAAAGCGTGAAGCGGTGATGGCGGCTGTGGCTCGCCCAGAACGCGTGCGGATTGATCCACCGGATGAAGCAAAAAAGATTGAGAAAGGCGCGGTTCAACGCGCCGGTCGCGAACACTGTTCCATGGCTGAGCTCGTGAATGCCGTTGGTGAGGAACGACGCGACGACGCCATGGGCGACAAGGAGAGGGATGAAGAGCGCCCATTCCGAGGCGCGCGCGGCCGCAACCGTCAATGCGCCAGTGATGACGAAAATTGCGAGATGCCCTCCGGACTGAACCCATCCGTGCGCATCGCTCTTGCCGAGTGCGCCGAGAAAATCCGCAGATACGGGGCTGCGGCGCCATTCAACGCGCGGCGGGCGCGATGGGGCGCGCTCGCCTGTCGCCTCGGCGGATTGAAGGCGCACGGAACTTTCAGAATTGTCGATCATGCAACCAAGGCCCTTCCGTCCTTCGTTCGCAGACGCCTTTGACGTCACACGGCGCAGCAAGGCGCCATTGCGGCGCGTCATCTGATGATTTCGATGTCCCCCGTCATTTTATTTTCGCGGCGCATCGGACCGACGCTGATCCGATTTTCGCCAAGGGCGCCGTAACGCCAAAAGCACGCGAATATCGGGATCCGAACGCTAATCTAGCGAGACCAACAACAGATGCGCAGTCTGAACGCTGAACCGGGAGAAAAAACGAACGCCTTACCAGGGGCAGGCGTTCGTTTCGAGTTAAGCCGGCGCCGTGGGAGGAACGCGCCGGCTGCGTCTGGAGACTATGCGGCTATTATGACTCGCCCGTCGAAACCTTGAGGCGAATGCCGAACTTTCTCGGATTCGGGCGAACCCTGATGCCGGCAAGTCCGAAGTTCTCGCTGGAAGATGTGTAATAATCTTCCTGGAAGAGATTCTCGATGAAGCCCGACAAGGAAACATTATCCCTGCTGACGCCCATCCGGATATTGACGACGCCGAAGGATGGAGCGCGGTACGGGAATTGGGGCAGGCCGAGCAGCGATTGCGCAACCGCCTCAAGGTCCGAACGGCTCGACGAGCGCCCGTAGGCTTCGACGCGAGCAAAGCCTTCCAGCTTGCCGCCGAGAGACGCGTCGTATTGCGCCGCGACGTTCCAGGTGACTTTCGGCGTGCGCGGCAGCATCATTCCGGTCAGATCGACCGTCGCGCCGCCCGCGAGGATCGCGGTGGGGAACGAATCGAATTCGCTGTCGAGATAGCCATAGCCGCCCGAGACGACGAACCCGTCGGCCAGCATCGCCTGCGCATCGATTTCAAAGCCGATGTTGCGCGCGCCTGCCGCGTTCTGGGTGAGTTCGGTGCCCGAGCTGATGTCGCCCGGGATGGCGAGGAATTGCGACTGGATCTGAAGGTCTTTCCAGTCGATGTAGAAGGCGGCGGCGTTCAGGAGAAGACGGTTGTCATAGGCCGCAAGCTTCACGCCGACTTCATAGTTCCAGAGTTTTTCCTGAAGGAAAGGCTGCGTGTAAGCAGTCATGCCCGTCTGGATGAAATCGAGGCCGCCGGCCTTTGCGCCTTTCGAGACAGTCGCATAGGTCGAGACATCGTCGGACCAATGGTATGTCAGCGCAACGCGCGGCGAGAAGTCATTGTACTTTTGCGAGCCCGACGCATCGGGAACCGCGCCTTCGAACGCGACAGTGTCAAAGAACGAGTTCGTGACCTTGTCGTGCGTGTAGCGACCGCCCGCCGTGATGTCGAGGCGATCGGACGCGTGATAGGTGCCGTCGAAGAAGAGCGCGATGCTTTTCGTTTCGAAATCGCGGTTGTTCTCGTTGATCCGGAAGCCTGCGGGGATCGGCGGCAGGAGGCCGGTTATAAGCCCGGTGTTCGGGTGCAAGATCGTGCCGACGGCGCCGGAGCGGATTGAGTTGAACTGGCCGATTTGGTCGTTCGAGTAAATGCCGCCGATGGTCCAGTCGAGTTTGCGGTCGCCGGTCGATTGAATGCGGAGTTCCTGGCTGAAGGATTCGCCTTCGTAATGGTTCTCGCGCACCAGCGTGTCAGAGAAGATGCCGTCGAGGTCGGAGAAGCGATCGCTCTCGCTATCGACATATCCGGTGATCGAGCGGATCATGAATCCGTCGAAGTCGAGCTGCACGCGGCCGTTGAGGACGAGGAATTCTTTCAGATTTTCTTCCAGCGCATCCTTGTCGGTCCAGCGCTGATTGCCCGGAAATACGCCGACCGTGTTGACCGGCACGAAGGTCGCGCCGAAAATGCTCTGCGTGTCGAGGTCCAAAACGCCTGTCGCGACGGTCGGATCAAGGCCTTCATTTTCGTCCGTAAAGTTCGCCGAAAGATCAATCGTGAGGTTTTCCGTCGGCGTTGCGCGGATCGCGCCGCGCAAGTTCAGGAATTCAGTATCGCTTCCCGGCGTCCCGAGGGGATTGGCGTTCTTGATGATCCCGTCGCTTTGCTCATAGCTCGCGACAAATCGTGCGGCAAAGCTCTCGCCCATCGGAATGTTGACGACGCCGTTGACGCCCCAGGTGTCGAAACTGCCGTATAGTCCTTCGAGCGAAGCGAAATATCCGTCGGTCGACGGCTTTTTCGTCGTCAGGTTCAAGGCGCCGCCGGAGGAGTTGCGCCCGAAATAGGTGCCCTGAGGACCGCGCAGAACTTCGATCCGTTCCATGTCCTGGAGCTGAGGGTTGATGACGCCGTTTGCGACGGAGCCGACGCTCAACTCGTCGATGTAGTAACCGATCGAATTCGCGACCGTCACTTCGCCGAGGTCTACGTCGCCGACGCCGCGGATGCTGATATTGACGCCGCGCGAACCTGTCTCGCCATCCTGCGTGAACGCGACGTTCGGGGTCAGCGCGAGATAATCGGCCGCCTCTGAAATCGCCTGCTGGTCGATCGCATCTCCGTCGAATGACTGAACGCTGATCGGCACGTCCTGGGCGCTTTGTTCGCGGCGTTGCGCCGATACGATGATTTCGTCGAAGCCGCTCGACGCGGCCGCTTCATCTTGCGCCAGCGCTTGCTGCGGCGCGAAGATCGCAAGCGCGCAGACCGATGCTGCGCCGAGCAGCGCGGACCGCGATTGCGAAATTCCGGACTTAAGTTTCATTGCGTTATCCCTCCTGGTTGCATACATCGCCGCAATGATTTCAGTCGCGCAATTAGCTTGCGCAGGCGCTGAATCGAGCCCCACCGCGGCAGCCGGATTAAGGCTATTGCTGCAATCCAATCGCCCTCAAATTATTGTTTTTCATCACAAGCATGATCCGAAATAATGAGACGGATCTCCGCCGGGCCATCGAGTGAAATTCAGCGGTTTTGCTGGCCGAATATGCTTATTTGTCTCAGCGGCCCGCTCGGGCCCGACGAAAGGCGCTTTGCAAACATGATTGCATTCTTCCATACTCGCCACTTCTGCGAGCATGGCGGTCGCCAAAGCGAGTCGGGATTTTGGAAAGACTGTCGACCTATGACCTGAGGCGATCTGCAGATCACCCGACGGCGGCGTTGCGCAAAGCGTTTGTGCGTCCAAGAAGATCCATCACCGCAATCGTATCGGAGAGCGGCAGCAGCCTTGACTGGGTCAGTCCCAAGCGCAGGCATCCGACGACTTCCTCAATCTGGTGCGCGTAGCCGGAAGCGTCACTTTTGAAAGTCCAGCTTTCTGTCTTCCCGCCCCGTTCGACGAGATCGACGCCGCCCGGATTGAATACCGGCGAATGCAATCTCAAACGTCCGGCGTCGCCGAGCAATTCGAGATATGGCGACTGACTTGCCTGCATCGATACGTAGAGAAGAGCCATCGCGCCGCCGGGATAGCCGAGCATCACCCCGTCCTGAACATCGACGCCGGTCTCGCCCATGCGCCCTTCGACTTGAATGCTCGATGCAGGCCCGAGAAACGCATGCGCGAGGTGGAGCAGATAGACGCCGGCGTCGTTCATGACGCCGCCGCCCAGCGCACGATTGAAAAGATAGTATTCGGGATCGACGACCGGCTGGAACGCGCCGCCGGCGATCAAAACGCGCGGGGTTCCGATGCGGCCGTCACGCAGCAGGCGTTCGAAATGCCGGACCGCCGGAAGAAAGCGCGTCCACATCGCTTCCATCGCAAATAGCCCCTTCGACGCCGCAAAGTCCGCGATCGTTGCGGCTTGAACGGCGTCGAGCGCAAACGGCTTTTCGCAAAGGATATGCTTGCCGTTTGAAAGGCACAGGATGCTGTCATCAAGATGATGCGACGGCGGCGTCGCGATATAGATGATGTCGATTTCCGGCGAGGCGGCGAGCGATTTATAATCGCCGAACCGCAACGGCGCGCCGACTTCATCGGCAAAGGCGCGCGCTTTATCTTCGCTGCGTGAAGCGACGCCGACAAGTTCTGCGCCGTCGACCGATTTGATGGCGCCGGCGAGCGTTCGCGCGATCCGGCCGCAGCCGAGGATTCCCCATCGAATGACGGATCGCCCGTCAGCTCTCGGCGAAAGACCCATTTTTATCCCTTGATGGTGAAGCCGCCGTCGACAACAAGCGTTGCGCCGGTAACGAATGATGCGGCGTCGCTTGCCAGAAAATGAATGGCGGAAGCTATTTCAGAAGGCTCGGCCACGCGGCCGAGAAGCGCATATCCTTGCGTCCTTGCGCGAAGGTCAGCCTCGCTCATGCCGCGCGCCGCCGCCTGGCGAATATGGTGATCGGTAAGCGTCGCGCCGGGACATACGGCGTTGACGCGAATCCCATCGCGGCCGTGATCGACCGCGAGGCTGCGCATGAGACCGATGACGCCGGTTTTGGTCATGTCATAAATCGCCATTGCGGCGGGCGCCAGCAGAGCGTTGATCGATGAGACGAGGACAATCCGTCCGTCGCGCTGCGCGCACATCGCCGGCAGCGCTGCACGGCAGGAATTGAACACGCCCTTGAGATTGACGCCGACAATCCGGTCCCAGTCGCTATCAGCGGCGTCTATAAGGCGTCCCCCCGTTTGCACGCCGGCGTTCCCGATGAGCGCGTCGATCCTGCCCCAGCGGGACAGCGTTTCATTTGCGACGGCGCCACAGGCGGCGGCGTCGGCGACGTCGCAGTCGATTCCGAAAGCATCGACGCCGGATTTTGAACGCGCAAGTTCCGCCGCAGCGGCTGCCGCGGCGCCGTTCATGTCTGCGGCGACAACGCGGTAACCCCTTGCGGCGAATTCCAACACGCACGCCTTGCCGATCCCGGCGCCGCCGCCAGTGACGATGCAGACGGGCGCATCAGACCGTTCCGCGCCGCTCATGGCGTGTAATCGATAAGGCAGACGCCGCCATGTTGCTGCATGCTTTTGGCGTCGTACTGATGCAATTCGATGAACACGCCGCTGGGGTCGCGGGTCGTGACCATCCAGGTGTTGTCTTCGCCAAGCCGCTTTGGCTTCGCGTCAAACCCCGCCGCCAGCAATTTGTCGCGAAGCGCGTCGATATCGTCGGATTCTATCGCGAAATGCTTGACGACGCCCTCCGCGCTTACGTGCCGCACGAGGACGACCTCAAGGAACGTCTCGTCGTCGAACTTCATATAATAGCCGATTAACAGGCCCTTCGGGTTGCGAAACTCGAATTGCCGTTTCAGCCCGAGGCATTCGTAAAAGCGCTCCGTCGCTTCGAGGTCGGACGACTGGATGCAGACGTGGGCGAGCTTGATCGTCATTTATGCGTCTCCGGTTGTTCAGCGCCTTCAATCCACCAGTCGACGTCGCCGACATTTCGTAGAAAGCGGTCGCGTGTCGCGTCATCCTGTGCGAACATCGTTTTCGAAACGCGCACCGCGATTTCGTCGGCCGGCCAGCGAAACCGCGAGCCGTCGGATTTTGAAATTTCGACAAGAAGGTCGCCGAGAACGCGCGGGTCCCTGCCTTTCGGCAAGTGGGCGCGAAGATCCTCCTGCTGTTTGCGGATCAGCGGATAATACGGCGAATCCGGACCGCAAGAGCCCGCGCCGCCCGAAACCGTCGCCCGGAACATGTCGGTCGCATATTGAGCGGGTTCAACCAGCGCAGTCTTGATGTTCCAGCGCAGCACTTCATGACGAAGCGCCTCGGTCAGGCCTTCAAGCGCGAACTTGCTGGCGCTATAGGCGGAATCCCCGGCTTTGGCGGCAAGGCCCGACAGCGAGCTGATCATGATCACATATCCGCTCTTGCGCGCGCGCATGTGCGGCAGAACCGCCTTGGTCAGGAGCGCGGCTCCGAAGAAATTGGTTTCCATGACCTGCCGCAGGAGCGTCTCGTCAATGTCCTCGAACGCGCCGACCGGAAGAATGCCCGCATTGTTGACGAGGACGTCGATGCCGCCAGACGCGCGTATCACGTCGTTGACGAATGCCGGAAACTTCTCGGAACGGCAGACATCCAGCTCATGGACGCGGATGTTCGAATGGTCCGCCGCCGCTTCCAACAATTTCCCGGCCCTGCCCCGATCGCGGACGGTCGCGTGCACGACATCGCCCGCGCGCGCGAAAGAAAGCGCCGCCGCGAGCCCGATCCCGCTCGAACATCCGCTGATAACTATCGTGCGCATGATCTCGCCTCCGTCTGCATCATATTTTGGTCCAATCGAACAATATGCCGAGCGCATCGTCCCGCTGGTCGCTCGCGAGCGCATAGGCGGCCTTGCAGTCGGCGGGGTGGAATTCGTGCGTGATGAGGCCGTCGAGAGAAAATCGGCCAGCCAAAACGAGTTTGAAAAACAGGGAGTCGATACGGCGTTGGGTCCAGCCGCCGCGGTCTTGATGATCGTGCGTTGCGATAATGCTGAGCCCTTTGGTCATCATGTCGGATGTCAGATGCTGTCGTTCCGGGTACCCGGTGTCGCCAAGCAAAATGACTCGCCCGAACATCGCGGCGGCGCCGAGTGATTCGGGAAGAACGACAGGGCTTCCTGTCGTATCGACGATCACGTCAAATCCGAGCCCCTCGGTGTGGGCGAGCAGCGTCTCGCGCAATGAATCAATCCTGCCTTCAAAACAGGCGGCGGCGCCGCCGCGCCTTGCGAGCGTCAGGCGCAAA
>JBGSLM010000186.1:0-10446 GCA_041740755.1 Parvularculaceae bacterium | reverse complement strand
CCGCGCGCAAGACGCCAAGCTCGCGCCGGATCGTTCCGTCCGACATGCCAGCCGCGCGCCGCGTCGCGACAAAGCGCCGGCATTCGTCCGGCGTCACGTCCTTCGGATACCGGTCGCCGAAGAGCGGGACAATCGCCCGCTCCGCGTAAAGGATACGCTCGGGATTCACGACGCGCGCCAATCGTTTTGGCATGTCGTCCCGATAGGCGCGGATGGTCTCTGCAATCGTTTCTCCATAAGCCTGCTCGTTCAGACTACGCTCAATTTCACGGGCCGCCCGTTCGGCGCTGTCGCGGTTTTCGGCTCGGGCGTCGAAGCCGGTTGACAATCGCTTGCGCTCGCCGCCGATGACGATGCTCGCCGCCCATTTTCCGCGATGCCTGACAAGTCGCATAATTCCTCCAGAGCCGATGCCGGGACGCGGATTAAAGTCCCGAACCGGCGGTGAGGCAACTCGCCGCGCCGGCACATCGCGTAAACCGTGCCGGTCGAGACCTGCAGCGCCTTGGCGACCTGCGGAACGGTGAGGACTTTCGGGGTCATCGCTTCACCACGCTCCCGTCAAATTTCCTGGAATGGGTCCGGTCGAATCCTCGGGATTTGAGCCTCGGGCCGTTCTTCTCTCGCCGGGCGCGCTGGCCGGTTTCTCCGCTTTGGCGTTTCGCCTTTGCAATCCGCTTGACATCGCCTTTCGTCTTCGCCTTGTGACATTCCCGGCGCCACAGGCTGTCGGGCTTGGCCTCACCTAAAAGCGCGACTGGCGTTATGACCATTCTTCACGCCGACGATCATGTCAGCCAGAAAGCTGCGAAGCTGGCCGGTTGACGTTATCTTTTTTTGCGTTTCGGATTTCATTTTCTACCTTTCTTGTTAATTTTTTAAGCCGTCTAATATCATAAAGTTTTTTCGCCGCATGGCGAAGTCTTGGCGCGCAGCGATTGCATGCTTCGACATGGTATGATTCATACCATGTCTTTCTTTTTAGTTCGAACTCAGACTGGAATAGATAGATTGTCGAGCTCCATTTGCGCAGAACGCGGCCGCAAACATCACAGAAGCAAATCCACTCATAGTGATAATCGTATAGCTTGAATCCCTCGTCGCGCTCCCACTCCCAGTGCTTTCGCGGCTTTGCGAAAACGCCGACCTCTGTCTCATAAATTTCATCAAAGAGTTCCTCGGGATTACTAAAGCAAAAACTTTCGCGATAAATGACCGTTGGCTCGCGCGCTTCTCTATCTCGACGCGCAATATCGCAGCGAACCATGAGCGCTACATATTCCGAAGCAGACAAGGCGCTCACGCCGCATCCCTTTCATTGAATTTAACGCCGTGCTTCGCGCCGTAAGCCAGGATCAATTCAATCAGGTTTGAAAAGTCTTCCTTCGATAGCCGGGATGACGAAAAGCCAAGCGGGATAAACCCGTCACCGGCGTAATTGGGCACAACGCGAAGTTCGTGACGCAAACCGGAGAGAAAAATCAGCTTCCAATCGTCGCTCGCCAGCTTACGGCCATGCCAGTTGCACTGCGTCGCAATGTCGGCAAGCAGCGCCCACATCATCTCGTTCTGGTCGTTTGTCCGCTTCGGCGCGTCGATGGTGACGCGGTATCCCTCTGGCGCGCGCGCGATCAACTCGCTGGCCTTGTCGCGCCAATAGGAATTACTTAAAGTGAACCGGTAAGCTGGCATTGGTCCGTGGCCTGATCAAAAAGGAATATCGTCGTTCAAGTCATAAGTCGCCGCACCGCCCGATTGTGGCCTCGTCCCGCCATCCTCGCGCGGTTTCGGCGGGAAGGCTGCAAGCCGGAGCTGACCTTTTTCAGTCGCAACCGGCACGGCGTCGAGGATGATTGAAAACCCGTCGCCGTTCTTTGACAGGAACGCGGTGCCGCAGCGGTTCCAATAGGTTTTATCGTCCTTGCCTTTGACGGGATATTTGATCTCGTAATACTTGCTCATGCGACCCTCTTTTCTTCGATGATTTCAATGCCGGGAATGGTCTCGCCTACGCCCGCGCGGATTGCAGCGTTCGCCAGCTTTTCGCAGACCGCGAGAATGTCGGGATGATTGGCGAAGTGACCGACGAGCATTGCCGCGTTGACAATCTTCGCCTTGCGGTGAGTGCGCAGGCCAAGAGCGCGACCTGACTCCGCGCCCTTGACGGCGTTGTAATCAGCGAGGCGCTGCGCCTGCGCGGCCTTTTGTTCGGCTTCCTTCGCGACTTGCGCGACGTGCTCGCCGACGAAGGCGTCGTCCCTTAACGCCTGAGCGGCAAGCGCCTTCGCTTCGGCTTCTTTCCTCGCAGCCTCCGCCTCAGCGCGCTTGCGCGCCTCCTCGGCTTGGAGGAATGCCGCGAGCATTGTCTTGATCGGCTTCATGAGGGCGTCGGCGCGTTCTGCGACCGGCTTGAACTCCGCGTCGATCTTGCGGCCCTTCTCAAGGTAAGGCTCCTTGATCGCTTTGCGGTCTTTCTCAGCGGACTTTGCGAGGCCGTCGATCTTGCCGATCAGGTCGCGGACAGCGAAGGCGTTGTCGGGGGTGATCGCGCCTTGTGTCCATTCCGCGCAAAGCGGTTTCAGGCGCTCAAGTTCGGCAAGGTAGTGTTCTGCGTCGGCAGGCGGGTTATTATGCAGCACGGGGGTCTACTCCTAATTTGAGATCGGCCATTTTGTCGGCGTAACGGGAGCGCAGCGATTTGCGCCAATCGGCCGGCAGGGTTTCAATGTCTCTGTTGCGCGATGAAGCCCAAGCGGTCAGCGCGTCGGTGCTGTCAGCGCTGTCAATGTCCTGCTGCAACTCATTGTAAAGTTCGCGCGCCGGTCCCTTCGGGAGGGTTTGCGAAGGTGTCGGGCTGTTGGCTGGCGCTTTGTGCTCGCCATTCTGCGCCACCGCTGCGTTGCCGTCATCATCTTCCGGCGCAATGCCGACCGCAGCCATAAGCGCGTAGCGGCGGGCGTAGGTAATTGCCGAACCAATACCCTGCGCGTCGATCTTCGACACCGGAACCGCGATGCGGAACGATTTGTCAAAACCGTCCGAATGCGTCAGGATCGTTTCAAGCAGGACGCATTTGCTTTCTGGGTCATAGTCGGGGAATTGCAGGACTGCCAATCCGTTCGAGGAAAGCGGCTCCCGGCAGGCGTCCCAAACGGCGCTAAGATCAGCGTATTTAGATTTGAAGCCGGGATTGGTTTTGTCTTTCGTCGCGCCTTCAATCTTCCCTTGCGCCTTCGCCATTGCGGCGTAAAACGCTTTGCGCGCCGCGTCTGAATTCATGGTCTCGCTCATTTCATCCCCTCCAGTCTTTCCTTAATGCTGCTTGCAGATCCGAGCGCGGCGGCGCAAAGGACTTTTAGCGTTTTGGCCGCCTCGCAGTTTTCGTCGCCGCGAAAATCGCGGTAAATGACCTCAAGCGCCGCCTCCATGTATTTGCGGATGATCCCCGCTTCCTCGATCGTGCGATTGATCCGCGTTGACCGGACGGTCTGAAAGCGCGGGATGATGACTTCATCGGTATCGAGATCGGTCATTTCATCACCATCCGGCGAGGATCAACGAGATCGGCGAAGGAAAGCCGCGCCGGACGCTTGGCGGCTAACGCCAGCATCGTTTGATGCGCCGCATCGTGCGCGGCCTCGCCGGCCAGCTCGTCAATGACGGTCTCGATCCAGACCTCTATGTCATCAAAGCCATATTGAGCGGCTCGATTGTGCAGGCCGACCAGAATATCCGCCGCCGTTTCCAGCGCGCGGCGACGCAGTTCCTCGCGCTCGGCTTCCTCGCGCGCCGCTTCATCGGCTGATTGCCGTGGGGAAATGTAGGGCTCGTCTTCGTGCTCGTGGGTCATGGCTTGCTCCCTGTTGATAGGGAGAATAAGCATTAATGGTTATGCCGGGTCAATGCAGTAATGCATTACCGCCCAGGATTTTTTTTGGTTAGGGTTGAGGGCGCAGAGGCGGGGAGGGGATAATGTCATTCTCACAGAATGAACGCGGGCTGATCGAGCGAGCGCTCGGGCATTTCGGAAGAGTCGTGAGATTATTCCTATACGCGGGCGGCGCCATCCTGATTTACGAAGGGGCGAAGCTGTCGCCGGAAAGCGCCATCCATCAGATTTACCAGCAAAATGCGATAACTGGAGGGCTGATTCTGATCGCCGTAACTGGCGTTTGGGGCGCCGTCTCGTGGCTTAGGTCCTGACCATCGAAACTTACCGGTTAAGGTCAATATCCACGATCAGCTGGACGTCCCATTCGTCCTTGCGGAGCTTAAATTCTTTCGGCGGATTGAACTGCTTCACGACCCAAAACGCTGCGGTCGGCTTGACAAAAACCTTGACCATGATGGCCTGATCGCCGCCCGGTTCGGCTCTACGGATGAAAACCGCTTCTTGGCCCGGAGCCGGCTTTCGGTGCGGGTGAACCCAGACCATTTCGCCCGGCCCGATTCTTGGCTCCATCGAATCGCCGACGACATAAAAGCCGTACAGACCCTTCACGCTCTCCCACCTTTGCGGCGGTGAGCGCCACTCGACGACCTCGCCCGGCGCCAAGACCTGTTCGCCGTCGCCGCCGTGGGCGCTGGCATAAACGGGGCGCTGCAGGTCTCCTCGCAGCGATCTTGATGATAAACCGGGGCGGGCGTTCGGCGGCGGCTCATATTCTCGACTACGGTCGAAAAGGCCCGGCGCCACACCCGGACGCAGGGCGGGCGGTAGGGGGATTCCGCTGACTTTCTCGATTTCGAATAATAGGGTCGCCTTGGTGCGGTGAGGGTAATTCGGATCAAGTGCGCGGCCGATCGTTGACTGAACAACGCCAGCGCGCATCCCGAGTTCGGCTTGCGACCAGCCCCGTTCGAGCATCACCTTCGCGACGTATTCGCGGACCAGTTTTTGATATTCGTCGATCACGCGCGCACCTCGCATTAATGCATCGCGCTTTTCAACCAACATTTCTGCTTGACGTTTATGCATTAATGGGTTTATGCAAAATGAATGCATGATTTAAGCCCCAAAGCGATCATCGAACGGGTGAAGGCGGCCGAGGCCCAAGCGAAGGCCCACGGCCTGTCGATGCTGAAAATTTGCGCCGACGCGAATGTCGCTCATTCGAGCTGGCAACGATGGCGGAACGGGGAAGTCTCCCCGCGCACCGCCAATCTCTACGCCGTCGAGACCGAGATAGAGCGAGCGATCAAAGCGACTGCGAGGCCGCCGACGATCGCCGCCGAATAACAACCGCCTTGGCGGTTCATCCGCCGACTGAACGACTGACGGAATTCTAAACAGGGCGAGGGCCCCCCATGGACTTGCAGACGCTGCGCCGCCTAGAGGGCGCGAACGACGACGATGATTTGGCGGCGCAGTGGCCGCAGACGGAGCTTGAAAAACTTCTTGGCGTAAATGTGCGGGCCTCGAGCCGCGCGCATCACGATCGCAGACCGGCGCAGATTTGGCCGGCTGCGGTTTTCTTTTTTGCGATCCTCGCATGGGCGCTGGTGTTTCTGGCCGCGTGGGCCGTGTACGGAATATGGTCCGGCGCGGTCTGGGCCTTGCGTCTAATTCAACCCTGATCACTGTTGACAATGATGCGCAAATCACCCGATGCAGTCAATAATTACGCCAGAAAATACAACCGCTTGGCGAATTTTTTCCCCAATCAGCGTACAAACGGACACGGCCGGGCCCTTCCTTATGACGGCGGGCGGGCGCATCTTGACGGTCAGGAAGAGAGCGATATTCCGCACCCGGCGAATTCGGAAGAAGGGCAGGAGTGGCTGCGCGGCTATCGCTGGTCGGTCGAGGCGTGCGGCGACGGCGAACGCGAACTTGCTGCGGTCTAGGCTGACATGCCGGCGCCCGATGAAGCTGCGGAAGGAACGATCCCGGCCGGAGCCGACGGAACGCAAAAAGCGCGGTCGGCCTCGCAAGGCTCCGGTCGAAGCCGCAGCGCCGGTGCAGTGATGATTGTCGCTTTCACGGTTCCCGGTCCCGTCAGAGGCAAGGGCCGTCCCCGCGCAACAGCGCGCGGCGGATTCGCTCGAATGTACACTGACGCCAAGACCCGGAGTTATGAAAGCGACGTGAAGCTCTTCGCCTCGCAAGCGATGGTCGGGCGTGAATTGATCGAAGGCCCGGTCATCGTTCGCATGACGGCGCGGTTCGCGGTTCCTAAATCCGCCTCCAAAAAAAAGCGTCAAGCAATGCTCTCCGGCGCGATCCGCCCGACGAAAAAACCCGACACGGATAACATCGCAAAGGTCAAGGACGCGCTCAACGGCGTCGTTTGGCGCGACGATGCGCAAGTAGTCACCGAAACGATAACGAAGATATTTTCGGAAATGCCGGGCCTTGAAATCGAGATTGATCAGATCATGGCGGAGGCCGCATGAAACCCGGCAAGCACGGCGGAAACCGCTATCAGATCGGAACCGTCACGGAAGACGAAAAGACGCTCATCGCCGAACTCTGGAACGAAGGCAAGGCGGCGACAGAAATCGCTAGCCATCTGCCGGGCCGGAGCCGGAATTCGATCATCGGGATCGTCACGCGGATGCGCGACAAAGGGGATCCCCGGATAGTCCGCGACGCTCTCGGAAGCGCTCAGTGGTCGGACGTTGAAAGCCTGAAACTTCTTGCCCTGCGGGAAAACGAGCAGCACTCGTTTCAGCGGATCGGCCAGATCATGGCGAAGTCCGGCGGCGCGTGCCGGAAGCATTATCAGGACATTCTGGCGGACATGAAAGCGGCGGGCTGGTAGTGGGAAAGCGGTCATCATTCGAGCGTCGGGATCGCGATTTTTATCGCACGCCGATTGAGGCCGTGGCGCCATTGATCGCGCATTTGCCGGCTGGCGAGTTTGCCGAGCCGTGCGCCGGCGATGGCGCCCTTGTCGATGCGATCGAGCATCTTTCCAAGCGTCGCGTCCGATGCGTCTGGAAAGCCGATATAGAGCCCCAGCGCGCCGACATAACGGCGAAGGACTTTCTTGCCACCGGAGAAGATGATGGCTTGGCGGATGCTGATTTCATCATCACGAACCCGCCTTGGGACTGGCCGACATTCTCGCAGATCGCCAGCATGGCGGCGCTCTGGCGCAAGCCAGCGTGGTTTCTGCTGCCGGCGGACTACGCGCACAATCGGCGCTGTGCTGAACTCCTGAAACGCTGCGAGCGCATCGTCTCAATTGGCCGCGTCAAGTGGATCGCGGACAGTCCGGCAAGCGGCAAGGAAAACTGCGCCTGGTATCTACTGCAGCCCTATCCGGTGGCGGTGACAGCATTCTATCCGCGCCAGCATCGCGAGGCCGCGTGATGGCCTTTGACGAAAAAACACTCGACCTGTTTTCGCTGGAAGCAGAGCAAGCCCTTCTCGGCGCGATCCTGTTTGACAATTCGGTGCTCGGCAGGGTCGCCGATTTTCTCCGCACGGAACATTTCTTCGATCCGGTTCATCAACTGATTTTCGTTACCGCTGCGCAACTGATTGACGCCGGCAAGATGGCGTCGCCGATCACGATCGACGGACAGCTTGCAGCCTCGCCCGGATATACGGAGGGCGGCGGTCGCCAATACCTCCAGAACATGGCGGCGAACGTGCCGTCGATCGCCGGCGCTCCGGACTACGCCCGGCATATCGCCGATCTCGCGATGCGGCGCGCCGTGGCGACCGCCGCCGATCAACTCAGTAATATGGTCCGGACAAACCGCTCTGCTGCGCTGCGGACGCTTCTTGACGAGGCGGACGCGAAAATCTCGGCGGCGATTGAAATTCCGCAGATGAGCCGCCTCAAAACAGTCGAGGATGCGGTCGCGGAAACCCTCGAAAAAATGCAGACGGCGATCGACGGCGACGGCGTTGGCCTCAACTGCGGCCTATCTGATCTTGACGAAAAGATCGCCGGGTTCCGCAAGGGCAAGCTCTACATCATCGGAGGAAGGCCGGGGCAGGGAAAGTCCACCCTCTTGAACAAGCTCGCCGCCGGCATCGCAGAGACAACCGGCGAGGGCGTGGCGATTTTCACCCTCGAAATGGAAGCCGCAGACCTGCCCGTGATGTGGGCGACGGATCGTTTGCGGGACAAGGGCATCCGTCTGCCCTATCTGCAGGCGGAGAAGGGGATATTCGCCGATGATGAGTGGAGGGCGTTTGAAAACGCGCTTAGGGACGTGACGGCGCTGCCGATCCTCATCGACGACACGCCGTCAGCCTCGCTCGCTCACATCAAGCGCTTTGCGCGCCGCGCGCGCCGCAGCTTCGCCGCAAAGGGAAAAAATCTCGGCGCCATCGTCGTCGATTATCTCGGCCTCATCGAGAAAAGCCGCGAGCTGCAGGGCACCGACCGCGTTGCGGAAATTACTAAGGGGCTGCTCGCGCTCGCCCGTGAACTCGACTGCGCCATTCTCTGCGGCTGTCAGCTCAATCGTCAACTTGAGAGCCGCGACGAAAAGCGCCCGTATCTTTCTGACCTCAGAGAATCCGGCGACATAGAACAGGACGCCTTCGCCGTCCTCTTCGTCTATCGCGACGCCTATTACCACGAACGGTCAGAGCCGAAGGGCGGCGGGGCCGGCTCAAAAGAAGCCGCAAAGCACGAAGCTTGGCAGCTTGAAATGGACCGCCTCAGAGTCGAGCGGCCGCTGGAGGTCATCATCGCGAAGCACCGGCGAGGTCCGACCGGGACCGTCACGCTCTGGTGCGAGATCGAGACGGCGGCGATCCGCAACCGGGGTTTCAATGTCACCGACCCGATCGGAAGAGATAAGGAAGGCTTTATATGAAGACCGGCGCCGATTGGTATAAGCGCCGGCCGAATAGCTATCTCGGCGGCGTCGTTGGAATGACGGCTAAACAGCATTGCGTTTATTCGCTCGTGCTCGATCTCCTTTATGCGCACGGAGGCGAGATCAAAAACAACCCCGCATGGATCGCCGGCTGGATTGCGGACATGGGCGCCGCCGCTGTCAGAAACACGATTTCAGAACTGATCGATTTGGGAAAACTGATCGAAAATTCGGGAAAAATTACGGAAAAACACGCGAAAAACGAAGCAAAAACGCGGGAAGAATTAAGTGAAATTGGAAAAAATCTCGCAGAAAAAAGATGGAAAAAAGAGGGTCGACATGAGGAAAAACAAGAAGATGTCGATGCGAAGCGCATCAATGAAAATGATGCAGATAAGATAAGAGAAGATAAGAGAAGAAAAGAAAGAGAAGATTCCCCCCTACCCCCCAGGGGGGGAGCGAGCGAATTAACCCTCGTTCCATTCGATGATTCGCCAGACCCAGCCGAAGAGGCTTTTGAAGATTTCAAAAAGCTGGCAGCGGAATTCGGACTTTCAACACCGAGAAAGCTTGAACCTGATCGGCGAAAAGCGATCAGGGCGAGGATCGCCGAACACGGCGCCGGCGCTCCGGCGGCGGCCTACGCGGCGATCAGGGCCTCGCCGTTTTTGCGAGGCGAGAAGGGCGCAGACGGCTGGAGGGGCGTCACCTTCGACTGGCTGTTCAAGCCGACCAATTTTCGGAAAGTGATCGAAGGAAATTACGATGAACGATCTGCAAATCAGCAATCCGCCGCCCTTGAGCGCCTTGATGCAACCGCGCCAAGGCGGGGACAAATTGAGGACATTGCTAGCCTCGCGCTGCGGGATTTCAATCGAAATTGAAGTGCGGAACGTTTACGCGGATGAATTTCGCCAGGAGATCGCCGGCTGGAAAATCGACGGCGATCATCGGGCGGCGCTGGCAGTTCTCGACGAGTGTTTTCCGCGCGGCGACCCCAAGCAGCTGAAATTGACAGCGCTGCGGTTGATCGCGAAGACAAAGCGCGCCAAGGCTTCGATCGAAATGGACGCGCTTGTGCTTTCCGAGTTCATTCGGATCATGAGCGAATATCCAATCGGCGTTTGTCAAAAAGTCGTTGACGAATGGGACCAACGCGACGGCGATGAGGCGATTTTCACGCCCGCTGCAGCCGAATTGCGGCGCGCCCTCGATGAGGAAAGCGGCGTTCTTCAATCGCTCCGCAGGGCGCTTGTTTCACGTGAAGCAATCGCATGAACGGACCCGTCCCGCTTCGATCGCAGCTCTCGCGCTACTGCACCGATCGCAGAGACCCGGGGAAGGTCGCGCGGGACGGATGGCGTCAGACAGGGATTGCGGCGATCAATGTCGCCGATCCCCAGCTCGATGATTTTGAGCGGCGGTTGGTGACGACGATCGCCAATCGGCTTTATGGGGTCCGGACATGAACGCCCGCAAAATCGAGCCGATCAAAAACATCACGCACACGATCGGATGCGCGACGGATGGCTGCCTGTCGGCGGTCGCCGGCATCGCCAGAGCCGGCGAGGCGAATGCGGAGGCGAGGGCGCGGATCAAGGCCCGCAATCGGGCGCTCGAATCCGGCTGGGAGCAACGCGGCTCGGGCGCATCGAAGCG
>JBGSLM010000185.1:0-6675 GCA_041740755.1 Parvularculaceae bacterium | reverse complement strand
CGCAACTGCGCGCCTTGACCGCGCCGGACGGCAAGCCCAATCTCAACCAAAGAAACAGGGAGCGGGGCGACGGTGTTCGGCCTGTTTTCTTCGGCCGCCGCAGCGCGGCGGGCTGCAGGGGAAATGGCGGGGAGAGGCTGGTGGGCGATGAGCGCGCAAGTCTGCGCGTCGGGTCGCTTACCGTCGAAGTGGTGTTCGAGATGACGATAACGACGTCGATTCTGATTTTATCAGCGGCCATGGTCGCGGCGGTTCTTTCCTATGCAATAGCAAGGGCGGCCGTCAGCAGGTCGTTGCTGCCCGATCGCCCGAACGGCCGGTCAAGCCACAAGGTCGCGACGCCGCGCGCCGGCGGCCTTGCAATATTCGGCGGCTTCGCGGCGGCGATGGTTCTGTTGATCGCGCTGCAAGCGGCAACGGGTTCGGCGCCTGGTTACGGGGCGGCGCTTTGCCTTGGAATGGGCGCGTTCGCCTTCGGCGCGATTGACGATGTGTACGCGCTTGGCGCGCGAACGAAATTCCTTTTGCAGGTTGCGCTGGCGCTAGGGTTCGTCGCTGTGTTTGGCGCAGTCAAGCACGCGCCAGCGCCGTTTGTCGGAACGATGGATCTTGGTTTCGCGGCTGTCCCGCTGACCGTGTTCTGGATCGTCGCTTTCATGAACGCTTACAACTTCATGGATGGCATCAACGGCATCGCCGGCTCCTGCGCGATTTTTGCGCTGTCAGCGATTTCTTTCGTGGCTGCAGCGGGAGGGAACGCGTGGGCGGCGCCGGCGATTTTCCTGGCTGCGGCATTGCTTGGATACCTGCCGCTGAATTTCATCGGCGGACGGCTTTTTATGGGCGACGGCGGAAGCCAGTTCGTCGGCTTCATGATCGCGGCGCTTGCGGTTCTCGTCGGCGACGGCGGGGCGCCTGCGGCGTCGCCGCTGTTCATGCCGATCGCATTCCTTCCATTCATTGTCGATGTCGCGTTCACCCTTGGTCACCGGATCAGTCGCGGGCGCAATGTTTTTATGGCTCACAACGAGCATGTCTATCAGCTGCTCGTTCGCATGGGCCGCTCGCACCAGGCGGTCGCAACGCTTTATCTGACGATGGTTGTAATTTCGACGACGGTTGCGATTTTGGTGAATGAGCGCTCGGCGGGAGCGCAGTTTGCGGCGGGCCTTGCGCTCTTTGCGGCGTTTGCCGCGCTCGCCGCGACGATTTACCGTCGCGCGCGCCTCTCCGGTCTGTTCAATAATGAAACATCGGTGTCTGCGCCCGCTTTGGCTCCGGTCGAACAGCGGACCCAGTTCCCGGCTGCGGCGGAATAGAGGATCGTGCGAAGACGCGTCTGCGTGTTTTGAACGAGGACGCCAAGCGCCGTGATGCGATCAGGAAATGCGCGACGCTGACAAAATGGCTAGCTCGCCAAGCGCTTGCGAATATGCGTTTTGCGGCGCGCGCGAGAGATCTTCAACGGCGCGCGCGGCGTAACGGCGCGCACAGGCGAATGTGTCCTCAAGCGCGCGTGTTGATACAATCAGACGTCGAGCATGGTCGAAATCTTCCGGGCGTTGCACGCCGTCCGCGATGGTGCGTCGCCAAAAATCGCGATCTGCCGGCGCTGCGCGGTCGAGCGCATAGACGACCGGAAGGGTCATTTTGCCTTCGCGGAAATCGTCGCCGACTGTCTTGCCGAGCGATTTCTCCCAGCCTGAATAATCGAGCGCGTCATCGACCAGCTGATAGGCGATGCCAAGATTGCGGCCAAACGAGCGCATCGCTTCTTCGCTGCGGGAATCGGCTTCGGCGATGACGGCGCCGGCCTGCGCAGCGGCGGCAAACAGCGCCGCAGTCTTCGATTCGACGACGGCGAGATACATTTCGAAAGTCGCTTCGAGATTCTTTTGAGTGGCAAGCTGCAGCACTTCGCCTTCGGCGATGACGCTCGAGGCTCGCGAAAGGATTTGCAGCACCCGAAGACTGCGGGCGGACACCATCAGTTCGAAGGCCTGCGAGAAAAGGAAGTCGCCGACGAGGACGCTTTCCTTGTTGCCCCAGATTACATTGGCGGTCTCTTCGCCTCGCCGCAGCGCTGAAGCATCGACGACATCGTCGTGAAGAAGGGTCGCGCCGTGGATCAATTCGACCGCGGCGGCAAGCCTGATATGGTCATCGCCGCGATAGCCGAACAAATGCGCGGACGCGAGCGTCAGGATCGGACGCAGCCGCTTGCCGCCCGCATTGATGAGGTGGCCCGCAATGTCGCCGATCATCGGACTTTGCGACCGCATGGCGCCCAGAATTGTCTTGTTGACGAGAGAAAGCTCGTCGTCGCAAAGCGCGCGCAACTGCGAGACCGCCGCAGAGAAACTGCGAAGGCCCGGCTCGACCGCAGCGGCGGCCGACTGTGCCGGTGTTGAAATGGCGAGATCCACGCGTCGGCGCCCGTCCCTGTTTCTTTGGTTGAGATTGGGCTTGCCGTCCGGCGCGGTCAAGGCGCGCAGTTGCGGCGGATTTGTCCGAACGGGTGCGAACTGCGGCCATTTGTCCGCGGCAACCGCCGGACAGACGTCACGAATTGAAGAGGTTCCGGTGAAGCGAGGCTGCTTGGCGTCGAACGGGCGCTGTTAGGCAAGCGGGCGATTGCGCTCGCGCGCAAGCAGACGGTAAGCTTCGTCGCAGCGCCGCTTTCGGCGCGGCGATCGAAAGGAAGGATCGAAATGGGTCCGACTGCAGGGATCATGGCCGGCCTCGTCGTCGTAGGAGCAGGCGTCGCGCTTTATCGCTTTGCGCAGCGCAAGTCCGCCGAATTGCGTGCGGCGATTGAAGAAATCCGCAATGGCGGCGGCAATGGCGAGCGCATCATCGACCTCGAAAAAGATCCCGCGACCGGCGTCTACCGCCGCCGCGCCTGAGCGTTCGAAGGAAAGGCGTCCCGACTTTGGATTCCCCGGCGCCCGCGCGGCTTGCCTTTATCGATTTTGAAGCTTCGGGCCTCGGCGCAAAGTCCTGGCCGATCGAAGTTGGGTGGGCGTTTGAAAGCGGCGCAGGCGAATCTATTTTGATAAGTCCTGCGCCTGAGTGGTCGATGGATGATTGGGATCCGCACGCCGAACGGCTCCATGGGATTACGCCAAAAATGCTCAGCGATCTCGGCGTCAATGTGTCGGTCGCCTGCGATCGGATGAGCAGGGCGTTGTCCGGCTGCGATGTTTATTCAGATGCGCCCGATTGGGACGGCTTCTGGCTGATGCGCCTTTTCGACGCCGCCGGCCGGAAATCCGCTATGCGCTTAAAGGATTTCGTTTCGTTAATGCCGCCGATGCCCGCGGAGCAAAAAGCGTCGCTGCTGGCGAGCGCCGACAGGATGGCGCCGCGGCGTCACAGGGCGGCGGAGGACGCGCTTCATCTTGTCGCCATTCACCAGTTGGCGGCGCGGCGCGGCGCCGGATAATCGATCAAGATGACATCGATCAAACAGGCGTTCGCGCAGCGTCGCGTCATGATCCCCGTCGCTGACGGCGAGATGTCGGTCCTGAGGTACGGCGCAGACGGTGCGCAGCCGATGCTGTTCGCGCATGCCAACGGTTTTTGCGCTTCCGCCTATCGCCAGATGTTCGAAGCGCTCGGCGATCAGTTTGACATATTCGGCGTCGATTTGCGCGGTTATGGCGCGACGAGGCTGCCGATCCGGCCTGATCGACATCGCGGGATGGAGACTTTTACACGCGATATCCGCGCGCTCATTCCAGCGCTCGCCGATCGCTTTTCGGTTTCGCAAAAGTGGATTCTTTCTGGGCACAGTCTTGGCGGCGCAACGGTGACGCTTGCGGCCGACGGGCGCGACGACATCGCAGAACTCCGGCTGATCGAACCGGTCGCGATGCCGGAACGGCTGGCAATGCTTGCCCGCACGCCGCTATGGGGACTTATCGTCGGCAAAATGCCGCTCGTTCGCGCCGCGCGCCGCAGGCGCGGTTCATGGCCCGATCGAGCGACCGTCAGGGCGAGCTACGCGAAAAAGCCGTTCTTTTCGACATGGGCAGAGGGCGTTCTCGACGATTATCTTGCGGACGGACTTCGCGAGACAACAGACGGCGTCGCCTTGTCCTGCCCGCCTGCGTGGGAGGCGGCGACTTTCGCCGGGCAGGCGCATGATTTTTGGGGAGCGCTCAAAAGAGCGCCAGGGCCGGTTACGGTTCTTGCGGCGAACCACCCGGCGACTTCAACCGTGCCGGAGGCCTCGATCCGCAGTCTTGAAAAGCTGGGCGTCCGCGTCATCCGGATAAGCGGGCTAACCCATCTTATTCCGCTCGAAGACCCGAAAGCGGCGGCTGAATTTCTGGCGGGAGGCTGAAACAGGGACGCCGCCCTTGGACCCCGGTCCTCTTTTTGCTAAGGGCTGCCGCAACTTGGCCGCCCCGGGGGGCGGCAGGCGCCGCTTTGCGGCGCTGTTCAGTACGCACTTCGAGGGAAAGCACCCATGAGCCAGACGCAAGCCGCGCCCCAGATCACCGGCAAGATGTTCCTGTTCGAACGGCCGGAACTACTTAACCGCCAGCAGCATGAAGGGTTTGGCGTCGAAGCTGCGAAAAAGCCGTTCGGCTTCTGCTCGAAAATTCGCGCGGTGCCGCTCACGATTTCCGAAATTCCGGAAGCGAGCAAATACTACCCGGTCGTGTTCATGTCGAAAGAGGAGCCGATGCCGATCGCGATCCTCGGCTTCAACAGCGACGATAATCTGTTTGTCGATGATGACGGCAATTGGGAGGACTTCGTTTATATCCCCGGCTATCTGCGCCGCTATCCGTTCGCGTTCGCCGGCGAGACCGGCGGCGAGCGCCTCGCGCTCGTCATCGACGCCGCGTTCGAAGGCGTTTCAAAGTCGGCTGAACGCAAACTGTTCGAGAACGGCGACCTTAGCGAATTCTCCAAACAGGCGATGGAATTTGCGCGCACTTATGAGGGCGATCGCCGCTTGACCGACCAGATCATGAAAGAGCTTAAAAAATTCGACATCATTCAACCGCAAACGGCCCAGTACACGCCAGTCGGCGAAACGACGCCGCGCCCGTTCGCGCAATATTTCGGGTTTGATGAGCAGACGATTCAAAAGCTGACCGATCAGCAATATCTAGATCTGCGCAAGATGAACATTCTGCCGGTCATTTATTCGCACATCATTTCGCTCGGCAATTGGCGCAACCTGATTACGCGCCGGATGCGCCGTTATAAAATGTCGGAGATTGAAGCGATCACCGGGCGCCAGCCGTCCTAGGCCGTTTCACGTCTGGGCGAGAACGGTGCGAGAGCCCGCCGGCCTTATTGGCCGCGCGGGCGCTCTCGCGTAAGGAGGGGCTTATGAAAGCCCTTCTTTCCGCGATTGTACTCGCCCTTACAGCCGCGCCGACTGCGGCGTCGCCCGTCGTCACGGATCACGCGACAAGCGAGCTTATTGCAGAAATGGACGGGGTAGCGCCCGGCGGATCGATCGCGCTCGCCTTTGCGCAACAACTTGAAGAAGGCTGGCACGTCTACTGGAAGAACCCCGGCGATTCCGGCCTACCCCTTGAGTTTATCTGGACGCTTCCTGATGGCGCGGCGGCGGGGTCGATCGACTATCCGGCGCCGCACCGAATTCCAATCGGCCCCCTCGTCAATTTCGGCCACGAGGGCGACCCGGTATTCCTGACGAGCGTCACGGCGCCGCCGGACGCCGCCATCGGCTCTGTTCTTGAGATCGGGCTTGAAGCGACCTGGCTCATCTGCGCCGACATCTGCGTTCCCGAGACAGGCGTATTTTCGCTGTCTGTTCCGATCGTCTCAGCGCCGCAGGCGAATGAAACGGCGGCAGGCGTCTTCTCAAAGGCGCGCGGGCGACGCCCGGCGTCAGGCTCAGGCGACGCATTTTTCTCCGTTAACGGAGAAACCATCACCCTGCGCCTTCCCGCTATTGCGGAAGCGGAAGAAGGCTATTTCTTTCCTGATCTGGCGGGCGCCTCTGAACCCGCGGCTCCGCAGAAGGCGTCGCGCGGAAAAGGCGGTTTGGCGCTGTCGATCAAGGGCGGCTCTGAGATTGCAGCCGTCGGCGACCGGCTTGACGGCGTCGTCACGTTCGAAAATGCAAGCGGACGCCAAAACATGCTCGTGTCGGCCGCGCGCGAAGAAAAGCGCGCTGATGCGGCCGGCTACGGCGCGCTCCCCGGATTTCTTCTTGCGGCGTTTCTTGGCGGAGCGATTCTCAATTTGATGCCTTGCGTGTTTCCAATTTTATTCGTCAAGGCGGCGTCGATGGCGAAAGCGGCGAGCGGCGATCGCTCTCTTTTGCGTCGCCACGGCTTACTTTACGGCGCAGGCGTTGTTGCGACATTCGCAGCGCTCGGCGGCCTGCTTCTGGCGCTTCGTGCTGGCGGAGAGGAAATCGGCTGGGGCTTCCAGTTGCAGTCGCCCGCCGTGATCGCGCTCTCCGCCTATGTTCTTTTTGCGGTCGGGCTGAATTTTGCGGGCGTTTTCCATGTCGGCTCCAGCTTTCAGAATGTCGGCTCGGGTGTGGCGGCTGGGAAGGATGGCGACCTTGCGGCGTTCCTCACCGGCGTGCTCGCGGTTTTCGTTGCAGCGCCCTGCGTCGGGCCGTTTCTGACGGCGCCTGTCGGCGCGGCCGCTGTGCTGCCGCCGCTCGCCGGC
>JBGSLM010000184.1:0-3875 GCA_041740755.1 Parvularculaceae bacterium | reverse complement strand
CGAGGGCTGCGTCGGCCCCGACGCGTTCGGCGCCGTCGTCGCTGACCCATTCGGTCTGTTGCGTCGGTAATCGCGGTTGGGGTTGCGCGGACGGTCGATGTCACGCCCGTCATTTGCGTCTGGTCGCGGCGTTCCCTGCGGAGGATATGGAGGCGTTGGATTAGTCTGCGGCGGATGATTGTTATTCCAGTTGCCGTCGCCGCGCGGATGATGGCGCTTCTTCCGGTATCCGTAACGATCATAATAATTGAACGACAGGAAATATCCGCTGTCCGGGTACCACGAGCCATAGCGTCCGTACCAAGGGGACGAATAACCGTAGCCCGAGCTGTAACCATAGCCGGTGTTGTAAGACGAATAGGCCTGATCGAAACAGCGGTCCGACGAGCGGTCGCAATGCTGCTGACAATTCACATAGCCGCCTTCGTCCGGAATATCCTCGCAGATGCGATAGCAGGAATTGGCTTCGGCCTCGCACGAGCTGAACGCGGACTCATATGGATAGGTCACGCATGAAGCGAGAAACAGCCCGCCGAACGCGGACCCTGCAAGCTTGAACAAATTACCCATTGAACCCTCGATGCTGCCCCATGCGCCAGCCGCCTTACGCCCCAAACCCCACTTGGCTGATTACCGAATGGTTATCGCGAATCGGCGCCGAATTGCGGCGAAAAACCGGCTCGGACGCCGCAATCCTTCAGAATTCTGCAGATCAAAAACAGAAAAGAGGAACCGGCGATAAGAAAAAGCGCCGTCCAGACGGACAGCGCTTCATCAATCGGTTCTAGAAAGCCGGTCTTATTCGCCCTTCGGCTCAAGCACCTTGCGGCCCCTGTAGCGGCCGGTCTTGAGGTCGATGTGGTGCGGACGGCGAAGCTCGCCCGACTCGCGGTCCTCAACGTAGGACGGCGCTGCTAGACGATCATGGGCGCGGCGCATGCCGCGGCGCGAGGGCGAGGTTTTTTTCTTCGGAACGGCCATGGGAAACCCTTAAAAGCTCATCTGGCGGCCTGCCGGATGCCCGGGGCCGCGCCTTTGGAGCGGGCCGTTTAGCCGAACCCTCCTCCGCGCGCAAGGCCGTATGGTTGCCCGGCGCTTAAGCAATAGGCGGAAAATCGCCCCATCGGCTTCAGCCGCCCGTAACAAGGTTACGGTAGGGTAATCTTGAGTTGTTGAGTTTTGGGGAGATCTTGTGCGGTTAAGGGTGCTTGTTGGGACGGCGGCGCTGATCATGGTTCTGGCGCCGTCAGGCGGCCGTGCCGAGGCTTTCGCCTCCTATTGGTCCACCCTCTCTGAAAGCGAGCGGGAATTCGTCGATCAGGTCGCGGCCGGCATGTATGGCGAGGAGCGCGGACGCAGAGCCGAGAGCTATTCCTCGCTCAACAGCGCCAGCAAGGCGCGCCTTCGCGCCCGCGCGGTCGACGTGCTGGGGGTAAAAAATCAGCCCGCGCGATCGAACAAGAAGGGCGCGGATATCTAAATCCCGACGCGGCAAAAGCAGCGCATTCGGCAAGATTCCCTCCCTTTTCAAGGGAAGGTTAGGGAGGGTTTTCTCTCCATACGAACCATCGCTCAAAATTGAACCGGCGCCCACGCTGCGCCTCAACCCTCCCCGGCCCTCCCTTTTCAAGGGGGGGAGAAGAAAGAGAAAGCGCGTTCGATAAAATTCCCTCACTTGAAAAGGGAGGGTTAGCGAGGGTTTTCCCTCCATATGAACCATCGCTCAAAATTGAACCGACACTCTCGCTGCGCCTCAACCCTCCCCGGCCCTCCCTTTTCAAGGGAGGGAGAAGAAAGAGCAGCGCGCTCGCAAGGTTTCCCTCGCTTGAAAAGGGAGGGAGGAGAAAGGCGCTATTTGCGGTTCGTCTTGCCCGGCAAAATGCCCATGTACTTGCAGATGATCGACAAGATGACTTCATCCGCCCCGGCCCCGATCGAGGCGAGCCGCCCGTCGCGATAGGCGCGCGATACCGGCGTCTCCTCCATATAGCCCATGCCGCCCCAATATTGCAGGCACGAATCGTTCACTTCACGGATGAGCCGTCCGGCTTTCAGCTTCGCCATTGACGCGAGCATCGTGACATCCTCGCCGGCGATCATTTTGCCGACAGCGTCCCATGTCATTGACCGCAACGCCTGCACCTCGGTCTTCAGTTCGGCCATTCTGAAATGCACGACCTGATTGTCGAGGATCGACTGGCCGAACGCTTTGCGCTGGCGCGTGTAATCGATCGTCGCGTCGATTGTCTTGTCCATTCCGACGAGACCGGAGAGCGACCCCCAGAGCCGTTCCTCCTGGAACTGGAGCATCTGGTACATGAACCCTGCGCCTTCTTCCCCGATGCGGTAGCGTTGCGGAACGCGCACATCCTCGAAAAAGAATTGAGCGGTGTCGCTCGACCGCATGCCAAGTTTTTTCAGCTTGCGCGCGATCTCAACGCCTTTGCGGTGTTTGCCGTTGTCGTCTTTCAGCGGAAGGCAGATCAGCGTCTTGTTCCGGTGCGCCTGATCGTCCGACGTGTTGGCGAGCAGGCACATCCAGTCAGCCTGAATGCCGTTCGTCGTCCACATCTTTCCGCCATTGACGATGTAATCGTCGCCGTCTTTCTTCGCCGTCGTCTTGATCGAGGCGACATCCGAACCGGAGCCGACTTCAGATACGCCGAGGCAAGCGACATAATCGCCGGATATCGACGGACGCAGGAAATCGTTCTTCGCCGCATCTGATCCAAACCGCGCGAGCGCCGGCGTCGCCATGTCGGTCTGAACGCCGATCGCCATCGGCACGGCGCCGCAATTGATGTAGCCGAGCGTCTCGGCGACGACCGCGCCATACGACCAATCGAGCCCCATGCCGCCATACTCAACTGGCTTGTTGACGCCGAGCAGACCGAGATTTCCCAGCCCTTTGAACACCTGATGCGCGGGGAAGATTTCAGCTTCTTCCCATTCATCGACATATGGATTGATTTCCTGCTCGATGAATTTCTTCAGGGTCGAACGGATCTGCTCATGCTCGGAGGTCAGCTGCATTTCGGCGCCTTTTTACTGTGCAGTTTCGTTGACAGGTCCTGCACGAACGGACGAGGGTTTACGCCTATGTCGGGGTCATATGCCGGTCAAGCGCCGGATGCAGATACGGAAGTCTACAGCCGGCGCCGCGAGAAAAGCGAGGCGATGCGCCGCCGTGTTTGCGAAGCGGCGACCGCGCATCTTGCCGAATTCGGCTATCACCGGACGTCGATCGGCAAGATCGCCGAACGCGCGCGGGTCAGCCAGGGCGCGCTTCAGCATCATTATCCGACTAAAGACGATCTGATCGCCGCCGTTGTCGAGTACATACTTACGCGGTCGGTAAAATGGTTTTCACTCGCCAAGATCGAGCTTGCCCGCGGACCGGATGCCTTCGCGGAAGTCGTGCGCCGGTCGTGGCGCGAGCAGTTTTGCAGCGACGACTACGCCGCCATCCTTGAGATATTGACTGCAGGCCGCACCGATGCGGCGCTGCTTGAACGCATCACGCCTGCGCTTGCCAAATGGCGTATGCGGATCGACGCTGAAATTGCGGAATTATTGCCGTCGACCCGACGCACCGCCAAGGAACTCGACGCCATCTTGTCGATCTCCCGTGCGATGATGTCCGGGCTTCTCGTTCACGACCAGCTGTTGAAAAACGACGCACATATCGATTTCGTCATCGATCAATGGATCGAACTCGCCCGCCGATGAATGCGGCTTATACCAATTTGCGTTGAGCATCATGCATTGGCCCATTCGCGATTTCCGATGGACATGATGCGCCAAGGTTGATCGACGAGTTTGTTCCAGGCGTCGCAGCACAGCGCGACGATTTGATCATAGTTTGCGAAGACGCG
>JBGSLM010000183.1:0-7450 GCA_041740755.1 Parvularculaceae bacterium | reverse complement strand
CGCGTCTTCGCAAACTATGATCAAATCGTCGCGCTGTGCTGCGACGCCTGGAACAAACTCGTCGATCAACCTTGGCGCATCATGTCCATCGGAAATCGCGAATGGGCCAATGCATGATGCTCAACGCAAATTGGTATAAGCGGCGTTCGGATCGGCGAAAATCGCCTCGATTTTGGCCTTTGTTTCGTCGCCGCCGCGCCCGAGGTCGGCGCCGATCAGCATGCCTTGCGCGTCGAAGATCCTGAGCGCTATCGGCCGCTTTTCCATCACTGGCGGCAATTCGTCGATAAATGTCGGCGCTTTCGTCGCGCTCTCTCTGACGAAGATCGCATAAGCGGAGCGATAGGGTGTTGCGGCCCTGTGGCTTTCATAATTCAGCAGCAGCAAAGTCTCACCCGGCTCTGCATCTTCGAGCGTTATGCGGCAGGGAAATCCCGGCTTTGCATTCGCCGTCCTGCGGATGACGCCGCGTGCGGCGAGCGCCTCGTCCGGCAATCCGAACAGCGATCTGAATTCATCGACAGGGAGGCCCCTAATTTCGAATGTCATGCGTCTCTCCTTATTTTTCAAGAGAGAGTATTGCGGGGCCTGAACCGGTTCGACCCGGTTCTTGCGGTAAATAAAAACCCCGCCGGAGCGGGGTTTTTTAACGCAGATTGTAGCGGGCGATCAGAGCGCCGCGTTGAGCTCCGGCAGAATCTTGAACAAATCGCCGACGAGGCCGTAATCGGCGATCTGGAAGATCGGCGCTTCTTCGTCCTTGTTGATGGCGACGATGACTTTCGAATCTTTCATGCCGGCGAGATGCTGAATGGCGCCGGAGATCCCGACCGCAATGTAAAGCGCCGGCGCGACGACCTTGCCGGTCTGCCCGACCTGATAATCGTTCGGCATATAGCCGGCATCGACGGCGGCGCGCGACGCGCCGACCGCTGCGCCGAGCTTGTCCGCAATCGGATAGATGAGCTTTTCGAAATTCTCGTGGCTGCCGAGCGCGCGACCGCCTGAAATGATGATTTTTGCGGCCGTCAGTTCCGGCCGGTCGGATTTCGTCAGTTCCTCGCCGACGAAAGAGGAGACGCCTGGATCGCCTTCGCTGCCGATTTTTTCAATTGCGGCGGAGCCCGTCATCTCGGCGGCCTTGAAGGTAGCGGTGCGGACGGTGACGACTTTTTTAGCGTCGGTCGACTGCACGGTTGCAATCGCATTGCCGGCATAGATCGGCCGCACGAAAGTGTCGGCGCTTTCAATCGCGATCGCGTCCGAAATCTGCATGACGTCGAGCAGGGCGGCGACGCGCGGCATGATGTTCTTGCCGTTCGCTGTCGCGGGCGCAACGAGCGCGTCATAGGCGCCAGCCCTTGCGACGATAAGCTTTGCTGCCGGTTCGGCGAGAAGCTTCGCGTAGATCGGGTCATCTGCGTGGAGAATCTTTCGAACGCCCGCGATCTTCGAGGCTTCAGCGGCGGCCTCGTCTGCGCCCGATCCCGCGATGAGAATGTCGATTTCGCCGCCGAGTTTTGCGGCGGCGGTCACGCATTTCGCCACCGAATCGGCGAGCGAATGATTGTTGTGATCGGCGATAACAAGGACGGCCATCAGATAACTCCCGCTTCGTTCTTGAGTTTGTCGATAAGGGTCGCAACTGAATCGACTTTGACGCCGGCGGTGCGCTTGGGCGGTTCTGACACTTTGAGGACCTTAAGGCGCGGTTTGATATCGACGCCGTAATCGGCGGGCGCCTTGATATCGAGCGGCTTTTTCTTCGCTTTCATAATGTTCGGCAGCGAGGCATAGCGCGGTTCGTTGAGGCGCAGGTCCGTCGTCACGACCGCCGGGAGCGACAGCGACACGGTCTGGAGGCCGCCATCGACCTCGCGCGTGACGCTCACCTTGCCGTCGGTTTTTGCAATTTTCGACGCAAACGTTCCCTGAGGCCAGCCCGTCAGCGCCGCAAGCATCTGACCAGTCTGGTTCGAATCATCGTCGATCGCCTGCTTGCCCAAAATGACGAGGTCGGGCTTTTCCGTCTCGCAGACGGCCTTCAGCAGCTTGGCGACGCTCAAGGGTTCGACGTCATCGTCGGTCTTGATGAGAAGGCCGCGATCGGCGCCCATGGCGAGCGCCTGGCGGATCTGATCCTGCGCTTTTTCCGGACCGATCGAAACGACGACGACTTCGGTCGCAATCTTGCCTTCCAGCAGGCGGACCGCTTCTTCGACCGCGATCTCGTCAAAGGGGTTCATCGACATTTTGACGTTGGCGAGATCGACGCCGGTCTGGTCGGATTTGACCCTGACCTTCACATTGTAATCTATGACGCGCTTTACGGGCACGAGGACTTTCATCGGCTGATCCTCACCTTGAAATTGATCGGATTAGGGAGCGCGGGGGGCCCCCGGAATTCGGGGCGACCATAGCGGCGAGGCGCCGCGCTTTCAACGATTTATGGCGCCGCAGCAAACCGATTAGAAAACGGTTCAAATCAGCGCGTTCCGCCTAACTCCCCGGGCCGCGCCCTATCAATAACAGGAACAGGAGCATCACGACGATCGTCACTCCCTGCGCAAGAACGCGCAGGCGCATAAGCTTATTTGAATTTTCCTTCGCGAAGGTCCCGCCCCGCGCCAGCGAATAAATGCCGAGCCCGAGAACGATCAGCGTCGCGGCAAGGCCGATCGGGATCAGAAAATAGACGAATTTGTCCATCGGCGATTTCTCCTCGGTGGCCTCGATCTATAGCCGCAATCCAACGGCGATGCACCACTATACGACGGAGCGCCGGTTGAGGATCGCTATCCCGGAAAATCGGAGATGATCACGTCCCAATGATCCTCGAGCAGCGTGAAGCGCCTCGCCTCTTCTTCGTCGAGTTTCTTGGGGTCCTTGTATAAACGCTTCTTGGCCGCCACCCACTTCGCTTCCCAGGCCGGGTCATTCACGGCGGCTGCAGCGTCGCTATAGGTGATAGTGACACGCATGTCCCATCGCGGCCCGCCCGCAAGATGCGTGAACGGGAATTCCGTCTTCATGTCGAGAATGAAGCCATCCTTCTTCACTTCTTCCAGCAGCGGCGCATGATTCTTTTCGTACAGCGCGACAAACTCTTTCAGCGAGCCCCATTTCACGCGGTAATAATATTCGACCTTTGTCGGGACGTCCTTGGCGCGTGCGACGACGGTGTTCG
This sequence comes from Parvularculaceae bacterium, assembly GCA_041740755.1. Taxonomy (GTDB): domain Bacteria; phylum Pseudomonadota; class Alphaproteobacteria; order Caulobacterales; family Parvularculaceae; genus Amphiplicatus. Next base: position 4,263 of record JBGSLM010000183.1, on the reverse strand, counting down.
CTTCTTGCGCCGCCGCCGGCGTCGCCATGGCGACGCAAACGGCGAAGGGAATGAATAATTTCATGTAGTGCTCCGTGGAATTGCGTCCGTTCTGAAATGGATTGAATGCCGAGAACAGCGGTTATTTCGTCCAGCCGTTCAAAATCTTCGAATGCCAGGCGGGAAGTTGCGGTTCCGGTTCGACCGGCGATCCGGCGACGAGGACGATTTCAGGCTTTTCCTCGACGGAGGCCAGCGGGAAGGAATTGAGGCTCGCAAGATAGGCGCGCAAATCCGCATCCGCCGGCGCGTCGGCGCCGATGCCGCCTTTTTCCGGCTTTGCGGCGGATGGCGGCTTTAGCTCATCGGCGGTGAAATCCATGCGCACGTCATAGGTTCGCTCCGCCTGATAGCGAAGCCAGCGTTGCGCCTCGTACCAACGGGTTTTGTGGTCATCGTCCGTACACGTTTGAACCTCGGCGCCGTTCGCGCCCCAGCGTCGTTCCGGACAGTGGTAGGGATCGAAAGAGAGATCCCAAAGCCGGTCTTGGACATGCCCCAAATTCATCCTGATGCGGCTGTCGTCCGATCGCCAATAGGTGAAGGTGCAGGCGTCTTTTTCCTGCACATACGCTTCCCACAGATCGCGCGGAAGGTCGCCCCCTTCGTAACGGACGTCCGTGTCGCCGCTGCTGAAGTGGTCGAAAAGTTCCTTGACCGTGCGTTTGAGATCGATAAACGCGACCTTAAGGCGCGCGTCGCGCGACGGCGTCGAATACCCTTCCCATGGCCCATAAGTGCCGTAAATGTTCGGCGGAAGGCGCGGGGGATGCGGCAATCTCGGAAAGCCGGCGGCGACCGCGCGTTCGACGGCGACCTTGCGGTCGCGCACCGATCCGCAAATCGTCTGCATGCCGTATCTTAGTTCTTCAACGGGATTGTAGACGAAGTCCGGCGAGGCGAGCGTCCTGCGAATGAAGTCATAATAATTGACCGTACGTCCGTTCACGACGAAATCGCCGTAGCGCCAGTCGCCGTCCGGGCTCGGCCGATTGCCGACGAACTGCTCCATCGAATATTGCGGAATCTCGGCGTTCTTCGCGGCGCGAACTTTTCCGCCGGCGAACGATCCGTCCGACTGCTGACGGGCGCCGTCCAGCCGGATCGGCCGCCAGCCCTTGAGACCGGCTCCGAGATCAGGCTTTGAGCGGAGGAAATTCGACCCATAAGTCGTGCGGGTCACCGACCGGTCCGGGTGCGAAGCGATGACAAGGATGCGACCGTCTTCGAGAATATCGTAGACGATGCCGACATGGCCGTAGATGTCATAGGCGAGGACGCCCGGCCTCACCGCGTCGCGGCCGATCTTCACCGGATAGAAATCGTCGAACAACGCGCCCTCGCCATTGTCCGGATGGGTCCTGAACATGGCGGTCGAGACCTCGCCGCCAATGCGGCCGATAAAGGCGGCCGCAGAAACTGGCTTCTCGCCGACAGCGTCACGCCGTGCGGAAACAAGGTTGCCGTTCGAAGAATAGCGCAGGTCCTCCCGCGCGCCGTCAGCCGTGCGCATGGCGTTCTGGTAGGAGAACGGAAGGCCGTTCTTCCACGCGAAATAGGCGCGCAGCACATAGGCCATGTCTGCGCAATCGCCGGTGAACTCAGGATCGTCGGGACTGAAATAAGGGTTGGCGGAAATAGCAAGGCAGGATTCAAGCGAGGTGCAGGTCGACCGGCCGATCGTCTGCACGAATTCAGAATAGGCGTCCTCGTCGGCGTCGACCCATTCGGTCTTCACGATGCGCCAGGCGTCGCCCTTGTTGACTGCTTCGGCGCTGGCTTCAGACGCGAGCGCGAGGGCGGCCAGACTGGCGCCCGCTACTCCCCACCAATTCACGAATCCCCGTATTCCCATAACCTTACGTTAACCCGTGATTAACCGGCGCGGTAGGGGATTTCGGAGGGAGAACGGGGGCGCCAAAGCGGGTTTTCACCGGCGGCGTTGCATTTTCGCCATTAATCACGTTGCTGATCGGCAAACAGGAATTTCAAGTCTGGCGCTCGCGGAATCGAATTCCGATATCCGGGGAACCATTGGGCAGGGAGAGACTTTCATGGAAGCCTTCGGACTATTCTCGATCGCGCTCGTCGCGCTGTCGGTCTTCATTTTGTGGTCGACGGTAAAGATCGTCCCGCAGGGATATCAGTTTACGGTCGAGCGGTTCGGGCGCTACGTGAAAACGATCCGGCCGGGGCTCCACCTGTTGACGCCATTTATCGACCGCATCGGGCGGAGGATGAACATGATGGAGCAAGTGCTCGACATCCCCGCGCAGGACGTCATCACCAGGGACAACGCAACCGTTCAGACCGACGCCGTCGCCTTCATCCAGATCATGGACGCGGCTGCGGCCGCTTATGAAGTCTCGAACCTCAGCAGCGCCATTTCAAATTTGTCGATGACCAACATCCGCACGGTGATCGGCGGATTGAATCTTGATGAGGTTCTCTCCAATCGCGACGACATCAATGAGCGCCTCCTGCGCGTCATCGATGCGGCGACGCAGCCTTGGGGCGTCAAAGTCACCCGCGTCGAGATCAAGGATTTGTCGCCGCCGGCGGACATTACCGAAGCGATGGCGCGTCAGATGAAAGCCGAGCGGTTGAAGCGCGCTGAAATTCTGACCGCCGAGGGCGAAAAGCAATCTGCGATCCTGCGCGCCGAAGGAGCCAAACAATCCGCCATTCTGCAGGCGGAGGGCCGCCGGGAAGCCGCCTTCCGCGACGCCGAGGCGCGCGAGCGGGAAGCGGAGGCGGAAGCGAAAGCGACAGCGGTCGTGTCGGAGGCGATAGCGCGCGGCGACGTAAACGCCATCAACTACTTCGTCGCCCAGAAATATGTCGCGGCGTTTGAAAAGCTCGCGCTCTCGCCGCAGCAAAAAACGGTTATCGTGCCGGCGGAAATGTCGGCGCTTGTCGGCACGATCGCGGGCGTCGGCGCGCTCGCGCGGGACGCTTTGGAATCGAACCGCGCCGGTTCCGTTCCGGCGGCGCGATAGAGGAGAGACGTATGGCCGAGTTTCTTCAGTCGATGCCGTTCTGGTACTGGTTCGTGTTCGCGGTCATTTTGCTGATCGTCGAGATTTCAACCGGAACCACATATTTCCTGTGGCCTGCGGCTGCCGCAACGGTCGCCGGTTTCGCGGATCTTTGGCCGCTTGACGGCCAATGGCGCCTGCAGCTCCTGATCTTTGCGGTTGTCACCGTCATTCTCACGGTCTTTGCGACACCGAAAGTGAAGCCGTGGCTCCACAAGAGTCAGAAAGACCACCTGACGCTCAACGAAGGCGGCGCGCAGAAGATCGGCAAGCGGGTGAAGGTTGACGAGGCGTTTTCGTCCGGACAGGGGCGGGTGCGCTTTAACGATTCTGTCTGGGCCGCCGAAAGCGAGACCGGCGCGAATTTCGAGAAAGGCGCGGAAGTCGAAATCGTCCGCGCAGACGGCGCAAAGCTTTTCGTCAGGGGAGTTTAGCCGCGCGGTTCGAATGCGCCTCCGCCCGCAGATGATATTTCAGCCGGGGGCGGAGGCGGTTCGGGTTCTGGGCGATTCGCGCGTTATTGCCCGTACATCTGGCCCATTTTCTCGCTGAGCGCCTGACACTTCTGCATTTTCGCCATGTCGGGCGTTTTGCCGGCGCGCATCGCTTCCATCATCTCCGCGCTCATTCGCATGCATTCGCCCATGTCTACGACTTCATAGCCGGACGGCGGTGCAAACAGCGCCGGGTCCTGCGGTCCGCGCGCAATCGATTTTGCAAGCATTACGGTTTGCCCGCCGCTGACGACGCGTAGCGGGATGCCGTCGCGCGTCACGCAGGCGTCGCCGGGCGTCTCGCCTTCGCCGGCGGCGAATTCCCAGATCGCGCAGGCTTCGCCCGCGACATTGTCCGTACCCGTTCTTTTGGCGCTCGCCTCCTTGGCGGGATCGACGCCTATCGCGCTCGCCATCGCTCCAAGGTCGGTTTTCGACATCATGGTGGCGATTGCGGGGGCGTTATCGCCCTCGGGCCACATCAGCATTTTCTCGCCGGCGTTTTCATTGACCATGACTTGCGTCCATTGCCCCTTGGCGCCGCCGATCCCTGAACCCGGCGGAAAGGCAAGGCGTTGTCTGGCGCCGGACGCTGCAATTTTGACTTCCATGGTCTGCCCGCCGGCCGCGAAATCGTACACGCCGGAATAGTCGGCGGCGGGCTTTGGGAATCCTTCAGGCCAGGGGTCCTC
>JBGSLM010000182.1:0-5241 GCA_041740755.1 Parvularculaceae bacterium | reverse complement strand
GGCCGCTTCGGCGCGCTCGGCGCCCGCAACGATGATGCGCGCATAATCTTGTTCGGTCGGCGCATGCGTCTCGCCCGCAAGGTGCAGGAATACGTCGCAACCTTCCGCAAGGCGCGAAAGCGCGCCCTCATTTTCTAGGTCGCCCTCAACGACATCGATTTCGCCGGCGCGTCTGACGCGCTTTGCGTTACGCGCGAGCGCGCGCACCTTGAACCCTTCCGAAATCAGCTGATCGATCAACGCGGCGCCGATAAACCCGGTGCCGCCCGTTACGGCGATGCGTTTCACACGCGCGCTTCCGCCAGCGCTTTTTCCGCCGCCGGTTCGCCCGCCGGCTCATCGAACTCGCCGGCAAGATATTTCTGTTTCACCTTGGCGCGCGAAAGTTTGCCTGAAGATGTCAGCACCATCGAATGCGGTTTCGCCAGAATGACGATCGCCGGCGCGCCTGCCGCCGTCTGAATGGTTTTGGCGATTTCGCGGTGAACCTGATCGAGCGCTTCGGCGCTCAAGCCGCGCCGCTCCGCGACGACGACGATCTTCTCACCCGATCCGTCATCGACTGAAAACGCCGCAACGCCGCCCTGTCGCACGCCTTCGACTTTCTCGACCGCCCACTCGATATCCTGCGGCCAGATATTCCGGCCGTTGATGATAATGAGATCCTTGGCTCGCCCGGTGATGACGATTTCGCCGCCGAGGAAATAGCCCATGTCGCCGGTATCCAGCCATTCGCCGTCGTAAAGGCGCGCCGACGCGTCGGCGTCGCTGAAATAGCCGGGCGTCAGGCTTGGGCCCTTGATGAAGATGCGGCCGACCTCACGGTCTTTCAGCGTGCCGCCATTATCGCCGCGGACTTCGATCGCGTGTCCGGGAATTGCTTTGCCGCAGAGGACAAAACCGCGTTTGTGTTCGGGCGAGGTGACGGCGGACGCCGGCTGCGCAACGCCGGAGCGGTTGTAATGGCGCATATCGACGTAATCGACATCAACCGGCCTGCCGATTTCGGTAAAGGAAATCGCAAGCGTCGCCTCCGCCATGCCATAGCTCGGAAGAAAGGCGCCGGCGCTAAATCCGGCCGGAGCGAAGGCTTCCGCAAACAGGCGAAGCGCTTCCGGGCGCACCATGTCTCCGCCGATGCCGGCGATGCGAACGCGCGACAGGTCGATTGCGCCGTCTTCCGCTTTCGACGAGCGGCGCGCGCTTAGTTCGTATCCGAATGAAGGGCTGTAGGTGATCGTCGCCTTATGCTCTGACATGACGCGCAGCCAGAGCAGCGGACGGCGCACGAAATCAGACGTCGCGATGTAATCGACCGAGCGCTGGCCATACATCGGCGCCAGCACAAATCCGATGAGACCCATGTCGTGATAAAGCGGCAGCCAGCTTGCTGCGCGATCTTCCGGCGTCAGCTTCAAACCGTGCTTGGTGATTCCGTGAAGATTGGCGTTGACTGATTGCTGAGTGCCGATGACGCCCTTTGGCGCGCTCGTCGATCCTGACGAATATTGAATGTAGCACGCCTCGTCAGGGCCGAACGGCGTTGCGTCGGCTTCGAATTCAGACGACTGCAATTCGGCGAAGTCCAGAATGTCGACTTCGCTGTTGCCGCCGAGCGCAGCGGAAAGAAAGTCCTTGAGCGACGCCGGCCCGATCGCCGCGTCGGCCTTCGCGCCCTGAACCATCAGGCGAACCTGCGTCAGATATCCGTCTTTGCCGCCGAGATTGACCGGAAGCGGCATCGGGGCCGGAATCATGCCGGCATACTGACAGGCGAAAAACGTGGTCAGAAATTCGGGGCTGGTTTCGGCGACGAGCGCTAGGCGCGCGCCGCGCGCAAAGCGGGCGGCGAGTTTGCGCGCAAGAGCAAGCGCGTCGCGGCGCAGATCCGAATAAGGTATCGCTGCATAGGCGTCGCCGCGAAGGTTATAGAAATTGCAGCCGGTTTCGCCTTCGGCCGCGTAATCGAGCGCGGCGGTCAGCGTTGAAAACTGGTCGAGTCTCAACGGCAGCGAGACATTCGCTGTCGGCGTCGGCTTCTGGCCTTCAGGGAGGATCGACATCAACGCCCCCGGCGGTAGCCGGAGAACGCCCGGCCGTTCATTGCAATTTTCCCCAGCCTTCGAGCCATAGTAACGTCTCTCCAGCCAAAGAGCGCCCAACAATGGTCATCGAAATTCGGAAGCCCCCCCGAGCGGATCGACGCAAATTGACCCATTAAGGCCCGTCGCCGCTCCGCCGCCCGCCGAATAACCTGCCGCCGCCCATCATCAAAGTCTGATGACACGGCTGCAACCTTGGGCGGATACATCCATGGCGGTCAACGGGCAAGACAAAGGCGATCGCGGACGTTTCAAGTTTTACGCGCCGATATTTCACCGCCCGATCTCCCTGGGGGTGAAAATTCCACGTCCGATCAAGGCGCTACCCGGGTGCAAAGCGCGCCGCGCTGCCGCCCCCGCCGGAGATTTATATAGTTGCGACACCGAAACAGCACTTCCCCGGCATTACGTTCCGGGCTGGTTAGTGCATCCCGCAGGTCGGTCGAAATCAGTTAAGCGCTTAAGGCCCTTCAACTTTCTGTTGATTTTGCAGTGCGGCTTTGCCAGTTATCGCGCCGATCTGTAACGGGGACTTATTGAAGCGCAGGCGCGCGCGGGAGCGATCCCGGACGCTGCGGCCATCTCAGGGTTCTCCCCGATCAATTCCAGCAATTGGCCGTCAGGGCCGGGGAAGGATACCAATGAGCACAAGCTTATGGCTGGTCGTCGGGGCCGGCATGCTCGCCATTCTATATGGCGTCGTCACCATCCAGCAGGTGATGTCACTATCAGCCGGCAATGACCGGATGAAAGAAATCGCAGCGGCGATTCAGGAAGGCGCCTCCGCCTACCTCAAGAGACAGTATACGACGATCACCATCGCGGGCGTCGTCGTTTTTGCAATCCTGCTTTTTGCGCTGGGCCTCACGACCGCGCTCGGCTTTGCAGCGGGCGCCGCGCTTTCCGGCGCAGCGGGCTATATCGGCATGCTGGTCTCGGTCCGGGCGAACGTCAGGACGACGCAAGCCTCGTCCGAGAGTCTCGCCAAAGGGCTGTCGGTCGCGTTCCGCGCCGGCGCCGTTACGGGGATGCTGGTCGCCGGTCTCGCGCTTCTTGGCCTCGTTGGTTACTACGCGGTCCTGACCGTCGGCCTTGGCAACGCGCCGGAAAGCCGCGCTGTCGTCAACGGCCTCGTCGCGCTCTCGCTCGGCGCGTCGCTGATTTCAGTCTTTGCGCGCCTTGGCGGCGGCATCTTCACCAAAGGCGCCGACGTCGGCGGCGACATGGTCGGCAAGGTTGAAGCCGGCATTCCGGAAGATGATCCGCGCAACCCTGCGACGATCGCAGACAATGTCGGCGACAATGTCGGCGATTGCGCCGGCATGGCGGCGGACCTTTTTGAAACCTATGTCGTCTCTGTCGCTGCAACGATGGTGCTCGGCTCGATTCTTTTCACGGCGAATGCGGCGGAATTCATGTTCTATCCGCTTGCGATCGGCGCGGTCTGCATCGTGACCTCGATCCTCGGCACGTTCGCCGTACGCCTCGGCAAGGGCTCCAAGAACATCATGGGCGCCCTTTATCAGGGTCTCATCGCGACCGGTGTTCTCTCGCTCGCCGCGATCGCCATCGTGACGAACTCGGTCTTCGGCTTCAGCGAAGCGATCGGCGACGGCAGCTTCACCGGCCTTAGCCTCTATCTTTGCGGCGTTGTCGGTCTCGCGGTCACAGGCCTCATTGTCTGGATCACCGAATACTACACCGGCACGGGATTTCGTCCGGTGAAGTCGGTCGCCGCAGCCTCGGTTTCGGGCCACGGCACCAACGTCATTCAGGGCCTTGCGGTCTCGATGGAAGCGACCGCCCTGCCGGCGCTCGTCATCATCGTCGGCATCATCGTCACCTTCAATCTTGCGGGCCTATACGGCATCGCGACGGCGGTGACGACGATGCTCGCGCTTGCGGGCATGATCGTCGCGCTCGACGCCTTCGGTCCGGTCACGGACAATGCTGGCGGCATCGCCGAAATGGCGGGACTTGAAGGCTCGGTGCGTGAGACGACCGACGCGCTCGATGCGGTCGGCAACACGACGAAAGCCGTCACGAAGGGCTACGCCATCGGTTCGGCCGGCCTTGGCGCGCTTGTCCTCTTTGCGGCGTATACGGAGGACATCAAGCACTTCGTCGCGCATCCGGATCAGTATCCGTTCTTTGCGGATGTCGTTGTCGACTTCTCGCTGTCGAACCCCTACGTCATCGCGGGCCTCCTCTTCGGCGGCCTGCTGCCGTTCCTCTTCGGCGGCATGGCGATGCAGGCTGTCGGAAGGGCCGCGCAAGCGGTCGTCGAGGAAGTCAGAAAGCAGTTCCGCGAAAACCCGGGCATCATGGCCGGCACTTCGAAGCCGAACTATGCGCGTGCGGTCGATATGCTGACCAGAGCGGCGATCAAGGAAATGGTTGTTCCCTCGCTCCTGCCGATCCTCTCGCCGATCGTTCTTTATTTCGTCATCGGCATGGTGGCGGGCAAGTCGGCGGCGCTATCATCCGTCGGCGCAATGCTGATCGGCGTCATCGTCACCGGCCTCTTCGTCGCGATCTCGATGACCTCGGGCGGCGGCGCATGGGACAACGCCAAGAAGCTCATTGAAGAGGGCTTCACCGATTCGACCGGCAAGCTCCACAAAAAGGGCTCGGACGCGCACAAAGCGGCCGTCACCGGCGACACGGTCGGCGATCCTTACAAGGATACGGCGGGACCGGCGGTCAACCCGATGATCAAGATCACCAACATCGTCGCGCTTCTTCTCCTCGCCGTGTTGGCGGGCATCTAGAGCGGACAGGCGTCAATGACTGGAAAAGCCCCGCTTCGGCGGGGCTTTTCTTTTCAAGGGCAGCCTTTAAGACCGCGCGCATGTCATTCGACGCCATTATTTTCGATTGCGACGGCGTACTCGTCGATTCCGAAGTCCTCGCCATTCGCGGGGAGCGCGCCGCGCTCGGCGGGCTCGGTCTCCACTACACGCCGGAAGAATATGTTCGCCGGTTTGTCGGCCTGCATGACGGGCTGTTCTTCGATCATCTGCGAGCGGACTACCTTGCTGTTCACGGCGGCGAGGCGCCCAATGAATTCGAGGAGCTTGTGCTCGCCGGCCGCCGCTGCGAAATGAGCGCGCTCGCTGTCATAGCGGGCGCCGATCGC
>JBGSLM010000181.1:0-15054 GCA_041740755.1 Parvularculaceae bacterium | reverse complement strand
GGCTACAGACCGCCGGCGCCCGTCACCATTCTCCCGGCCGATCCGGCTTGCGCTCCGCAATGGCTCCAGCCGGTTCGGCCTTCCATCGGAACCAATCTCGTGGTTACATAAAAACTGGCTGCGCAATCGGGGTTTCGTCAGCCGCCGGCGATTCTGGGACAGTTGACGGGATATGCTGAACGGAAGATTCCTCACGCCTATCGGAGGCTAAAGTGACGTCATATCGACGCCCAATTTCAACCCTTTGACTTGTGAACCGGCAGCGCGGCCGCACGCGTCGCCGCGAAGATTTTGCGCCATGCCGACCCTTGGGCGAGCTGACGTGTTGAGGCGCGGGCGGTTTCGCCTGGCGCAAGGTCGCTTTCGTTGAAGGCGCCGCCTTGTCCGTTCTAAGATAACAGAACGCTCAGAGTTCGCGCTCTGCAAGAACTTACAGCCGCGCGCAATCGCGTCATCTTGGATTGCAGCGAACAATATTTGGCGGCGTGTTATCTATCCGTTGATTTCAAGTTTAAACGCTGGCAGGATTCAAATTGAGCCGCTGCGTTGCAATTGTGCGCAATTGCGTTTCACGCAGCGCCAGCCCGCAAATTGGAGATTGAGCAGCGCCATGGGCGACGTGGTCGAGAGATTCGAAAATTCTGAACTGGTTGAGGTCATCGCCTCGATCGACAGCGAAAGCGACGCTGCGGCCGTATTCAATCGCTTTTCGGGCTACCTGAAGAAGTTCGGCTTTCAGACCGTCGCGCTCGGGCAGCTGACAAACCCTGCGATGCGCTCTGCGGCGGACGACAAATGGTTTGCCGTCGGCAATTGGCCGACGGAATGGAAGGAACATTGGTTAGGCAAAAATCTGATCATTCACGATCCCATTGCACGAATGGCCCTCAAGACCCGCAAGCCGTTCACCTGGCGACATGCTTACGAGCACGCGTCGAGGTTCGGTCGCGACATACTCGATGTCAGTCGGGAATTCGGCTTTGCTGACGGGCTTGCGATTCCAATCTACGCTGAAGATTCCCCGCCAGGATGCGTGACGCTCGGAACCGATCAGCTGGACTTGTCGCCCCGAGAGCGCGCCGCAGTCGAATTGCTTTCGGTCCATGCCTATATGCGCCTCGAGCTCTTATATGGCCCGTTCGAATACCAGGAAATCAAATCTCTAACCGCGCGCGAGAGTGAAATTTTGCACTTCGCCGCTGCCGGTAAGACCAATTGGGAAATTGGGACGATTTTGTCGGTAAGCGAGTTTTGCGTCCGCGATCATCTGTCGAGGCTGCAGCGAAAACTCAATTGCGCCAATCGCGCGCATGTCGTTGCGGTGGCGATTCAAAGGAGTCTAATTCTCCCGTAAAGCGGGCGCGCCGGGGAGCGCGCATCTCGCCCAAATTGGGAGGGACCGGCAAGGCGGCCTTCAAAGAGCAAATCGCCGCCCGGGGGACCCTTGGTCGCAATCTCCGTCGTCAGGCGGGCGCGTAAGCTGCGCCATGATCTGGCGGCGGGTTTGCAAGCCGAGCCCTATCGCTTGCGCGCCGAAATCGCCGGTCTTGGCGGGCTTTCGCGGCGCGCATTAACCATTTGTTGACCCGGCCGGTCCGACATCTTGTGCGCGAGGGGGGCGGTTGACCTGCGCTTTGCTCTTCGCGTCCGGACGCGCCTGTCGGTCTTGCGGTCGCCAGCGCCGTCAGAAGTCCTAAAGTTGACGTTGCGGCGGAGGATCGGATGGGGCCGGCCAAAAAAAGCAAACCGGGCGCCGCGCTCGGCCGAAGTTTTTATGTGCTCACCGGCGCCTTTGCAGGCGCTGCCGCTTTGAGCCTTGCTTATACATTCACCCATACGCCGGAACGGCCGCTGGCGTTCCTGGCGGCGTTCGTCGGCTATTGCGCCATAGCGCTCTTTTACACTCTCTCTCAGCGAATACAGGCGTCGATTATCCTGGTGCTTGCGACATTTTACAGCGCCATGCTCGCCAGCATCGGCTCTAAGGCTGACGGCATATTCATAGTTTCGCCGTTGTTGTTCCTGGCGCCGATCGTTGCGGCCGCCTTCCTTGGAAAGCGTGTCGGCGTCGTCGCCCTTGTCATCAGCTTGCTCGAAGCGGCGCGCCTGGCGTTCGCAATTATCGCTGCGCCTCAAATCGCCGTTCGCGACGGCGACGCCGCCTACATCGTCGCAATCCTTGCGTCGGCGGCGCTGTGTTCGATAGCGGCGATGGAACTCACGCCCCCTCGAATGGGGAGAACTTTGACCAACGCGCTTTCAGCCCGCGGCAGACCCCGACAAATCGCGAATGTCGGGTCTCCTTGGCCCGCCGCACAGCCTGCCGGCGGCGCAAACTGCGATGGCGTCGACGCAAAAGGCGCACGACGGGCCGCTCCACTCAGTTCTTTCAGCGCGTCCAACGCCCAAGACGGACCGGGCCGGGAGCGGGGAGACTTCCTTGAAACGGTGCTGGACGCCGTCGGCGAAGGCGTTATCGCCGCCGATAACGCCGGCACGGTTAAATATTTAAATCGCGCCGCTCGAGAATTTTTCGGCTTCGCGCCAGACATCGACCTCGCAACTGCGCAAGAGCGGATTCTGCAAGGGGCGAACTTCCTTTCGGCAGACGGCGCGCGCATTGATGTCGCCGATTTGCCGCTTCGCCGCATTTTACGGGGAGAGCGCCCGCCGCCCGCTGAATTGACGCTCATCATGCCTGACAAAACTGTTCGCAATGTCACAACCAATGCCAAGGCGCTTAGCAACAGTAAAGGCGAACAAGTCGGCGGCGTCGTAATTTTCCGGGACATAACCAACCAGAATGCGCAGGAGGACGAGCTTCGGTGGCAGCACAATTTGCTGGAGCTCATTCTCGACACGGTGCCTGTGCGCATCTGGATCAAGGACGGCGCAAATCGCGTCGTGAAAATGAACAATGAAGCCGCCGCCTTCTTCGGCGTCTCGCGCGATGAATCAATCGGAATGAATATTTCGGACCTGATGCCGACCGCCGCGACGGCGCGCTTGTCCGAAGACGCGAAATCGCCGAACGGCGCTGTTTCTTATGACGGCATGATTCAGGAGATCGAATCGAGCAACGGGACCAAAAGCTGGTGCAGGATCGACAAGGCGCTTTTTTGCGATCCGCGAACCGAAGCCGAGCTCTTGCTCGTCGCCGCCACCGACGTCACTTCATTGATGACGGCAAAGGACACGCTCGCGCGCGCCAATGCCGAACTCGATCAGTTCACCCGCGCCGTCTCGCATGACCTCCAAGAGCCGTTGAGGAAACTGATCATCTTCAGCGAGTTCTTGGAAAAGGATCTTGAGGCCCAGGATCGAGACAGCGCGAAAGTCGACCTGGAGGCCCTTAAGTCCTCGGCGCTGCGAATGCGCCGGATGATCAAAGATCTGCTCAGCCTATCGAGGATGCAGGAAGTTAAGGTCTGTCTTGATGCGATCGATCCGGCTTCCTGCATCGAAGAGGCGATTGCAGACCTGCTTCCGATCGCCGCCTTCGACGCGCCCGAGTTCCGTATCGGCTCGGTGCCGCGGGTCCGCGCAGATCGAACGCTGCTGACCCAGATTTATCAAAATCTGATTTCGAACGCATTGAAATTCATGCCGGAAAACGAGCGTCCCGTGATCGAATTCACCGCGCAGGAATCGGGCGGAAAAATCATTCTTGGCGTCCGGGATAACGGCATTGGCGTACCGAGCGAGCATCGAGAGCGCATCTTTGATCCGCTCGTACGTCTTCATCGCAAAGAAGAATTCGATGGTACCGGAATCGGATTGTGGATCTGCGTAAAAGCCGCAGAACGCTTGGGCGGAAGAATTTGGATTGAGGACAGTCCGCCGCGGGGATCGCATTTTCGCTTTATCGTCAATTCAGATGAAGAACGGCGGAGCGCCGCCTGACTATTCGCCGGTCGCGGCGATAAAGTCGCGCCATATCGCCGAAGGCCGTCGGGGCGTCAGCAGCAGTTCCGCCTCACGCCGCCCGCGCCGGATGCGACTTGCGTATCGGGACGACAAAACCCGCCGAAGTGCCAAGACCTGGGGCGCTCTCGATCGACAATCGACCGCCCATAAGGCGAAGAAGGCGCTGACAAATCGACAATCCGATTCCGAGCCCGCCGCCCGGACCGCCGCCAAGGACGTCATGCCCAAGTCGATCGGCGAGGATGGACGAAATTTTCTCTTCGGACATGCCGACGCCGTCGTCACGCACCTCGATTGACAAAATATCTTTGACAACGGACGCGCTGATCTTGATCGATCCTTCGTCGGTGTGGGTGATGGCGTTGCGCAAAAGGTTGATAAGGATCTGGCGAAGCCGCAGGCGATCGGCGATCACATAAGCGTTCGCAGCATCGATCTCCAATTGAAACTGGATGGACTTATGCGCGGCGTAAGGCTCGAAAAACGCCGCCGTCTCGCGCACCATTTCCGCCAGATCGAACGGCTTCTCAATTAATTTTGCGCTGCCATTGTCAAGGCGCACATATTCGGAAAGATTGCCGAGAAAATCCTCAAGATGCGTCGCAGCCGTTTTCATGCGCGACGCCGATTCCCTGCCGGCGGCGGTTTCGCAGTCTTCCATCATATGATCGCAATAACCGATGATTGAGCGCAGAGGCGAGTGCATTTCGTGGCCCACAATCGCCAGAATGCGCCGATTGATCGCTGCCTGCTCATTTGCCTGCTTGATCGCTTCGCAAAGCCGGGCTTCGTGGCTTCGAGTGGACATCGCAAATCGAATCGCCCGGTCTATTGATTCCGCCGTCAGAGCGAATTTGTCCAGATAATCATAAGCGCCCGATAAGATGGCGTCGCGATCGATTTTATCGTCTTCGACGCCGGTGATCAAAATGATTGGAAACGGCGCCTGCCTGCCGCCCAATTCCTTCACGAAATCAAGGCCGTTGCGATCGCCCGCCAGGCGGTAATCAAAAAGCCCGGCGTCGATAGGGCGTTCGCCGATGAGCAGCCTTGCTTCTTCGAGCGTGCGCGCGTGGGAGAGCCGGTACCTGGATTCGCGCGCGCAAAGTCGTCGCGCGAGGATCTGAAAGTCCAGATCGTCGTCTTCGAGGACCAAAATGTTAATAGTTTGCTTACCCAACATGGTCGGCGCCGCCTTCATCCGTTCAGACGGTGTAAGGAAGCATGGTTACCAATCATTAAATCTGAGCGCGTCTAGTATCGCCGAACTCAAGGGGATTGCGGATTATGAAATCGTTTCGGCTGATAGGCGTTGACGACGACCCGCTTGCGCTTGACCAGCTTCGAAAAACGCTGCGGCGGACGACGGCGCCGGTCGAATGCGCGTTTTACGGTTCCCCAGCCGCCGCCCTTCGCGCCCATAAGGAGCGCCCGGCGGATCTGGTGCTGGCGGACCTTCGGCTTGGCACGACGACGGGCATCGAGCTTATTGCGCAAATGCGGCAAGCCGCGCCCGACGCCGTCTACATGTTGCTGTCTGGCGAGGCGGATCTTGAATCGGCGCTCGCGGCGCTGAACCATGGCGGAATATTCCGGTTCTTTCTTAAGCCCGCCGACTGCGCAAGACTGGAAGAGGGGCTCAACGCCGCTGTCGCAGAACTCAACCTCAAATCGCTGCAGGCGATCTCCGGCGCTGTCCTATCCTCCGTCGACCAACTTCCCTGCGCCGTCGCAAATCTTGATCGGTCCGGTCGGATCTTGTTTGCGAATGAACGCGCGGAAGTCCTTTTATTTCAGCGAGGATATTTCAACATCGGCGCAGATCGCACGCTGCGGTCCGTAAATGCGGCGGAGACGAAAGCGTTCCTCAGGTTTCTCGCTGAGGCGCCGGTCGCGGGCAGCGACTGCGCCGGCGCTGCGTTCCGCTTCACGCATCCAGAGCAGACGTCGCCGCTGGTCTTGTCGATCCTGAGCGCGCCCGACGCGGCCGCCGACCACTTCACAGCGTTGATTTCCGATCCGGCGCGAAAAAACTTCGTAACCGTCTCCGGCATCGCTCTCGCGCTCGGATTGGCGAAATGCGAGGCGCGCGTCGTCCATGGGCTGATCGAAGGCGGCAATATCGAAGACGCCGCTCGATTGGCGAGAGTTTCGGTCAGCACTGCAAGAAGCTACATTAAAAACGTCTTCACAAAAACCGGCGTGTCCCGGCAAGCGGAGCTCGTTCGCCTCGCGCTGATGTCGGCGGCTTGAGCCGACACCCTAAATTGAGGGCGCCCCTTGCGCGCCGGTTATCTTAGGCTCGCCGCTCAATTGGGCGGTACGGCGGGAAATGTCCGACAACAGCAACAAGCGAACCTATGTGCGCCGGAAGCTGGCGCTCCTGGTGCGGTATATCACCAAGTCCGGGAGGGAAGCTGCGGGCCGCCTGCAGGATATTTCCGAAGGCGGCCTATTTATGGAGACCAGCTCCAACGTCGCGATTGGCGATGAAGTCATAATTTATCCGGACGGATTGGGTCGCCTGTCCGGAAAGATCGTGCGTAGGAGTCAGGGCGGCATTGCTGTCGAGTTCAATCTTTCAGAACTCCAAAAAGAATATCTTTCTAAAAGAATCGCATCAGCCGCGGCAGGGTCGTCATATCTGAAGCTAATGGAAAAGCGCGCGCATCTTCGTGTCGATTTGAAAGTGGAGTCGCGAGCGGTCATTCCGGAAGAGGGGCTGGAATTTGACTGCACCATTGTGGACCTATCAATCACCGGCGCGTTGATCCGCTCTGCTTTAAAGCCGCCGCTAGGCGCAGAAGTCCAGATCGGTTCTCTTCGCGGGCATGTGAGGCGCCACTGGGACGAGGGGTTCGCGATACACTTCATTCAGGCCGCGGCGGCGTGATCTTATTCGCCGTCTTGAGCTCAATAGGGGCGGCGGCGCGTGTCGCGCCCCGAGCGCGCGCTTAAAGCCGGCCGCCAAGGCGCACCGATCCGTCGTCGTTAGACGCAAAGCGTCGAACAGATTCGCAATCGCGAAGAGCGAGGGCGGCTGGGTCGATCATCGATCGCAAGCTCGCCGGTTCGACAGTCAAATCCGGATTCTGCGTTCGCAGACGCCTCCAGCGCCTTGCCGCCCGCACCGCGCGCCGTCGCAGCGTCAACCAACGCGACAGCCGCGTCGCGGCGTCTTTCGTCAAATGATGGAATAACGCGCCAAAGAGGGCGCCTTGCGCAAACACCGCAACAATCTCCGTCGGAGTGGCGTGAGCCCACGACATGAAAAACCCTCATCCGTTGAGGGCGAAAACTACAGCCCCATAAACGCGCGCGCCACCCTCATTTGGAGGGCCGACCTTGATGCTCAAGACGCGGCGCAGCGCAGCCGGCGACCCTCCATAAATGAGGGTTCGAACGACGCAGGAGATCAACTAAGTTAATTCACGAGGGCATCGATCGCGGCTCTCGTCAGCGTTTTGCCCGCAAGGCAGGCGTTCGACGCGGCGAAAATCTTCCATCGGCGACGGATTTAGTCAGTCAATCCATGAAGAAACCTGTCGACACTCGACTAATGTCTATCATGCGAAGGTCGGCGGCTGTCGGCGCCGCCGAAGCAGGCGCGGCGGCGTCCAAACCTCGAATAAGCGTCCGGCGCGCCGCGCGCAGCGCCAAGTTTAAATATGCGATCGTACATTATGGAAATGGCGGCGCTGTCGCATGCGTTGCGATCAATCTCGACCAATTCGGAGCCCGTCTGAGATTTAGCGGCGAAACATTTCCGCCGAAACAGGTCTTGATCGCCATCCCTGAAATCGGCCTGAGGCGCAGGGCCATATTGCGGTGGAGAAAGGGGCGCGAAGCGGGCTTTGAATTCTTGAGCGACGCGGATCAACCTGGCGGGCCGGTCAAAACGATGCGCCGCCCGCGCGTCGCCGCTCCCTGCTGACGCAAATGCGCTCTTAAGGCGGCGACAGCCTTCGCGACGTCGTCGACGGCCATGTTTGCGTCCTCGATGGTCAAAGAACGGCTTTCAAGCGCGCTCGCCGTTTCGGCGAGCCGAACGGCGGCCCATCTCGCGGCCAGAACTTTCAGCCGGCGAGCGGTCTTGGCCGTTGACTGGAAATCGCCAGCCGCCAAAGAGGAAAAAATCAGCCGAACATAGGCGTCCGCCTCGTCGACCATCGACTGCTGCATCGTCCAGGCCGAGGCGGCGCCAAATTGCGCGTCGATCGCTGATTGCCTGGCCGCGTCGATCGGCGCATGGACGACCGCCGCCTTCGCCTCTTTCGGCCCGAGCGATCCAGGCGAAAGCTTGTTCGGCCGCGGGTTGTCGGGCGGTTTCGAGACCGCCGCCGTTTTGGAGCAAACGCCCGCCTTGCGGCCGTCGATTGCGCAAAGTCGACAGAACGCCGTCTGCGCCATCTCAAAAAAAACGAAAGTCGCCGTCATCGATCCGACGGCGCGGCGGGCGCCATTCATCGTCGATCCCTCCTTCGCGGTCCGGCCCTATGCGCCTCGGGGGCGACGCGTTGGCGACCGTTCGAAACGCGATCCGTGAGCATCATTTTCTGCCCCCTTGCCGCACAAATCGGTATCGCCAATTGCGGGGGTGAGCGCTGACCGCCGTCCCGGCTTAGGCCATGCGTTCCCGCGACGCCCTCATTTGAGGATAGGCGCAAGGGAAGTTCTTGGTAAATTTGCTTGCCGTCACAAAAAGGCGCTGCTGATGACTTTAATGCTCACCGCGAACGCGATGCTGCTCGCATGCGCCGGTCTTGTGTGCGCCAGCTGCGCGCAAGGCCTGTCCTCACCCGGTCCCGAAAGGCCCGCGGCAAGCCGGAGCGCGATACCGACCGGCGATACAAGTCAGTGCGCGCAAGTCGTGCTTGCGTCTGCAGACAAGGACGGCGCTTTGCCGGATTTTCTTGCGGGACGAACGACGCTCTGTTGGAGCAAAACGCCTGCGGCGAAGGAATAGCGATGCTGCGCGCCCTGCTGAAATTCGGCTCTAAGGAGCCGGTGAATTCGGCGCGCGTTTCGCCGCTCGGATACCCTGTCTTGCTTGCTTGCTTGCGCCTATTTTTTCGCGGCGTTGTTTTTTTTCCGCGTATTGCCGGCCGTTTTAAGATAATTGGCCATGCGTCCGGCCCGGTCAGAGCGCGCTCAACGCGTTTGGGCCTTCGTCCGTTAATGGCCTCATTTTTTGCGCCGAGCCCCATAGAAGCGAACGCGCACGCGCGAGGAATGCTCCGGCTTGCGATCGGGGAGCCGCGATTGTCGTATCGGCCTTGAACGTCCCGCATTCTTCGAGCTGTCAGGCGACGCGATCAGGCGTTATCACGAGATCCGCCCAATACGATTTCAGCCCGCGGATAATCTTGCTGAAATCGTCCAGGCTCGTCGGCTTGACGATATAGGAGTTTGCGCCGAGCGCGTAGCTGGCTTCGATATCGCGCTTATTTGACGACGTCGTCAGCACGACAACCGGTATAGACCGCGTAGATTCGGACGTCTTCAAGATTTTCAAGGTCTCAAAACCGTCCAAGATCCCCATATTGAGGTCAAGCAGGATTAGGTCCGGCTTGTCTTGGAATTGAAGAAATCGGTCTGAAATAAGCTGGTCTAGAGCCTCTCTCCCGTCCCTCGCCATGATCAGTTCGACATCGATTCCTTCGCTCTTCAGCAGCCGCTGGAATGTGAGGCGGTCATTCTCATCATCGTCGACGAGCATCACCTTCCACTTCTTCATGAGCCGCCGCTTTCCCCGTAGGTGTCGTTTCGCCGCGCAATCCGCCGGCTCAGATTTGGCGCCGATCGCCGCCAACCAAAGGGTACTTCAAATCGCGGCCGCCATACCCCCTACATTTGTAGAGTGGCGCTCGGCTGGCGCGCGGGCCAGTCTTTGTCGCGAGCATGTCGAAATAACGGTCATGGAGACAGCAATGGTCGAAATCGTTACGCCTCTCAATCGCCCGCTCTATCGGTCAAGTCTCGATGAAATGCATCGCATGCGCTACCGGGTGGCGGTGGAGCAGTGGGGATGGAAAATACCCGGCATCAAGGCGGGTTACGACAAGGACGACTTCGACACCGAGGAGACCATATATTTCCTCGCTTATTCGAACGGCGGCGATCAACTCGTCGGCTGCGCCAGGCTCAATCCGACCTGCGGACCGCACATGCTGAGCGAAGTCTTCGCCGATCTTTGCGATTTGCAGGCCATTCCCCGCGATCCCGCGATCTACGAGTATTCGCGTTATATCGTAGATCATCAAGCGCTCACGAAAGAAGAGCAGTTCTGCGTGCGGGGCCGGATGTCCGCCACCATCAATAAATTTTGCCTTCACACCGGCGTGACCGCCCTTACCTGGTTCGCCTATCAGCAAATGTACGGCCGGGCGCTCAAAGTCTGGGACACCGCCCCGCTTGGGCTGCCGAAATATTTCCCTGATGACGACGCAACTTACGTGGCGGCCATTTCTCAAATGAATGAGGCGGGGCTTGAGCGAATTCGGCGGGGATTTAATCTTGACCGCGAAGAACCGCGCCTCCTGCAGCGTCAAGGATGGGAAAACATCGATCAACGCGCGCTTGGCGCAAGCGCACGAGCTGCCGCTCGTGTCGCGTGACGCTTGCGGGGCGTCGGACAAATCCTTACAAAGGCGCAAAGACAACAATGTTTGACGATCGCCGAATGAAACAGGCTGCGCTCGAGCCGCTGACGATTGACCCGGGCGTCGACAGATTCGTTTCGCCCGATACGCTGGCGGCGTATGAGCGAGACGGCTTTGTCAAAATCGAAGGGGCGCTTTGCGACGCTGAAATCGACCTCCTTCGTCAGGCCGTTGATCGGCAGATCGCCGCTGCGGATAAATCGCCGACAGCCTATGATTTCCAGCATATCGCAGAGCAAGTCTGGAGGAAGACTGACTCGATTGACGCAAAATCGGCGACGCGTTTCGATATGTCCAGATTCAAGCGCCTGATTGATGCGGATATCGACGCGCGCGCGCTTTTTGACAAAGCGGCGGCCGGCGCGCCGCAGGGCCGGTTTATCTATGAGGCGGCCGGCTGGCGGCGATATCCGGAAATTTGCAAAGTCGCGATGGACTCAGCCCTGGCTGAAATCTCCGCCGCCTTGCTGCGATCGACCTACATCAATTTCTGGGAAGATACGACTTTCGTAAAAACGCCTGGCGCGACGCAGCGAACGGCCTTTCATCAGGATTATACTTATTTCCAGATCACCGGCCGCAAATGTTGCATTGCGTGGATTGCGCTCGATCCGGTCGATGAAACCAACGGCGCGCTCGAATACCTCCCGGGATCCCATCGTTGGGGCCGCGAATTCGCGCCGAATTTGCTGGTCTCTCAAACGACAATTTCGGACAGCGCCGGAGAAAGGCTCCCCGATATTGAGGCGAACCGCGACGCGTATGAGATCAGGCGCGTCGATGCGAAGCCCGGCGACGTGATATTTCATGACGTGATGGCCGTTCACGGCAGTTCCGGGAATAAATCTGTCGACCGAATGCGGCGCGGCGTGTCATTCCGGTATTGCGGCGATGATATCCGCTATTCGGACAAGCCGGGTGCGATCGCGCAGCCCTGGGTCAAGAATAAGCCTCCGGACGGCGCTCCGCTTTATTCGCCTGATTATCCCCGCATTTGGCCGCGGCCGTATCCGGGCGCGCCAATTTCATCATTGTTCGGACAACCGCGCGAATGATGAAGGAGGCGTCCCCCCGGCCGCCGGCGCGACGCCGCGCCGCTGCTTTTTCGGCCCCCCTCATTTGGGGGCGCCGCGGCCGAGAAGACGGTGATAGGCTGCTTCTCGTTCCGCGATTCCCCAAGCACAGTCGGAACGCCACAATGAGGACGGGAGTGACGCAAAAATGCGTCGCTCCCGTCCCGTTGGAGGGGGCCCTGGCGAGCAGAAAATTCTCCTAACGCCGGAGCTTGTCGATGACGTCCGAGAATGATCTTCGGGCCGCCGCAAAGCGCCGCCGTATTTGCAGTCAGTCGACCTTTCAATCAGCGGCGGGACGCACGGCGTTGCTCTCGACCGGATCACGAACATGCGGCGGTTCGCCGTTATAAAGCGCTTTTGAAAATGGGTCGGGAGAAATATCTAAGGCGACATAAGACTGGTCAGGACGAACCGGTGCGGCCTGACGTTTCATCAAGGCTGGCGAATGGCTGCGCAACGTGTTCGCTGAGTCGTTTAACGGTCATTTCCATGACGAGCGCCGTTATCTATTTTTTCCTCGCACTTGCTCGCGCGCGCAGAAATTTAGGCGCGGCGCTTTCATCCTGGCGCTGATCGCCCATGTTTGGCGCATGTCCGCCAGACATCGACACAGTTCTGCAGACGCGGGAGGAAACGCCTTGGCGACGGGCGGTCTTCGCGTTCGCGCCCGCCATTTCGGATCTTCTCGTCGCGTTCGGCCCTGATAATTCATTCAAGGATAGGCGCACGCCCTCTTGCGCCTGCGAAATGCGGCGGCGCCGACCGCTGAAGAATCGGTCAGCGCCGCCGAGCCGCTTTGGCCTGGCGTGCAAGGAAGCGGGCCGAAGGCAGGATGATCATCCTGTAAGCGAATGAGATTAAATCTTACACCGCCAATTAGGGATATTCCGGCTGCAAACCGCTGCCGAGACGCCGCCGGCTAAGGCCGCGGACGATGATACTCACGCGTCTTGGCCAAAGTGCGGCGACCATCGAACCCGCGCTGGGGGTAAGCGGCAATACCATGCCGGCGCCTTCATCTGAATTGGAAAAATTGACTTCCGATATGCGCGTCCGGTCAGGAAAGCCAGGCTTCACATGTCGCCGCAAGATTGCGAGCGTTGTCGCCTTTCTGCGGCCGCCGGACTCTATCGGCTCCGAGCAGCGCTAAGGTCGCCTTCTTTGCGGGCCGCTATCTTATCGTGACACGCGACGCGCGGTTCCAGACGCATCGCTTAATTTGACTGCATCGCCGAACGATTTCGTAGGTCGCTGTCTGGTCGCTCCCCGTCGTCTCTTACGCTTTCGCTAAAGGGTTTGTTAACAAGCGCCGTACCCTGAATTGGGGATGTCCGCCTCAGCGCGCAGCTTTTAAGGTAAACGCACTGGGGGGGGCGATGACGCCGCGCATATGTTCGTTAGCGTGCGGCCTCAGCGCTAGCGTTCGAGCGGCCGCTTCGGCCATAAGCGTGGATAACACAGATGATTGAGGCTTTTCTCGGGGAAAATCCGCTGCAGTTTGTCGGGCTGCCGCTGATCGCCGGATTTGTCTGCATCTGGTCGTGGTATATGGCGATCGCCATGATCGAACAGGCGCGCAATCTTGACGGCGCCCGGCGCGCTACTTGGACCATCATCAGCGCGCTCGTCGCCGGCAACGGGATCTGGGCGACGCACTATATTACCATGATCGCCTATGCGAGCGGCGGGCGCGCCTGGTATGAAGTCGGCGACGTGGTTACGTCGGCCGCGCTCATTTTTGTATGCGCCGTCGTCGCGTGCTATTTTCTCATCTATCGCGACTCGCTCGCTTCACGCCTCACGGCGGGTTTGTCGCTTGGAGGCGGCGTCGCCGCCATGCCGTTCGTCGGCATCCTCAGCGTCGCAGGCGGCTCGATGGCGGGCTGGGGAGAAACGGTTGTCCTCGCGGCCTCCGCATCCAGCATAGCGCTCACGATCGGCGCGGTCGTCGGATTGCAGCGCGACCGCCGCGGTCGATCGCGTCTCGTCTCGCTCGTCTTGCTGGTTTGCGCCGTCGGCCTTGCTCATTTCTTCGCGTGGAGCGGCGGCGCCCCGTCGCTTTCCGAGCCCGCCATTGCGGGCGGCTTGTTCGGTTCGCTCGCCTACATCTCAAAGATGATCGGCTTTTTCGGCGCGCTCGTCTTCTCGGGAATCGGCGCAGGCATTTTGCTCGATCGCTACCAGGAGGACCGCGAGCGCTACGCCGCGACGCTGGAAGAAATGATCGCCAGGCTTCAACTCAGCGAACAGCAGGCCCATGCCGCCAATCGCGCGAAAACCGCGTTCCTCGCCAATATGAACCATGAGATCCGCACGCCGCTTAACGCCATACTCGGCATGCTTGAAGTCCTGCACGCCTCAACGCTCGACGCCAATCAGAAACAGCAGGTGAAGATCGCACGGGAGTCGGCTGAACAGCTCTTTCAGATCCTAAAAGACGTTCTTAGCCTGACCATTATTGACAGCGGCGATGTCGCCCTTGACGACAAGCCTTTCGATATGAAGGCGCTGATCGATGACGTTGCCGTGCAGCTGACGCCCAAATGCGCCGCCAAGGGCCTCGCTCTGTCCGCGTGCGTCGATGCTGGAATGCCTGCGCTGTTGCGCGGCGACGGCGATCTCGTCCGCCAGGTTATCAGTCATCTAGCTTCCAACGCCGTCAAGTTCACCGACACCGGCTCCATTTCGATCACGGCGGCCTATGAAGGGAATGTCGGCGGCGCCGAGCGCGTCACGGTCAGCGTCAAAGACACCGGAATCGGCATTGATCCCGCCGAGTTGCCCGCGTTGTTCCAGGAATTTTCGCAGGTCGATAACAGCCTCGCCCGCAAGACAGGAGGGGTCGGCGTCGGCCTTTCGATCTGCGCCAAGATTGCGCGTCTGCTGAAAGGCGAAATAGACGTCGAAAGCGCGCCGGGTGTCGGGAGCGTATTCCGGTTCGCGTTTCCGTGCGTCGCATTTGACAGCAAACCTGAAACCGCCGCCGCGTCGGCGCTGCGGCGTTCGCTCAAAATTCTCGTCGTCGACGACAATCACGCCAATCTATACTTCATGTCGACGCTTCTCGGCGCTGAAGGTCACGCTTGCGATTTTGCGACGGACGGATATGAGGCGATCCGAAGCGCAAGTCGAGAATGTTACGATATCATCCTCATGGATGTGCAAATGCCCGAGATGGACGGATTGACGGCGACTGCGAAAATCCGCGGCATGGAGCGCGAAGGAGCAAGGGTCCCAATCCTTGCGGTGTCCGCCGGCGATGAAGCCGTCGATCGCGAACGCTGCGCCGCGGCGGGAATGGACGGGTATGTTCCAAAACCGGTCAGGCCCGCATCGCTGAACCTGGCGATCGCGGCCGCGCTTTCAAAAGCCGGGAATTGCGCGCCGGC
>JBGSLM010000180.1:0-9082 GCA_041740755.1 Parvularculaceae bacterium | reverse complement strand
GCCGCCGCGCCCGCCCCGCAGGCTCAGCCGAAAAAGTCAGGCAACGGATTATTGATCGGCGGCGTTGTCGTTGGGCTCGCTGTCTTTGGCGGCGTCGCCTTCATGATGATGAATAAATCGGGTGAGACGGCATTGGTTGCTGACGCTGCGCCAGCCGCAATTGAAGAACCGGCGACGCCCGATGTATCGGCGCCCGACGAGACCGCGACTGACGAACTTGCAGGCATCGCGAGCGACGTCTCGTCGGTCGATGGTGCGGCGTTATCGCCGGACGCTGAGATTGTCGCTGAAGCGCCGGTCGAAGCGCCTGCCGCGGTCGAAGAAAAAGCCTCCGGCCCATTTCGCGATTGCGAATCCTGCCCGCTGATGATGCCGCTTCCTGGCGGCGCCTTTAAGATGGGTTCGCCTTCATCGGAAGCGGGGCACAACGCCTATGAGGGGCCGCAGCGCGAAGTCAACGTCAAGCCGTTCGCAATCGGCGTCTACGAGCTGACTGAAGCAGAATGGAAATTGTGCGTTAGCGATAACGCATGCAAATCGAAACCGTCGAGCGGCGATGACGGCGCTATGCCGGCGCTGTACCTTTCATGGCGCGATGCGACAGATTACGCAGCCTGGCTGTCTAAAAAGGCCGACCGCAAATACCGCCTGCCTACAGAAGCAGAATGGGAATATGCTGCGCGCGGCGGAACGACGTCTGCGTACTGGTGGGGTGAATCGTTCGATCGTGCGCGCGTTTCAACGAGCAGCGCTGGCGTGGTCGGAACCTTCGGCGCAAATGGGTTCGGTCTTTATGACGTTGCAAGCAACGCGCGTGAATGGGTCGCGGATTGCTATGTCAACAATTTTGTAAAAGCTCCGGTCGATGGATCAGCCGTAACCGAGGGCGATTGCGGCAAGCGCGTCATCCGCGGCGGGGCCTGGCTGAGCGCCCCTACTGATATGCGGGTCGCCAACCGGAGCCGGATCGATAGCGGCGTCAGGGCGCGTTATATGGGCGTCCGGCTCGCGGCGGAAATCGAGTAAATTTGCTGCGACCGCAGCTTGCTTCGACCCTAGCAGCCTGTAATCTCCCCGCCGACCTAGTAGACCCCCGCGCGACCAGCGCCTTTACAGGAGAAATAAAATGGCCGTTGACGGCAAGTGGAATTTGAAGATCAAGACGCCGATGGGCGAACAGTCCGGCGTCCTCGAGCTGAAAGCTGACGGCGCATCGCTTACGGGCACGATGTCCGGCAATATGGGCGCGGTGACTATCGAAAACGGCTCTGTCGCGGGCGGTGTCGTTAAATGGTCGGCCAAAGTGACGTCGCCGATGCCAATCACGCTTGAGTTTGACGGCAAGGTTGATGGCGACGCACTGAACGGAAATGTGAAACTCGGCGCATTCGGCACCTCGACCTTTTCCGGCGCGAGAGCCTGATTTCATCATGAAGAAAATCGTCGCCGCAGCGGCCGCGCTCCTTGCCGCCTCCTGCGGCGGCGACGCTGACAAAACGCGCCAGGCTGAGAACGGCGCAACGCCTGAACCGGTTGCGGAAATTTCCATTGTCGGAATTGACGAGCTCGCAGAGCGATACGTCAAACTAGCGCTCGCCCTCGCCGAGCATGACCCCGCTTACGTAGATGCTTATTTTGGGCCCTTGGAGTGGGCTGCTGCCGCCAAGTCGGAACAGCGGGACCTTCAGGCGCTAAGCGCCGATGCAAATGAAATCCTCGAAGCTTTAGCTGTGCTCAGCCGCGACGGAGTTACCGAACGCGAGTCCGCGCTTCAGCGTCAAATAGGCGCGGTCAAAACGCGCATTCGCATGGCTGGCGGCGAAAACCTTCCCTTCGATGAAGAAGCAAAGCTGATTTACGGCGTTACGCCTCCTCAATATTCATTTGCCGAATTTGACGCCGCGCTTTCAGATATTGACGCGCTGTTGCCTGGCGAGGGCGACCTTGCGTCTCGCACCGAGGCTTTCCGCAACAGCCTCGAAATTCCGGAAGAAAAACGACGGGCTGTATTTGACGCGGCGATTGCAGAATGCCGACGCCGCACCACTGCGCATTACGCCCTTCCAGAGAATGAGCGTTTTGTCCTGAGCTTCGTTACGGATAAGCCCTGGAGCGGATATAATTGGTATCAGAGCCGATTTGAGAGTCTGATCGAAATCAACACCGATTTTCCGATCATTATAGATCGAGCGGTCGATCTTGGTTGCCACGAGGGCTATCCGGGCCATCACGTCTGGAATGCGATCGTCGAACGGGATCTACGTCTCGCGAACGTATGGATCGAGTTTTCGGTTTATCCGCTCTTCAGCCCGCAGGCGCTGCTCGGGGAGGGATCCGCCAATTACGGAATTGAGCTTGCGTTCCCGGGCGCAGAAAAAACTGTGTTTGAAAAAGAGGTTCTGTTTCCGCTCGCGGGGCTTGATCCGAGCGATGCAGATAAATTGCGCGCGCTAAACGATGCGCAGCGTAAGCTGTCCCACGCGGGAAATCATGTCGCACGCGAATATCTCGATGGGCGGATTGATCGTGACGCCGCAATTGGTCTGCTGATGAAATACAATCTCTCCTCCCGGGAGCGCGCTGAGCAGCGGGTTCGCTTTTTTGAGACCTATCGAAGCTATGTCATCAACTATAATCTCGGCCGCGATCTCGTCGCGGCGTATATTCAGAAAGAAGCGGCGCGCGGCGTCGATCCCTGGAAGGCATTTGAAGGTCTATTGAAGAATCCGGACGCAATCAGCGTTTTAGCGCCGTCCTGATACGATGCGTTTCCGGCAATTCATTCAATCGTTGCACCGGTGGCTCGGCTTCGCGCTCGCGATCCAGATCGTAATCTGGATGTCTAGCGGCGTTGTTATGAGTTTGCTGCCGATTGAGCATGTGCGCGGCGAGAACATGGTCGCCTATCATGCGCCAACCGACCTCAAAGTGCAGAACTATTTCCCGCCGGCTGGCGTCCTGGCCGAGGTCGAGGGCGCGCGCGAAGCGACACTGAAATCCTGGCTTGGCCGGGAGGTATATGTCGTCACCGGAGCAAACGGCAAAGCGATGTTCGATGCGGATACGGGCGACCGGCTTTCGCCGATATCAGAGGCGGATGCGCGGCGCGCAGCGCTCGCCGATTTTGCGGGCGAGGAAGGCATCGATCGCGCGATCCTCCTGAACAGTCCGCCACGTGAATCCGGCCGCGATGTTCCGCTCTGGCGTGTCGAATTTACCGACGAGAACCAAACGCGCCTCTATATTTCGCCGGAAACCGGAGACGTCGTCGCACGCCGAAATCGCGCCTGGCGGTTTTACGATTTCTTCTGGATGCTCCACATCATGGATTACAAGGACCGGGACAATTTCAACAATCCGCTGATCCGCACGTTTGCGATCACCGGCCTTATGTTTGCGTTGTCAGGTCTCGCACTGGTGATCTTTCGTATTCAAAGCGGCAGATACGTTGAAGACGGCCGGCGTGCGATCAAGCGCCGCAACAGCGAAAATGAAAAAGCCGCCGATTGATCCGGCGGCTTGAACAAAATGGTCTGGATTACGCTCGGCTTAAAAAGCGAGGTAGATCGGATCGCCGGGACGCGTACGCCCCTTTGACGAACCGCCGCCGTCAGGGCCGTCCTTGGCGTCCGCTTTCGCAACTTCGGTTTTCTTCGCCTGCTCGCATTCCTTCGGCTTGCCCGACCGATCTGCGTAGCCTTCGCCAACGACTGGCTCAACGCTCGCCGCAAGATCGAATCCGATCAGGCCGAGAACCGTCTCGATCAGCCCGAGCGGCTTGTGCTCTTTTGACGCCTTGGCTGATGAGTCGCCGCCCAAGCGGTGCGACGACGGACCAAATGAGGTCGCCGCGTTCGCGACGCCCATAGTCAAAGCCGCCGCCAGAACAACCGCCGTAAAGTAGTTTCGCATGTAGACTCTCCCGCGAGCATATTGCCCCCGATGCGTGTGACAATGCAAGACCGACACGGGGCAAGCGGCCCAAATCAAGAGGCGCTCACCAATTGGTGAACGGGGCGCCTTCACTAGCCAATCGCCGCCAGCGGATCGGTAAACGCAAGGTTGAGCGCCTCAGCAACCGCACTGTGCGTGACCTTACCCCGGTGAACGTTCAGCCCGTTCCGTAAGTGCTTGTTTTTCTTTAGCGCTTCCAGACCGTGATCTGCCAGCTGCAAGCCAAATGACAAGGTTGCGTTGTTCAGCGCGTGTGACGACGTCATCGGCACCGCGCCCGGCATATTGGCGACGCAGTAGTGGACAACGCCATCGACTGTATAGGTCGGCTCAGCGTGAGTGGTCGCTCTTGAGGTTTCAAAGCAGCCGCCCTGATCGATCGAAACATCGACGAGTACCGCGCCTTTCTTCATTGTTTTCAACATGTTGCGGGTCACGAGCTTCGGAGCGGAAGCGCCCGGAATGAGGACGGCGCCGACGACAACATCCGCCTGAAGGGTCTCTTCAGCCAGCGCTTCGAAGGTCGAATAACGGGTTTTGACCCGTCCGCCGAAAATGTCGTCGAGATAGGCGAGGCGGCGAAGGCTGCGGTCGAGGACGGTGACTTCGGCCCCAAGTCCTATGGCCATTTTGGCGGCGTGAGTGCCGACGACGCCGCCGCCGATGACGAGGACCTTGGCAGGCAGAACGCCCGGGACCCCGCCCATAAGGAGCCCGCGGCCGCCCTGCGGTGCGGTGAGCGAATAGGCTGCCGCCTGTATGGCCAGTCGCCCTGCGACTTCGCTCATCGGCGCGAGGAGAGGTAGCCCGCCATGATCGTCTGTAACGGTCTCATAGGCGACGCCGGTGACGCCCGATTTAAGGAGGCCCTTGGTCTGTTCAGGATCCGGCGCCAGGTGCAGATAGGTGTAAAGGATCTGGCCTTCGCGAAGCTGGACGTATTCGGATGGTTGAGGCTCCTTCACCTTAACGATCATGTCGTTTTCGGCGAAAATCGTCTTTGCGTCAGGGGCGATCGCAGCGCCGGCCGCCCGATAATCGTCGTCGGTTGCATTGATGCCGACGCCTGCATTGGTCTGAACCATGACCTTGTGGCCGTGTGCGACGTACTCTCGAACGGCGCCGGGCGTCATGCCGACGCGAAACTCGTTGTTTTTGATTTCCTTCGGAACGCCGACCCGCATCGTTCAGTCTCCCAATGATTATTTTGCGCCCGTCTAGCAGATTATCGCGCAACGCAAAATCGAATTTGCGGTGATCGTCCAGTTGGGCTTGTCCGTTTTTGAGCAAACGCCGTGACATAAAGTGTCTCAATCCGCCGCAGAATTAGACGCAAATCGCTGGAAGGGAAATTCAGGCGACTTTGTTAACCACGAGAGCGGCGCCCGCTATATGGCCTGTTGGTTGCATGGACTTCGCTCGAACGTCGAACCAGCCCGGTTCGGCGGATAGTACGGGAGCAGCGCGGTGGCGATTCTTGGGTTGAATTTTTCGCGCAGGAAAGACCAGGACGCAGCTCAACAGGCGCTGGAAGCCGCAACGCGTGAGCGCCTTGCGGGCAGGCTGCAATCCGTCAACCAGAAGAGGCGGCTTCGCGAGTTCGGCGCAGTAAGGGGCGTTAACCGTCAATTCGAACGTGAGCCGGCGTATCGCGTTGCGACCGTGATGTTCGCTCCAGAGGAAACGCTGAGCTGCCGGATTGTCGATCAGTCTCATTCCGGGCTGCGGCTTTCCTTTAATTCCGATGTTAAGTGTCCCGAGGAATTTGCGTTGACGATCCCGACGCTTCGTTTCATCGGCATCGTAAAGAAAGTATGGCAGAACGGTCGCGAAGCTGGCGTTTCAATCGTTCGCTGGAACGACGCAGACTGACGCGAATTCTACGAAAATTCATCTAAAAATCGCGCCTAATTGATCGGCGCGGCGAAACGCAGTCGCAATGCGTTTTCTGCAATCTCCCAGGTTGAGCGCAGCTTTGTCCACGCCAACAGAGAGAAGGTCAGTCATGCTGAATACCGATCGCGTCGCCATTCCTGCGCCGGTCGAGGTCCGCCTCAAGAAATCAGCACAGTTCGTCGATAATATAATGGATTTCGCGCGTGAGGATCTGATCGGATTCAGGCGACCGCTCGCGGCGACATTTGCATTTACTGCGCCGCTTGTGATGGCGTTTGTCTATCAGGTGGGCGGGCTCGCCAACCTGCTTGAAGTCGGCGCGAGTTATGCGATCGTCGGCGTTGGCGGACTTCTGATTGTCGGACGTCAGGCATGGCCCGAACTCGTCGATACGTTCGAGGAAAAGACCCTGCAAAAGCGCCGCGCGCTGGCGGACCTCAAATGCGGTTTCAGCGAACTTTCATTTCTCAATCTGTCACGGGCGCCGCGCTATTTCGAACATGAGAATGGCGTTCTCGTTTTTGCTGACGCTGGAGATTTCCGTACGCTTTTCTTTTCAATCGATAAAGGCGGCCGCGACGAACGCTGGAACCTCTATGTAAACGGGGACATGGACCGCCGCGTATGGCGCTGGCTGCGGCTGCCGGTAAGTCGCGATATCGTGAAGTTTACGACCGAGGCGTCGAAACTCCCGGGCGTCCATTCCGATCCGCAGCGGATTCGTTCGGTCGATGCGTGGGAAGCCATAAACGTCGCACTCGGCGAGCCGCTGGACGGGGCCATCATTCATCGTCCGTTCGATGAAGTCGTCGAGTCGGTCGAACGGATGATCTGACGGAGCAGCATTGCGTGATGCTGTTGCGGGCGCTTCGGCGCCCGCTTTCGTTTTGCCGGGCGCGCTGCTAGAGGAAGCGCCATGGCCACCCTGATAGACACGACGCGCGGCGACACGGAAATCCGCCACCCTGAAAAGCAAAAGCGCGCTGAAACGCCTTTGCTGCGCAAACCCGAATGGATCCGGGTCAAGTCGCCTATGTCAAAAGGCTTTGCGGAGACGCGCGAAATTGTGCGGTCAAAAAATCTTCATACGGTCTGTGAAGAAGCCGCCTGCCCGAATATCGGCGAATGCTGGTCGAAGAAGCATGCCACCATGATGATCATGGGCGACACGTGCACGCGCGCTTGCGCCTTTTGCAACATCAAGACCGGACTGCCTTCGCCGCTCGACGCTGCCGAGCCGGAAAACGTCGCGACCGCTGTCGCGGAAATGGGCCTCTCGCATGTAGTCATCACATCAGTTGATCGCGATGATCTGATTGACGGCGGCGCTGAGCATTTCGCGAAAGTTGTGCGCGCAATTCGCAGCCGCAATCCCAAAACGACAATCGAGATTTTGACGCCGGATTTTCTGCGCAAGGACGGCGCGGCCGAAACCGTCATCGATTCGAGACCCGACGTTTTCAACCACAACCTTGAAACCGTGCCGCGCCTTTATTTATCGATCCGTCCTGGCGCGCGTTATTTTCATTCGCTGCGCCTCCTTGAAAAAGTGAAGGAGCGCGATCCGTCGATATTCACCAAATCGGGCATCATGGTCGGCCTTGGCGAAACGCGCGAGGAAGTCATGCAGGTGATGGATGACATGCGCTCGGCGGGGATCGATTTCATTACGATTGGTCAATACTTGCAGCCGACCCGCAAGCACGCCGCAATCGATCGTTTCGTCACGCCGGATGAATTCAGATCATACGAGACAATCGCCAGGGCAAAAGGGTTCTTGATGGCGGCGTCGAGTCCGTTGACCCGCTCGTCGCATCACGCGGGCGATGACTTCGCACGCCTTAAAGCCGCGCGCGAGGCGCGAGGCTGAGATGGCGAGAGTGCTTTACGATCTGGCGCTGGCGGATGAAGCAGTGCGCCCGAGCCCTTATTGTTGGACCGTCAAATTTGCGCTTCTCCACAAGGGGCTCCCGTTTGAAACGAAGGCGGTCCCGTTCGCAGACAAATCGAAATATCCAGACCCTGAGTACGGCAAGGTTCCGGTGCTGGTCGAAAACGGCGATATGGTGAAAGACAGCTCCGTCATCGCCGCATGGCTCGACAGGAAGCATCCGCACAATCCGCTTGCTTCCTCAAAGTCAGAAAAGGCGTCTGCGGAATTTTACGCGGCCTGGCTCGGCTCCGCCGTTTACCCGGCGATCGCCCCGATGCTGGTTCCAAGGATTGCAAAGGCGGTCAGCGATGCAGATCGCGCCTATTTTCGCGCATCGCGCGAAACCCGATATGGGAGGACGCTCGAAGAGATCGCGGCGACCGCCGGCGTTATCGAGAAAACGGAAGCCGCTCTCAACGTTCTAGCGGCGCCGCTGGCGAACCATCGCTATCTAGGCGGCGTCCAGCCAAATCTCTCAGACTACGTCGTATTTGGACCCTTCATGTGGCAGCGGTCAGTGACGCTTGAAGAGCTTTACGCGACGCCCGATCCTGTCGCCCAATGGCGTGAACGCATGCTCGATCTATTCGACGGCTATGCGCGGAACGCAAAGAGCGCAGAAATTGCGTGACATCGCGGCGCACCACAAATGAAGTTCGATATTCGGCCGACCAAATGTTCGCTCTGGTCGCCGATGTCGAGCGATACCCTGAATTTCTGCCCTGGTGTGTTGCGCTTCGCATCGCGGATCGCCGGGAAGAGGGGGAAATAGAGTTCCTGACTTGCGACATGGTTGTCGCGTACAAAGTATTCCGTGAAAAATTCAGAAGCCGGGTCCGGCTTGATCGCGCTGACCGTCAAATTGATGTCGTGTATGTCGATGGCCCGTTTCGCTCGTTGAAGAATGACTGGGCGTTCAGGCATTCGCCGCACGGCGGCTCGCTCGTGGATTTTTCGATTGAATTTCAATTCAGAAGCCCTTTATTGCAGGCGACGGCGCAGGCGGTCTTCGAGAGGGCGTTTCTAAAAATGTCGGAAGCCTTTGTTGAACGCGCGCGCAGCGTTTATGGCGCTTGAACGGCGTCGATTCGCGGACGACTCCGTCTTGCAACATTCAAATGCAGTTAGGTCATGCCGGTATTGGCGCGTGACAATAGCCTGACGAAACCCCGATTGCGCAGCCAGTTTTTATGTAACCACGAGATTGGTTCCGATGGAAGGCCGAACCGGCTGGAGCCATTGCGGAGCGCAAGCCGGATCGGCCGGGAGAATGGTGACGGGCGCCGGCGGTCTGTAGCC
>JBGSLM010000179.1:0-5348 GCA_041740755.1 Parvularculaceae bacterium | reverse complement strand
GCGCGCGCTGCCGACGCTTGAGCGCGTCGGCGGCAGCCACGCCCAGCGGCATCTGTTTGTCGAAGCGTATGAGCGCGCGGCGACCCGCTTGGCGCGAACGCCCGCAGATCAGATGCGCTCTTTGTAAACAGGCTGGATATCGACCGGAATGTCGGTAAGCGAAGCGATCACCCCATTCGCGGCGCCGTCGAGCACCGCGTATTTGTCGAGAAATTGTTTCGCCCGCTCATAGTCGCCGTCGCCCTGAACGATAACAATCTCAGCTGTCAGCGCGGCAATCGCCGCTTCGAGTTTTGGGTAATCGAGGCGGTATTTTCCAGTCGCCTCATCGATAGTGAAGGCGCCCTTTTCCTTCAGGAAGGCGTACTGGAACGCCGCGCCGCGCCCATGCGCTTCATTGATTCCAAAGCGCATCGCGCGAAACAGTCCGACGAAATAGGTTGCGAGGAAATTCTCCTTCTCCGCCGCCGGCAATTCGCCCTTCTCCATCATGTAGAGAATATTGTAGGCGCCCATGACATCGGCTTTGCCCTCTTCAGTCGCGGAATAAAGCTCTTTCAATTCCGCGTTCACCGTCGTCTCGGCGCCGTTCCTTGTGATCGTGCCCGGCCCGAGACTGTGGGAGAGCTCATGAAAAAGCGTTTGCGCGCCCATATATTTCTGCATCAGCATCGACGCCTGTTCCGGTATCAGAACATGCCCGGCCATCGGCGCAAGGACCCGATCGAACTTTGCGCCCATGACGTTGTTCAAAAGGACTTTCTTTGCGCCTTTCGCCTCGCGCACGCGCTCGTCATTTGGAAGATTGAACGCGATTGTCTGAACGCCCGGCACGTTATCGCCGCCGCCATGGACCTGTGCGACGACGGCGATCGGCGATTCAAATCCGCGACGGAAATTCTTGTACTGCGCCGGGACGGGAAGATTTCCTTCCATGTCGCGCAGATAATTTTTGTATTTGTCGAGCGCCGCGCTCTCTTCGGGGTTCTTCACAGTGACGAAGGCTTCGAACGCCGTCTTGTAGCCGAAAAGCCCGTCCGTATAGACTTCATAAGGTCCAATCGCGACTTCGATCGGGCCGCCAAGGTCCATCCACGCCATTTCGCTTTCATAATAATCGTCTGAAAGAAATGCGTCGGCGCGCAGGTCTAGAAATCTCTTCAGAGATTCATTCGTCGTGATCGTTGCAGCTTCGCGCAAAAGAGCGGCAGCCGGCTCAAGCCACTCTCTGTAATATTCGGAATAGGGAATCGCTTTGAGTTTACCGGCATCGTCGCGACGGATCACCGTATAGCCGCTCAAGAATGCGTCTTTGTCTTCTGGATGCGCGGCGATATGCGCGTCGAATTCTTCTTTCGTCATGTCGGCGGGGTAGAAGGCCGCGCCTGCCGGCTTTTCCGCCGATCCGTAAAACGCCTTGTCGTGATCGAGCGTGTCCCACGGACCAAAATGAAGGTCGAACAGATTAAGAAGAATTTCCTTGTCCGGATGATTGCCCGCCGCGATCTCGGCGCGGACCGCAGGATTTTTCTCGCTGATCTGGCGAAGATAGATTTCACTCATCAGCGATCCGGCCAGATTGAGCAGATTGACGATCCGGGTTTCTTCGGCCGTCAGGAAAGACGTGTCCGGCGTCATCTCGACAACCGCAATCTGCGCGCGCATCGTATCGAGATGCTCGCGCGGCGCAGTCGTCGCGGCGCTCCCCACCAGTTGGCCGGACTGATCCGCCGGCTGAGGCGCGGCCGCTTCTTTCTTTCCGCACGCCGCGATCAAAACCAGCGCCGACGCCGTGAGGATGAGCATTTTGCGCATATTTAACTCCCTGATTGGGGCGGCGCGAAAGCCCGACGACCGCGCTCTTGAATTTTGCGCCGGACCATAGGCCATCGACGCGGCCCATTGAAGCCCGGGCCGAAGCGGGCCCGGAAATCGCCCCAATCCAGCCTCCAATTGGCGCTTGTCGGCCCGGCAAGGTGCGCTCTAAGAATGATTCAGCGATATCCGGATTTTAGGGGGCCGTTGCGTGAAGAAGCATATTCGCCTGATCGGCCTGCTGGCTGCTCTTGCTCTCACCCCAGCGTCGCAGGCGCAGGCGGACGAGCTGGGCTTTGACGAATGGCTCAAGGGCTTTCGCGCTGAAGCGGCTGCAGCCGGCATTCGCAGCGACGTGATCGACATGGCGTTCGACGGCGTCGCAATGAATCAGCGCGTATTCGAGCTGAACGACAACCAGCCGGAGTTTTCCCGCTCGGTCTGGGACTATGTCGACGGCGCGGTCTCTGAACAACGCGTCAACGATGGGCGCGCTCGCGTCGCCGAGAACAAGGTTCTCCTCGACAGGGTCGAAGAGGAATTCGGCGTCGATCAGGAAATCGTCGCCGCGATCTGGGGCCTTGAATCCTCCTATGGAAAAATCATGGGCGACCATGACGTGATCGGCGCGCTTGCAACGCTCGGCTGGAAGGGACGGCGCACCGGATATGGCCGCGAGCAGCTGATCGGCGCGCTTAAAATCCTCCAGAACGGCTACGCGACGCGCGACCAGCTGAAAGGCTCATGGGCGGGCGCAATGGGCCAGACGCAGTTCATTCCGACCACTTACCTTGTCTATGCGGTCGACCATGGCGGCGATGGTCAGCGCAACATCTGGACGGATCTCGACGACGTCTTCGCGTCGACCGCGAATTATCTCTCGGCTTCAAAATATGCGCATGGCGCGCCCTGGGGCGTCGAAGTCACGCTGCCTGAAGGGTTCGACTTCGCGCTTGCGGACGCCGACATGCGCAAGGCCGTTATCGAATGGGCGGGCGCTGGCGTCGCTGCGCGGCGGATCAATCTCGCGACCGACATCGACCCCAACACTCGCGGGCGGATCTTCCTTCCCGCAGGCGCGCGCGGACCGGCCTTCCTCGTCTTTGAAAATTTCGAGGCGATCCTCAAATACAACCGGTCGACATCATACGCCCTCGCTGTCGGCCTGCTTTCCGACCGGATCGCGGGCCGGGACGAGCCTATCATCGCCGAATGGCCGAGGGCCGACCGAGCCCTTTCGCTTGCCGAACGAATGGCCCTGCAACAGGCGCTGAAGGACAAGGGCTTTGATCCAGGGCCCGTCGACGGGGTGATTGGGGCCGGCACTAAAAAGGCCCTCAAATCCTGGCAAAAGAGCGCCGGACTGCCTGAAGACGGCTACGCCTCCCTCGATACGCTGACCCGCCTTACTTCCTGAGGGCTTGCTGCGACGCACAATGAGGCCTATATGGGCAATATGCTGCGCTGCAACATGGCGCGGCGGGCCAGTCCCGGCCTGTCAGAAAACACATAAAGGAGCCACCCATGGCCACCGAGAGAACCGCGCCGGAAGGCGCAGCCGCTGACGCTTTCGCCGCTTTCGGCGACGTTTCGTCCTTCGCCGACGCCGCACGCGGGCAATATGAGACCGCACTCAAGACCTTCAATGAAAACGCCGAAAAATTCCGTGTGCAGACCGAGGAATCCCTCGTCTCGACGCGCGAAGGTTTCGAAGCCGCAAGCGAGCGCATGCGCGCCGTCGGCGCCGAGACGCTGACCCACGCCCAGACCGAAATGACCGAAGCTGTCGAATTCGCAAATGAACTCGCCCGCGCCAAATCGGTCAACGACGCGCTCGAACTCCAGCGCAAATACTGGACGAAGCTTTTCGAGACCCGCGTCGAGCGCGCCAAAACTTTGACGCAAGCCTCGGTCGAGGCGAGCCGCAGCGCTTTCGAACCGCTG
This sequence comes from Parvularculaceae bacterium, assembly GCA_041740755.1. GTDB lineage: Bacteria > Pseudomonadota > Alphaproteobacteria > Caulobacterales > Parvularculaceae > Amphiplicatus. The sequence continues at coordinate 1,589 of JBGSLM010000179.1, read as the reverse complement.
AACAAGTCGTTCGCGTCGGCGTTCGCATTCGCGCCGGCTTTCGACAAGTTCTTCCCGTTCTCTTCGAAATAAGCTTTACCATTCCGCCGATGACCGGCGGTATCGAACAGGCGAATTTGGACTGGGAAGCGAACGCTCCCCGGTCCTTTTTTTTCGGCGACATCTATTTTTCCGGCGACGGCGCGGCGGAGGCGGCGCATGTCTTCGTCGGCGGCAATGACCTTGCGCAGCGCTTTGCCGGCGCGTCGCATTTTGCAATCGGCGAACTTGGCTTCGGCACCGGGCTCAACCTTCTCGTCGCCTGGGATTTATGGCGGCGAACTGCGAAGCCGTCAGCCGCGCGGCTGGAATTCTTGTCATTCGAGAAATATCCGCTTGCGAAAGCCGACCTTGCGCGCGCCCATGCGGCCTGGCCGCAATTTTCGACATTGAGCGAAAAGCTGATCGCCGCCATGCCGCCGCCGATTGAAGGCGCGCACCGCTTGAAGCTTGCCGAAGACGTGACGCTGACGCTCGTCCTTGGCGATGCGCGCGATTGGCTTGGCCGCATGGAAGCACAGATCGACGCCTGGTTTCTCGACGGCTTTGCGCCGGCGAAGAACCCCGAAATGTGGACGGCGGAAATCTTCGCAGGGATCGCGCTTCTGTCAAAACCGGGCGCGACCGCTGCGACCTTCACCGTCGCAGGCGATGTGCGTCGCGCCATGCAATCTGCCGGGTTTGAAATCGAGAAACGCACGGGATACGGACGAAAGCGCGAGATGCTCGGTGCGAGGCTGATTGCGCCGCAAGGCGCATCGCGCCGCACGCCGTGGTTCGCGAATGACAAAATGAAGCGGCCGCGCGCGGGGGCGGAAATTGCAATCATCGGCGGCGGCGTCGCGGGGGCGAGCCTTGCGCATGAACTCTTCAGCGCCGGTTTTGCGCCGACGATCATCGATCCGGACGGGATCGCCTGCGGCGCGTCAGGCAACCCCGCCGGCCTGATCATGCCGCGTCTCGATCTTGGCGATGGCGCGTCCGCGCGCTTCTTTCGCGCCGCCTATGTTCATGCGCTCGCCGCGATCGATACGCTGCAGCAAAAGACGGGTGAGAATTTCTTCAACCCGTGCGGCGTGCTTCTTAAAGCGATCGGCGATGATGAACGCGATCGGCATCTGAAAATTCTTGCAGCGCGCCTTTTGCCGGACGACCTAATCACCGCAGCCGCCGATGGTCTCTTCTTCCCGCAGGCGGGCGTCATCTACCCGGCGCGCTTTTGCGCAGCGCTTGCAAGCGGCGCAACGATAATCCGCCGCAAAGCGCTGGAGATTGACGCAGACGCTGACGGCGTTGACGTCCTCCTGGACTGCGGCGAGCAGCGACGCTTTGATGCGGCGATCATCGCCAATGGCCGCGACGCCCTGCGCTTTGTTGCGGCGCGATCGCTCCCCCTGTCGTCTGTCATGGGTCAGATCGACTATTTTCCAGAAGCGTCGCCGCCCGCCCATGCGATCGCCTTTGGTCCCTATGCTGCGCCTGCGCCAGGCGGCGGCGTCGTCATCGGCGCAACGTACGAACAGACCGCGCCGGACGGGGCCGCGCGGACA
>JBGSLM010000178.1:0-4342 GCA_041740755.1 Parvularculaceae bacterium | reverse complement strand
GTCGGCGGCCTTGAAGAGCTTGACGATGAAATCACCGGGGCCGGCGGCAAAGCATCGCTCATTCCGGCGGACCTCACCGAATTCGAGACGATAGATCAGCTTGGCCCCGCCCTGTCGAAGCGATTTCAAAAACTCGACATTCTCGTGCTCAACGCCGGCGTCCTCGGCGAGCTTGCGCCGATCACCGACATTTCGGCGAAAGCCTGGCGGCGCGTGTTCGACACCAATGTCGAGGCGAACTGGCGGCTCTTGAAGACGCTCGATCCTCTCTTGCGCGCGAGCGGGACAGCGCGCGTCGTCGTCATCACCTCACGCATCGGCGGCGAAATCGCGCGGCCGTTCTGGGGCGCATACGCCGCGTCGAAAGCGGCGCTCGAAATGCTCGCGAAAACCTACGCTGAGGAAGCAAGACAGGCAGGAATACGCGTCGCCATTGTCGATCCAGGCGCAATGCGCACGAAGATGCGCGCTGAAGCGATGCCGGGAGAAAAGCCGGAAACGCTGCCCGATCCGTCGGAAATTGCGCCGGTTATTTTGCGGGCGGCGTCGCAGGGATATGACGGGATGGCGGAAAGAATGAAGCGGTGACTTCTCCCCTCCCCCGCTTGCGGGAGAGGGTTTCTTTCGTCAGCCGTCATCCCGGATGCGATGCGGCATAAAATGCCGCTTCGCTGGTCCGGGATCTTGCGCGTGATGGCCAGAGATCCCGTGTCTGCTGCGCACCGCTACGCGCTGCGCCGCGCACGGGATGACGTAGCCCCCTCTTCCGCAAGCGGGAGAGAGTCGCGGCGGCGATCATTCTTCCGCATACGGATTATCAGGCTTGTCGAGGACGAGCCGGATCGGCACGCCCCAAAGGTCGAACGCTTCGCGGATGCCGTTGACCAGATAGCGGCGATAGGCGAACGGCACTTCTTCCGCGCGCGTGCATTTGCAGATGAAAGTCGGCGGACGCGTTTTCGTCTGGGCGATATAGCGAAGCTTGATGCGCTGTCCTGACACCGCCGGAGGCGGGTGCTTTTCGACGGCGGCGCGCAGCCAGGTGTTGAGGTCCGGCGTTTTGACGCGCGCGTTCCAGTCCACATAAACTTTGGTGACGGCGGGCATCAGCTTGTCGACGCCCCTTCCCGTCTCGGCGGAAAAGAACACGATCGGCACGCGCGGCGCCTGGGCGAGATTATGCTCGGCCATTTCGCGGATCGCTTTGGAAGCCTCGTTCTTGTCTTCGATGAGGTCCCATTTATTGACGGCGATCACCAGCGCGCGTCCTTCGCGCAGAACGAGATCGGCGATCTGAAGGTCCTGCTTTTCAAGCGGCGACTGCGCGTCGAGCAGCACGACGACAACTTCGGCGAACTGGATCGCGCGCAGACTGTCCGCGACCGAGAGCTTTTCAAGCTTCGACTGCACCTTCGCTTTCTTGCGCATCCCCGCCGTATCGAACAGCTTGATCGGCCAGATGCGATCGGGGCCGCGCCAGCGCCACTCCATTGAGATCGAATCCCGCGTGATGCCGGCCTCAGGCCCTGTCAGCATCCGGTCTTCACCGATCAGCCGATTGACCAGCGTCGATTTTCCGGCGTTCGGCCGCCCGACAATCGCGACACGCAACGGCTTTAGCGGATCGTCCCAGTTTTCCTCTTCGCTGTCGCCTTCCGATTCTTCCGGCGCCATAGCGATGACTTCGCCAAGCGCCTCACGCAGTTCGCCAAAGCCCATGCCGTGTTCAGCCGACATTGCGATCGGCTCGCCAAGTCCCAGCGACCACGCGTCGAGAACGCCGCTTTCGCCGGCGGAGCTTTCAGCCTTGTTGGCGACCACAATGATCGGCTTGCCGCTTTTTCGCAGCATCTGCCCGAAACGCTGGTCAAGCGGCGTCACGCCGACGCGCGCATCGATGACGAATACTGCGGCGGCGGATTCTTCGATCGCCTTCTCCGTCTGCTGGCGCATCCGCCCTTCAAGCGCGGCTTCCGGCGCTTCTTCAAGTCCTGGCGTGTCGATCGCGATGAACATAATCCCGCCGAGGCGCGCGTCGCCTTCGCGGCGGTCGCGCGTCACGCCCGGCGTATCGTCGACAATGGCGAGGCGTTTCCCGACCAGCTTATTGAAAAGCGTCGACTTGCCGACATTCGGCCTGCCGACAATCGCGATCTTGACGTTCGGCGCGCCAGGCGAGCGTTGGATTGACATCGGCGCTCCCGGACAAAACTCTAACGCAGCGCGTAGAGTTTTCCTTCCTGAGTCAGAATGAAGATGCGCTCTTCAGCGACGATCGGCGCAATGACAGAACCGCCGTCGATTTTTTTCGTCTCGATGATTGTTCCGTCTTTCGGCGAGACTTTGACAACCTTGCCGTCCGTCGAAACGAGCACCAGCGTGTCGCCGGCAAGCACCGGGCCGGCCCATGCGATGCGGCCCTTGCGCTTTTTCGGTTTGTCATAACGCTTCAGCTGCGACACCCAGACGATGGCGCCGTCAGTGCGCGAAAGGCAGACAAGTTCTGCGTCGACGGATACGAGGTAAATGTACTCGCCGGCGACCCACGGCATTTGCAGGCTGGCGATCGGCGCTTCCCAGGCGCGTTGCCCGGTGCGGATATCGATGGCGACGAGACGTCCGGCGTGGCTGACCGCATAGACAAGTCCGCGATCGATCACCGGGCTTCCCGCAATGTCGTTGAGCGCGGAAAGCGCCGTCAGCTGCGTATTGCGCGCGAGCGTGTCGTTCCAGACCGGCCGTCCCGTTCCTGCAAGAAAAGCGACGACTTCGCCCGAGGAAAACGGAGCGACCACAAGATCGCCGGCCGCCGCCGGGCTTGCCGCTGAAAGAATGCGCGCCGATTCTTCGAACGACTGGTAATTCCACTGCTTTGCGCCGGTCGCCTGATCGAGGGCGATCGCGTCATTGGTGTTGGTGACGAAGTAAAGACTGCCGCGAAACGCCGTCGGCGGTGTTCTGACCGGCGCCTCGGCTTCGAATTGCCAGAGCTTCTCGCCGGTCGCAGCGTCTAGGCCCGCCGCAAATCCAAATCCCGAGGTGACAAACACCTTGCCGTTTTCATAAGCGACGCCGCCGCCGAAACCGAGTTGCGACGCCTTCGTGCGTGAAAGCACGTCGCGAACGCGAAACTTTTCCTTGATCTTGGGGCGAAGTTCCGATTCCCACTTCATGTCGCCGGTCGCGACGTCGAACGCGGTCACTGTCGCTTCCGCGTCCAGAACATAAAGCATGCCGTCAGCGACGATCGGCGGCGATGTCAGGCGCGCGCGCGACGCGGCTTTCCCGATATCGGCTTTCCAGTCGGTTTCAAGCGTGACGGCGGCGGTCAGATGGTGAAGCGTATGATCGGCTTCGCCGCCGGGCGTCGGCCATGACGTGTTGACATAGGATGGCGGCAATTCGATTTCGACGCCGGCAAAGCGCGGATCGGCCTCAACGCGCTCGTCAACCGAGAGGATCGAAATCCGATCAGATTCTTCGGGCGCTTCGCCTTCCTTTTTCTTGTCGTCATCGTCGCCGCCGCCGAATATGCCGGTGACAGCGCCGACCGGCCCTGAAGAACAGGCGGGAAGCGCAATCGCTGCGAGCGACAAAAGCAAAAGCGCCGAATGGCTGACGCCGGCTGATCTTTTATTCATGCGATTACTCGTTACCTTCCGGATTGGGTGTTTCAGTCGCCCCGGCTTCGTGGTCGTGTCCGTCGTGATTCTCCAGCACAGGCGCTTCGCCCCCGCCATCGACGATCGAAGACAAATCTTCCCCTGCGGCTTCAAGGCCTTCAAGGAAGCGTTCTGCATCCGTCTTCGTGCTTTCTTCGATGACCGGCATTTCAACGCCCGCCTTGCCGGCGCCGGCGAGCGCCGCGAACTCCCCGGCGCGCAGCTTGATTGGTTCGGGCGCGTCCGCCGATATCGCCGCTTTGCGGAACATTTCTTCCGCACTCTGAAAATCGCCGGCTTTCAGCGCCGCGAGCGCAATCACTTCGCGCGCATAAAATCCGATGGCGGTCTTGTCGGTTTCAAGATCGTCGATGTCTTTGAGGACAGCGTCGCGACCATCCGCGAGCGACAGATAAGATGCGCGAATGCGCGCCATGTCCTTAACCCGCTTTGATCCTGCGCCGCCGCTATAAACCGTGCGATAAAGGCCGAGAGCCTTTTCGCGTTCGCCCTTCGCGGACAGCTCGCCTGCAAGGCGCATATTGGCGAGCGCGGCGTATGCGCCGCCGCCTTCCGCGATCGCCTCGAACGCTTTTGTTCCTTCTTCGGCGCCGGACTGTTTCAGAGCCTCGTCATAGGCGGCCGATGCCTTGGCGGACGAGGCGGCGCGCTGGGCCGAC
>JBGSLM010000177.1:0-9861 GCA_041740755.1 Parvularculaceae bacterium | reverse complement strand
TCCGGCATCGGCCTTGCGATCGCCAGGGCGCTCGCCGCCTCCGGCGCGGAGGTGACGGTCGCAGGCCGCGACGAGGCGAAGCTGAAGGCGAGCGGCCTTCCCTTTGTCGTGATCGATGTGACGGACGAGGCTTCCGTGATCGCGGGCGTCAAGGCGGCTGGCGTAGTCGATATTTTCATCAACAATGCCGGCCACGCAGCAACGGCAGCATCTCTCAACACGACGCGTGCGATGTGGGACGAGATGATCGCGCTCAATCTCACCTCTGCGTTCACCTGCGCCGAAACGGTTGTTCCTGGCATGATCGAGCGCGGATGGGGTCGCTTCATCGCGATCGCGTCGACCGCATCGCACAGGGCCTATCCCTATACGGGCGCCTATGCGGCGGCAAAACACGGCGTTCTTGGATGGATCAAGACGCTCGCGCTCGAACATGCAAAGACGGGCGTCACCTTCAACACCGTCTGCCCAGGCTTTACCGACACGCCGCTGATAGCCGGCGCCGTGAACCGGCTCGCTGCGAAAGCGGGCGGCGATGTCGCCGCGGCCAAATCGGCGCTCGCCAAAGACAACCCGATGGGACGTCTCGTGACCCCCGATGAAGTCGCCGCCGCCGCCGTCTTTCTTGCAAGCGAAGGCGCAGCCGCAATCAACGGCCAGTCGATCATCGTCGATGGCGGCGAGTTGATCGCATGAGCGACGACCGCGAGGCCCTGCGCGCCTGGCTTGAACTCCTTGACGCTTCGCAAGGGCTGAAAAAGGCTGTCGATACAGGTTTTCGCAGCCGTTTCCGGCATTCGATTTCGCGCTTCGACGTTCTCTCGGCGCTCGACCGCGCCGGCGGCGAGGGTCTTCGCGCCGGGGCGCTCACCGAACGGCTGAAAGTCTCCGACGGCGCAACGACACAAGTGACCGCGCCGCTGATCCGCGAAGGCCTCGTCAAACGCATTGCCGACCCGCAAGACGGCCGCGTCGCGATCTTCACGCTCACGAAGAAAGGCGAGCGGGTGTTCGCCGACATGGCCGCCGCGCATCGCCAATGGATCGACGATGCATTCGCCGGACTTACGCCTGCGCAAATGAAGACGTTGCGCCGCCTCTTGTCGCAGATATCGCCCGCCGCCATCGCCCGTTCACGGAAGGACGCCGCATGAACCCTGAGACATTCAAGCCGAAGCATTTCAAATGGGTCTTCAAGGACGGGATCGCGCGCGTGTCGCTCAATCGTCCTGAACGCAAGAACCCGCTCACTTTTGAATCCTATGCCGAGCTTCGCGATACGTTTCGCGAGCTTGTCTACGCGAAAGACGTGAAGGTCATCGTCTTTGGCGGCGAAGGAGGCAATTTCTGTTCCGGCGGCGATGTCCACGACATTATCGGCCCGCTCACCAAAATGGGCATGCCGGAATTGTTGAATTTCACCCGCATGACCGGCGATCTCGTCAAAGCGATGCGCCACTGCCCGCAGCCGATCATCGCCGCGGTTGACGGCGTGTCGGTCGGCGCCGGCGCGATCATCTCAATGTCTTCGGATCTTCGCTATGCGGCGCCGGAAGCAAAGACCGCGTTTCTCTTCAACCGCGTCGGCCTTGCCGGCTGCGACATGGGCGCCTGCGCAATCTTGCCGCGCATCATTGGACAAGGGCGCGCGTCGGAGCTTCTCTTCTTCGGGAGGTCGATGAGCGCCGAAGAAGGCCTCGCCTGGGGCTTTTTCAACGAGATCGTTCCGGCGGACAAACTCGATGATCACGCAATGACGATGGCGCGGCGCCTCGCTGCGGGACCGACCTTCGCCAACGGCATCACCAAGAACCAGCTCAACATGGAATGGGACATGAGTCTCGACACCGCGATCGAGGCCGAAGCGCAGGCGCAGGCGATCTGCATGAAGACGAATGACTTCATCAGAGCCTACAACGCCTTCGTCGCGAAAGAAAAACCCGTATTCGGAGGCGACTGATGGCGGACCGCTCCTTTCTCGACTGGCCGTTTTTCGAGCCGCATCACAAAGCACTCGCCGAAAGGCTCGACGATTGGGCGGCGGCGACCCTGCCCGCAATCGTCGATGCGCCGGGGGCGCATGACGATGTCGAGGCGACATGCCGTGCGCTCGTCAAGGCGCTCGGGCGCGATGGTTGGCTTCGCTATTGCGTTCCGCAGGAATTCGGCGGCGCGCTGAAGTCGCTGGATGTTCGATCTCTTTCCATCATCCGCGAAACGCTGGCGCGCCATTCCGGCCTTGCCGATTTCGCCTTTGCGATGCAGGGCCTTGGCTCCGGCGCGATTTCAACATTCGGATCCGAGGCGCTGAAGAAGAAATATCTGCCAGCCGTCGCATCCGGCGAGAAAATCGCGGCCTTTGCGCTGTCGGAAGAAAACGCCGGATCCGATGTCGCGGCGATGACGACCGCGCTTTCGAAATCGGCGGGCGGCTATGTCGCGAACGGCGAGAAGACCTGGATTTCAAACGGCGGCATCGCCGATTTCTACACGCTCTTTGCGCGCACGAGCGAAGGAACGCGCGGCGTTTCAGCCGTCGTCGTCGACGCAAACGTCAAAGGTTTTTCTATCGCTGAACGCATCGACGTCATCGCGCCGCACCCGCTCGCACGCCTTCGCTTCAAGGACTGCGCCATTCCATCCGATCACCTGATCGGCGCCGAAGGCGAAGGATTGAAAATCGCGCTTGGAACGCTCGACATATTCAGGACGACAGTCGGCGCCGCGTCGCTTGGTTTTGCACGCCGCGCGCTGGACGAAGCGACGAAGCGCGCCATGAGCCGTCAGATGTTCGGCGCAACGCTCGCCGATCAGCCGATCGCTCAGGAGCGTCTTGCGGAAATGGCGCTCGACATCGACGCCTCCGCGCTCCTTATCTATCGCTCCGCCTGGACGAAGGATGTCAAAAAGACCCGCGTCACGCGCGAAGCGGCGATGGCGAAGCTTTTTGCAACAGATCAGGCGCAGGCGGTCATCGACAAGGCGGTGCAGATTTTCGGCGGCCTTGGCGTCACCAAAGGCGTCAAAGTCGAGGAGCTTTACCGCGAAATCCGTGCGCTCAGAATCTATGAAGGCGCATCCGAAGTGCAAAAGATCGTCATCGCGCGCCAGCATCTCCAAAACTTTCTCGGGGAGAAACAATGACGCGCAAAATTCTGCAACCGGCGGGCTGGCCGCGCCCAAGGGGTTACGCAAACGGCGTATCGGCAAGCGGACGCATGGTGTTCACCGCCGGCGTCGTCGGATGGAACGAGGACGAGAAATTCGCAGCAAAGGATCTCGCCGGTCAGTTCCGCCAGGCGCTTCTCAACACGCGCGCGATCCTTGCTGAAGGGGGCGCTGCCCCGTCCGATATCGTGCGCATGACCTGTTACGTCACGGACAAAAAGGAATATCTCGCGAGCGCGCAGGAGATCGGCGCCGCATGGCGCGACGTGCTTGGGAAAGTCTTTCCCTGCATGGCTCTCGTGCAAGTGGTCGCGCTCGTCGAGGACGACGCGAAAATCGAAATTGAGACGACGGCTGTCGTCGGCGACTAGAGGCGGATAAAATGAAAATCACGGTAATCGGCGGCGGCCCCGGCGGGCTTTATTTCTCTCTCCTGACCAAGAAGCGGATGCCGGATGCGGTCATCGACATCTATGAGCAAAACCGCGCCGACGACACATTCGGTTTCGGCGTTGTTTTCTCCGATGAGACGCTTGACGAGTTTTTGAGCCGCGATCCGAAATCATATGAGATGATCAAGGATCATTTCGCTTACTGGCAAGATATAGTCATCGAACATGAGGGCGATCGCACCGTCGTCGGCGGAAACGGCTTTGCCGGCTGCTCGCGCAAGACGCTTTTGCAATTGCTGCAACAGCGGTGCCGCGACGAAGGCATTTCGCTGCATTTTCAGGCGCCGGTCGACGCTGCGACCTTCGAACAACGCTTTGCGGACAGCGACCTCATCCTCGTCGCCGACGGCGTCAACAGCCAGATCCGCCGAAAGTATGAGAAAGAACTCGGGGTCACGCTTGAAAACAAGCGTAACAAATTCACCTGGATGGGATCGACGCGGCCGCTCGACGCCTTCACGTTCTTCTTCCGCAAGACCGAGCATGGGCATTTTTGCGCGCACACCTATCAGTACGAAGAGGGCGCATCGACCTGGGTCATCGAGACAACGCCCGAATGCTGGGCGGCGTCAGGCTTTGAAGGGATGTCGGAGGAGGAGAGCGCACGCTACCTTGAAAGCGTCTTCGCCGAAGAACTTCAGGGCCACAAGTTGCAGACGAACCGCTCGATATGGCGGAATTTCCCGAAAATTCAGTGCGCAAAATGGAGCATCGGCAACATCGTCATCCTTGGCGACAACAAGGCGACCGCGCACTGGTCGATCGGGTCCGGCACCAAACTCGCGATGGAATGCGCAATCGCGCTGTCCGACAGCGTCGTCAAGAATGCGGGCGATGTTCCCGCCGCCCTTGCCGCCTATGAAAAAGAACGCCGCACGCCGGTCGAAGTGACGCAGCACAACGCCGAAGTGTCGCTCAAATGGTTTGAGGATATGCCGATGCATTGGGAGAAGGAGCGTTATGAATTCGCATTCGCCCTGATGTCGCGCGGCAAGGCGCTGACCTGGGACAATATCAGACTGCGCGACGCTGACTTCCTCGCAAAGGTCGAAGCTGAATTCTACGACCGCTATCGCCGCCAGACGGGCCGCAACCTTGCCGCCGAGAAGCCGACGCCGATGTTCACGCCGATGACGTTGCGCGGTCTCACCATTCCAAATCGCGTCGCCATGGCGCCGATGGCGCAATATTCAGCCGACGGCGGCGATCTCGTCGACTGGCATTTCACGCATTACGCCGCGCGCGCATTTGGCGGCGCCGGTCTCATCTTCACCGAGATGACGTGCCCGACGCCCGACGCGCGCATCACGACCGCCTGCACCGGACTGTGGAGCGACAAGCAGGAAGCCGACTGGAAGCGCCTCGTCGATTTCATTCACGCGTCGAGCCCGTCGAAGATTGCGCTGCAACTTGGTCACGCAGGCCGAAAAGGGTCAACGAAAACCCCGGCGCTCGGCATGGATATGCCGATGGCTGACGGCAATTGGCCGATCTATTCCGCCTCGCCCATCCCCTATATTGATGGCGTCTCAGATACACCGTCAGAACTCTCGCGCGCTGAAATGGACAAGATCCGCGACAGTTTCGTCGCCTCGGCGAAACGCGCCGCACGCGCTGGGTTCGACATGCTCGAACTTCACTGCGCGCATGGCTACCTCCTCGCCAGCTTCCTCTCGCCGCTCACCAATCAGCGCAAGGACGGTTATGGCGGCGACGCGGCAAAGCGCGTCAGATTCCCGCTTGAAGTCTTTGAGGCCGTTCGCGCGGTTTGGCCCGCCGACAGGCCGATGTCAGTTCGCCTTTCCGCCAGCGACTGGGCGCCGGGCGGCGTCACGCTCGACGATGTTCGCTTTTACGCCGAAGCGTTCAAGGCGGCAGGCGCCGATATCATTCACGCATCGTCGGGCGAGACGGTCAAATGGCAAAAGCCCGTCTTCGGGCGCATGTGGCAAACGCCGTTCGCCGAATTCATCAAACAGACGGTCGGCATCCCGACCATCGCGGTCGGCGACATTACGTTGCCGGAACAGGTCAACATGATCGTCGCCGCCGCGCGCGCCGACATGTGCGCGCTCGCGCGTCCGCATCTCAACAATCCGTTCTTCACACGGCAAGCCGCCGGCCATTACGGCGTCAGAAGCGTTGCTGGAAAGGCGCTCGGCTGGCCGGGGCAGTTGAAGTCCGGCGAGTATCAGCTCTATCGTGAAGCGGAAAAGGCGAATGAAAAAGCGCGCGACCTCGCAACAAAAGCGCGGCCCAATCGCCGTCACTATCAGAAGGCGGAAGCCTAGCGCCGCCAGCGCGGCGCGAGCGTCCGACGTTTTCCGTCGGGCGCCATCTTAACTTCGGGCTCGTCAAGCTGCGCGCGATCCCAGAGCTGGCACGTCACCATCTTGTGCTTCTGGTCGAGGCCTTCGCAATAGTTTGAGTATTTGCAGACATTGACCTCGGCGCCGCGCCCGAGGCGCACTTTCTCGAACCAGTCGGGATCGGCGAGCGCCTGACGCGCAAAGCCGACGATGTCGGCCTTGCCCGCTGCGAGCACGTCTTCCGCCTGCGCGAAATGATGAATGCCCCCGGCGAGGATAATCGGCGTTGAATATCCCGCCGCGCGCACTCTCGCGCCTATCCGCGCGGCCGGTTCGATATTGCGGCCAAAGGGGCCGAATTCGTCTGAGATGATTTGCGGCATGCACTCATAACCGCTCGGTCCCGTATAGGGATAAATCGCCTCGCCTGCTTTCGGCTCCAGCGCGTCCTCAAATTTTCCCCCGCGCGAGAGCGAGATGAAATCCATGCCGGCGCGCGCGAATTCTCTGGCGAAATACGCCGCGTCTTCGACGTTCGATCCTCCGTCGATGCAATCTTCCGACAGCATGCGGCAGCCGACGACAAAATCATCGCTGACAGCGGCGCGGGTCGCGTTGAAGACTTCCAATGGAAGGCGCAGCCGATTCTCCCGGGCGCCGCCATAACCGTCAGCGCGCGTGTTGAGGCGGGAGAGGAACGACGCCATCGTATAGGCGTGGGCGTAGTGAAGCTCGACGCCGTTGAACCCCGCGCGTTCGGCGCGAATTGCCGCTTCGGCGAATATACCCGGCAGCGCAACCGGAAGATCGCGTATGTGCGCAAGGTCGACGTCGGTCACGCGCTCGCGATAGCCGCGCGTCAGATTTTCAAATTCGCGCGCGGTCAATACGGTTTTGAGGTCTTCATCGCTGCAGGAGACCATTCGCTCGCGGACATCATCGTCGCTGCCGCCGCCGAGCGCTGCACGATGCGCGTCAGTGATCGCAAGAAAACGGCGCAGGAATTTCTCGCGTTCCGGCCGGCGGCGGATGGAGAGAAAATCGATGATCTGGATGAACAGCCGCGTTTCGCCGCCGCTCGCTTCGTTAACTGCATCGACAATGCGGTGAAGTCCCGGAACAAATCGGTCATGCCCGATGCGCAGCAAGGGACCCGACGGCACATCGCGAACCCCGGTCGCCTCGACAACGATCGCACCGGGTCTTCCTTCCGCAAAACGGCGATACCAGTCGACGACATCGTCGGTGACTTCGCCGTCCTCCGTCGCGCGCCATGGCACCATCGCTGGAACCCAGGTGCGCTCGCGCAGTGAAAGCCGCCCGACCTCAATCGGCGAGAACAGGCGAGAGCGCGCCGCTTCGTCCGCGCCGGGCCATGGGTCGCCCGATGTCTGGTGACGAATACGTTGCGGCGGCTTCCACATTATCAGCCTTCCCGCGCGCTAGAAATAAACGTTGGAGCTTTCGAGCGGCCCCTCGCAATTGACGAGGTCGACTTTCTTGCGGCGAATTTTGAACGCGCCGTCTTTAAGCTCGAGATTGTGTTCATAGGCGCCGCCGAAAAACTTCTGGGTGCCGCGCCGGTATTCGATCATCAAGAAGCGCGAGACCGCCCTTACCTCGCCGCTCGCCGGATCATGCCGGTCGACCATCACGTTCGAGACAAGATGCGCTGTGCGCGGAAAGGGTTGCAGCGAATAGGCGGCTGGACTTGCAAAGCGCGCAATCCGCACTTTGCGGAGCAGCTGGTTTTCATGGATCAGCGATACGTGATCGATGGGATCGGGCTGGCCCGGCGTCGCCGGGGCCCAATAATCGCCGTCGTCGAGAAAGAGCGCCTCCCACTCGTCCCAGCGCCGCTCGTCGAGGAGACGCGCCTCGTGATAGATGAACTGCGACACGCGGTGATGAAGAAGGACCGCTTCCTGATTGGTCGAAGTCATCTCAGCGCGCTCCCTGGCTCATATATTTCTTCCACACGCGATATTGGTTGCGGAACGAAATGTCGCTCGATCCGCGCGCATAGAAGTGGCGGTCGCCAAGATCTTCGTCGCGCCCGTAATCGCGATGCATCGCGACCCAGTCCGACCCTTGCGACTGAAGGCCAAGCTGCTGGCGCCGGTAGGATTCCTGATCGTCGGGCCCGACAAGATTGGCGGATGAATTGATGAGGTTGCAGTAAAGGATCGACCGGCGCAGCAATTCGTCCGGCGCGCCCTTGAGGCGGAAGGTGAAGGATTCGATGATCGTTTTGTCGACTGCAATCGGACGCACGACGCGCATCGTCTGAATCGCACCCTTGATCGTCGCGCTCGGATAGAAAATCGTGTTGTGCCGATTGACCGACATGATCTCGGCGACACGCTCCTTGCCGTAGGCTTTTTCCATCCGCTCGTTGTATTCGGGGACGTCGGAATATTTGGCGTGGATCGACGTCTTGCCGCCGGAATAGCCGTGACCATACGGAAATGCGTGCACGCCCATATCGTCGAAGAACGTATAGCTCTCGGTGAAGGGCGCGATGATCTCGATCGCGGATGGAACCGGCGCGTTCGGGTCGAGTTCCTTTTTGGCGACGACCCGCGCGGTCAGGCTTGACGATTGATGCGCCACCATAGGGTGCATCATGTCGTTCAGATTCTCGATGAAGAATTTCCAGTTGCAGTCATGCTCATAGCGAAAGACGCCTCCCGTCACTTCAAGCTCGCCCTCCGGCGCGCGGTCGACCATGTTGTCGATCGATGAGGCGACGCCGCCGAGCCATGCCTTCAAGTCCGGCCCTTCGGCGCTGAGACTTGCGAAGACGAAGCCGCGATAGCTGTCGGCGCGCGGCACACGCTGCATGTTGGCCATCGGATCATCTTTGCCGAAACGCGTGCCGTCATAGCCGCCTTCAAGCGGGATCGACAAAAGCTTGCCGTCGAGATCGAACCGCCAGCCGTGATAGCAGCAGCGAAGCTCTTTCACCTTGCCGCAGGTGTCGCCGACGAGGCGCGCGCCCTTGTGGGCGCAGCGATCGAACAACACATAAAATTTTCCGTCGCGATGGCGCGTCAACAGCACCGGCTGGCGGCCGATCGTCGTCGCATAATACTGGCCAGGTTCTGCGACCTGACTCTCATGGCCGACATAGATCCACGACCTGCCCCAGATCCGTTCCATCTCAAGCTCGAAGATCGCGGGATCGGTATAGACCGACCGGTGCACGCGGTCGGGTTCCACCAGCGCGTCGGTGTCGATCGCCGCCGGTCTTTTGTCGATGAGCGTCGTCATACGCGTCTCCTTCAAATCACGACTGAACCGATACTTGTCCCGCCGCAGACATAGAGTGTTTGACCTGTGACAAATCCGGCGTCTTTCGAAAGAAAAAATGAGACCGCGTGCGCGACGTCTTCCGGCGCGCCGATGCGTTTGACCGGGATTGCGTCGGCGAGCTTTTGCTTGCGATCGCTTCCATCAGGAACGATCTCGTGGAACATTTCGGATTCGACGGGGCCAGGGGCGACGCAGTTCGACGTGATGCCGTGGGCCCCAAGTTCAAGCGCCCAGGTGCGCAGCATTCCGATCATGCCCGCTTTTGTCGCCGCATAATTGGTGCGCGTTGCAAGTCCGAGCGCCCCGCGCGACGAAATGCCGACGATGCGCCCGAATTTCGCATTCTTCATCGCCGGAAGCGCCGCCTTCGCCAATGCTTCCATCGAGGCGAGATGAAGCTCGGTCAGATAGTCGAGATCTTCAAGCGTTGCGTCTTCAATCAGCGCCGGGCGAATGACCCCGGCGTTGTGCACGACGCGCAAAACTCTCTCGCGCGCGGCGATGTCTTTGAGCGCTGCGGCCGTTTCCGACCGAATGGCGAGGTCGGCTTTGACGAAGAGGAGATTCTTGTGCGTGAAGTCCGGCGGGCGGCGCGCGATCGAGATGACCCGTGCGCC